>JAIXOZ010000011.1 GCA_027486495.1 Comamonadaceae bacterium | reverse complement strand
TGGGGGCCTTGCCGCTTGCCGGATCGACGAGTTCAAAGCGGGTGTTGGCATCAACCTTCAGATTGACCGGCTGACCTGGCTTGACTTCTACTTTTTGAGTGCTTTTGGCGTTGATGATGTTGACGTTGAGCATTGAATGAACCCTGACCAAGCTGATGGATGAGGGGCCATTCTCACAAAGAATTCACCTTTAAATAAATTAATAGTTCTAATTTTTTAACATTTATTTGTATTGGTTTGTAACTTTGCAGTCGGAATCAAGCGCCGAAAGCAGCTCTTGCCGGAAAGCCTAGGGCAAGCGTCGGGCGTGGCGCAAAATCACCAACAAGTTGAGCCCTTGCAAAGCGTCGGTCCCCAACGCTTTGGGTGCCAAGCAAATTCAACTCAGGTGCTTGCCGATGATCCCGGCCAGCTCAAACATCGTGGCGCTGTCCTTGCCAAACACCGCTTGCAGCTTGCCATCGGCCTTGATGGAGCGCTTGTCAGACGGGTCTTGCAGGTTGTTGGCCTTGATGTAGTCCCAGATTTTTTTGACCACTTCGGTGCGAGCGTAGGTGCCGTCACCAATCACGGCCATCAATGCCGGGCTGGGCTTGAGTGTGCCCACAGCGGCTTTGCGTGGGGCTTTCTCGGCCGCGGGCTTGGCGGCTTTTTTGGCGGCTGGGGCCTTGGCGGTTTTGGCTGCAGCCGTCTTGGCCGTGGTCTTTTTTGCCGCAGCTTTGCCAAACGGGGTCTTGGTCGCAGCGCTCTTGCGTGGTGGGTATTTCTTGCCGCCTTCGCGTGGCTCAAACTCAAACGTCACCTTGCCCTCTTCGGGGTTCCACGCCAGCATGGCCTTGAAACTGCGGCGGGTGCGGTTGCTGACGAACTTGTCGAGCACGTCGGTTTTGCCGCTGGTCAGTAACTTGACGACCTGCTCGCGCTCCACCGGTTGCTGCAAGATGAGTTTGCCGGTCTTGAAGTCGCAACTCGGTGTGGGTTGTTCGTTCGTGGGCACGGCCTTGCTGCACAGGTAGTTGCTGCCGTGCTCGTGCACCGGGCTGCCGCACTTGGGGCATGCGCCGAGCGCCTCGTCGGTGAACTCGACGATTTCGCCACTCTCTTCGTTTTTCTTGTCGTCACCGAAGTCGAATTCGAGCTTCCAGTTTTTTTCTTCTTCGTTGTACTTGAGCGCCATTTCGGCCACAAAAGGCCAGCCGGCTTTAGAGCGAAAGCCCTCCAGCGGGCCAATTTTCTTGTCGCGCATGAACTGCTCGACTTCGGCTTGTTCAAAGGTACGACCCGCAGGCGACTTGCCAAACGAGAAGCCGCAGCCGTCGCTTGCGCCGTCTGCGCCCGTGCAGGTGTACCTGCGGTAGTTTTCTTTCACGACACCACCGCAATTGGGGCAGGGCGTGGTCACCGTGGCGTAGTCACCGGGCACGGTGTCGCGGTCGTATTCCTTGGCCTTCTTGACGATGTGCTCGGTCATGGCCGCGATTTCGGCCATGAAGGTGGCGCGGCTGAGCTTGCCTTGCTCCATTTGCGCGAGCTTGTACTCCCATTCACCCGTCAGCTCGGGCTTGGACAGTTCTTCCACCTGCAAGCCGCGCAGCAGCGTCATGAGCTGGAAAGCTTTGGCCGTGGGGATGATCTCGCGGCCTTCGCGCAGCATGTATTTTTCATTCAGCAGGCCTTCGATGATGGCCGCGCGCGTGGCGGGCGTGCCCAGCCCTTTTTCCTGCATGGCTTCACGCAGCTCGTCGTCGTCGACCATCTTGCCCGCGCCTTCCATGGCACCCAGCAGCGTGGCTTCTGAATAGCGGGCTGGCGGGCGGGTCTTGAGGCCCTTGGCTTCGACCGATTCCACGCCCACCTGTTCGCCCGGTTGCACAGGCACCAGGTTCTGGCCTTTGTCACCGTCTTTCGCGTCTTCGACTTCGGCCGCGGCTTCTTTGCCGTAAATGGCGAGCCATCCCGGCTTGACCAGCACCTTGCCCACGGTCTTGAAGCTGTGGCCTGCGGCCACGCTGATGCGGGTGGTCACTTGGTACTCGGCGCTGGGGAAGAACACCGCCATGAAGCGGCGCACCACCAGGTCATAGAGCTTTTGCTCGGCCTCGGACAAGCCGCTGGGCGCTTGCAACGTGGGGATGATGGCGAAGTGGTCCGAGACCTTTTTGTTGTCGAACACGCGCGGGATTTTGCGCACGTAGTTGTTGTTCAGCGCGGTGAGCGCGTGCGGGGCCAGGTGGCGCATGCCGCTGTCGGCCAGCATTTCAAAGGTTTGCTTGGCCACGGGCACGTAGTCTTCGGGCAGGTGGCGCGAATCGGTACGCGGGTAGGTCAGGGCCTTGTGGCGTTCGTACAGGCTTTGGGCCAGGGCCAGCGTGGTCTTGGCCGAGAAACCGAACTTGCCGTTGGCCTCGCGCTGCAGGCTGGTCAGGTCAAACAGGCCGGGGCTGGCTTGTGTGGTGGGGGTGGCCTCTTCCGTCACGCTGGCGGTCTTGCCGCGCACCGCCTGCACAATGGCTTGGGCCTCGGCAGCGGTCCACTTCCGGTCGGCTTTCTTTTCGGCGTCTTCTTCTTTCTTCCAAGCCGGGTCGAACCACTTGCCGGGGTAGGTACCGGCGGCGGCGGCGAACTCGGCGTGGATTTCCCAGTAGTCACGGCTCACGAACTTGCGGATTTGCTCTTCGCGCTCGACCACCACGGCCAGCGTGGGGGTTTGCACCCGGCCCACGGTGGTCAAGAAAAAACCGCCATCGCGGGAGTTGAACGCGGTCATGGCGCGGGTGCCGTTGATGCCCACCAGCCAATCGGCCTCCGAGCGGCTGCGGGCGGCGTCTGCCAGGCCCTGCATCTGGGTGTTGGTGCGCAGGTTGTCAAAGCCATCGCGTATGGCTTGCGGTGTCATGGACTGCAGCCACAGGCGCTGTACGGGCTTGTCCAGACTCTTGGTGCCCCCGGCGTACTGCTCGATCAAACGGAAGATCAATTCGCCCTCACGACCCGCGTCGCAGGCGTTGATGAGGGCGTTCACGTCCTTGCGCTTGGCCTGCCTGACCACAGCCGTCAAGCGGCTCTTGGTTTTGTCCACCGGCTTCAAGTCAAAGTGCGGCGGAATCACAGGCAAGTTGGCAAAGCTCCATTTGCCGCGTTTGACGTCGTATTGCTCGGGGGCCTGGATCTCCACCAGGTGGCCCACGGCGCTGGTCACCACATATTTGTCGTTCTCAAAGTGGTCGTCGTGTTTCTCGAACTTGCCCGAGGTCGGGGTCAAGGCTTTGACGATGTCTTGAGCCACCGAAGGCTTCTCTGCAATTACCAGGGTTTTCATGTCATTACAATCCGTTGTCTCGCGTGTGCGCACGCGCTCGGGCACGCGCTCACGCGCACGCCCACATGAATTCACCATAACAAATTTTTAAACGCCGTGGCCAAAACACCTGTTTCCCCCTCCCACCGCAAAACGCCCGCCCCATCTGGCAAGCGCATCCAAGTGCGCCGCTCCGGTGTGCATGGCAAGGGTGTGTTTGCCCTGCAAGACATCGCCGAAGGCGAGACCCTGATCGAGTATGTAGGCGAGGTCATCAGCTGGGACGAGGCGCAAGACCGCCACCCACACGACCCCGAAGACCCGAACCACACGTTTTACTTCCATGTGAACGAAGACCGGGTGATCGATGCCTTGTACGGCGGCAATTCTTCGCGCTGGATCAACCACAGCTGCGACCCCAACTGCGAAGCCGACGAAGAAAACGACCGCATCTTCATCAAAGCCATCCGCAACATTGCTGCGGGTGAAGAGCTCAATTACGACTACGGCCTGATCATCGACGAGCCCTACACCAAGAAGCTCAAGGCCGAATACCCCTGCTGGTGCGGCGCCAAGAGCTGCCGTGGCACCTTGCTATCGCCCAAAGAGCGCAAAGACACGCCCAAGACGCCCAAGCAAAAAAAGGCCAAGTCAAAAGACAAGGCCAAATCTGAGGCCAAGTCCAAAGCGGCCCAGCCTTTGAAGGACAAAAAGGCGGCCAAGCCCGCCAAAGATGAAAAGCCCAAAAAGTCGGCCCAAAAGCGCTGACCTTGATGGCCTGAAGCCACTTTCCCTCGGATGATCACCCCTTGGCCTGCTGAAGCAATTTGGGAACAGGTGTTTCCCCTGTTGCCCGACTTCACCGTTGAGGTGCTGCCCGAGATCGATTCGAGCAACAGCGAGCTCATGCGTCGGGCCCGAGCAGGCCAGCACGAGCCGACCTTGCTGGTGGCTGAGCGGCAGACCGCAGGTCGTGGACGCATGGGCCGGGTGTGGCAAAGCGGGCCGGGCGACTCCCTCACCTTTTCCCTCAGCTTGCCGCTGTCGCCTGCCGACTGGTCTGGCTTGAGTCTGGCCGTGGGTTTGAGCCTGGCCGAGAGCCTGCACCCCGATGTGGGACTGAAATGGCCCAATGATCTGTGGTTTCAGGACCGCAAATTGGGCGGTATTTTGGTCGAAGCGGCCAGCATGGGCGGGCGCAGCCAGGTGGTGGTGGGCGTGGGCCTGAACATCCGGCCCCGGACCTCCGACGGCCTGAATACCCCACCAGGGGCCCTGAACGAGTTGCTGCCCGAGCTCACGGCACCCGCTGCATTGGCGCGGGTGGCATGGCCCCTGATTCAGACCCTGAAAGCTTTTGAAGCCAGCGGTTTTGCGCCGCTGCAAAGCCGATTTGCAGCGCGTGACGTGCTGCAAGGCAGGCGCGTGCATACCAGCGATGGCCAGCAAGGCGTGGCCCTGGGGGTGGGCCCCGGGGGTGCGTTACGATTGCAAAACGAGCTTGGCGTGCAGGACATCCACAGCGCCGAGATCAGCGTTCGCCCCTTGATCTGACGGAACCTTGCAAGATGTTGAAATACGGGTTGGCCATTTTGCTGGCGCTCAATGCCGCTGTGCTGGCGTGGCAGTGGGACGCTTTTGCGCGCTGGGGCCATGGCCCCAACCAGCACCGTGAACCCGAACGCCTGCAGCAGCAAATCAAGCCCGAGGCATTGAAGTTTGAGGTGCCGCCAAAAGCCGAACGGCCAACGGCCCCCGGTGCCGCCACCACCAACCCTGCGCAGCCCGAGGCCATGGGCAACAATGGTGCTGCGCCCAGCGCGCCAGCACCGCCGTCAGCCACTACCCAATAACCCCTTTTCATTGGAATCATGTCATGAGCTTGAAACTTTATTTTGCCCCCGGTGCCTGTTCGTTTGTGCCCCATGTGCTGTTGGAAATGAGCGGTGCGCCCTTTGAGGCAAGCATGGTCAAGCTGCACAAAGGCGAGCAAAACAGCGACGATTACAAAGCCATCAACCCGCGTGGCCAAGTGCCCGTGTTGGTGAGTGACGGGCAGCCAGTGACCCAAATCATGGCCATTGTTTTGCACCTAGACCAATTGTTTCCACAAGCCGGGTTCTTGCCGGCAGAGCCCATGGCCCGTGCCAAGGCGCTGTCCACATTGGCCTGGATGAACAACACCGTGCACCCGACTTTTACGCACATTTTCATGCCGCAAAAGTTCACCGACTTGCCCGAAGTGCAAGCAGCCCTCAAGCCCTACAACACCCTGCTGTTTCGCGGCATGCTGGGGGAGTTGCAGGCTTTGGTCCAAGCTGCAGCAGCCAAAGGTCAGGCTTGGCTCAGCGGTGACCGCTTGGGGCCTCTGGACGCCTACAGCCTCACGCTCACCCGCTGGGGCACCATCGCGGGCATTGCTCCCGAGGCGCATCCGGCGTTGTGGGCCTTTGTGCAAAAAGTGGCCGCAGAACCCGCCGTGGCCCGCGTCATCGAGCGTGAGCGCCTGCAGCTGAACATGAGCACACCGGCCTAGCACCCGCCCCCTGAATCGTGTCGAGCTTGGCCCCTTTGCCAAGCTTTGGTGGCACGAAGGTGCATGGGTCAAAGTCAATGCGGCCCCCATGCACCCCAGCCTTTTGGATGCTCAAGCCATGATGGTCAAACAAGCCTTTTTTCATTGGGGCTGCATGTCCCACAAGACTGGCCCCCGACGTTCAATGGCCGGGTGACCCGTCGGTAAAATAGGTCCCTTGCTTGATAACCACAAGCCACAGATGTTGCCATGATCCGGATTTCAGAACTCAAACTCCCCTTGTCGGCCCTGCCGATCGACGTGCGCCGCGCCGCCGATGCGCCGTCCGAAACCGACGAAGACCGGCTGCCCACGCCGCACCCCATCGAAGCGCTGTGTCAAATGGCGGCCCAGACACTGGGCATCAGCGCCGCCGACATTGCTGCACTCAACGTCTTCAAACGCAGCTTTGACGCCCGCAAGGCCGACTTGCTGGCGGTCTACATCGTGGACCTGTCGCTCGCCGACGCACAGAACGAAGCCGCCTTGCTGCACAAGTTCGAGAAAAACCCGCACATCCAAGCCACGCCCGACATGGCGTGGCACCCACCCTGCCAGGCCCCGGCCAGTTTTGGCACCGTGCAAGGCGAGCGGCCGGTGGTGGTGGGCTTTGGGCCCTGCGGCATGTTCGCCGCCTTGGCGCTGGCGCAAATGGGTTTTCGGCCCATCGTGCTGGAGCGCGGCAAGCCCGTGCGCGAACGCACCAAAGACACCTGGGGCCTGTGGCGCAAAAAGGTACTCAACCCCGAGAGCAATGTGCAGTTTGGCGAAGGCGGCGCAGGCACCTTTTCTGACGGCAAGCTCTACAGCCAGATCAAGGACCCGCGCCACCTGGGCCGCAAGGTGATGGACGAGTTCGTCAAGGCCGGTGCGCCTGCCGACATCCTGTACGCCGCGCACCCGCACATCGGTACCTTCAAGCTGGTCAAGGTGGTCGAGCACATCCGCGAGCAAATCATCGCGATGGGCGGTGAGATCCGCTTTGAGCAGCGCGTGAGCGATGTGCTGCTCGCCCCCACCGCAGATGGCCAGCAGCTCACCGGCTTGCAGGTGCAAGACCTGCGCACGGGCCATAGCCAGACCCTGCACACGCGCCATGCGGTCATGGCCCTGGGCCACAGCTCGCGCGACACCTTTGTCATGCTGCACCGCCGTGGCGTGGCCATGCAGGCCAAGGCGTTTTCGATTGGTGTGCGCATCGAGCACCCGCAAAGCGTGATCGACCAGGCCCGCTGGGGGCGCCACGCGGGCCACCCGCTGCTGGGTGCAGCCGATTACAAGCTGGTGCACCACGCGCAAAACGGCCGCGCCGTCTACAGCTTTTGCATGTGCCCCGGCGGCACCGTGGTGGCTGCGACCAGCGAGCCGGGCCGCGTGGTCACCAACGGCATGAGCCAGTACTCGCGCAACGAGCGCAATGCCAACGCGGGCATGGTGGTGGCCATCGACCCGCCTGACTACCCCATCGACACCGCCGCCTGGCAAGCCGCTTTTGGCGTGCAAGACGGTGCGCAGTTGGCGCAAGAAGCCCACGCCATGGCCGCGCAACAGCCCCCTGTGCCGCACCCGCTGGCAGGCATCGTGCTGCAGCGCCAACTCGAAACCCGCGCTTTTGAAGTGGGTGGGAGCAACTACGAAGCGCCCGGGCAACTGGTGGGCGACTTTTTGGCGCAACGCCCGTCCACCACTTGGGGCAGCGTGCAGCCCTCTTACAAACCCGGCGTGAAGCTGGTCGATCTGGCCGATGTGTTGCCGGACTACGCGGTGGCCGCCATGCGCGAGGCGCTGCCGGTTTTTGGCCGCAAGATCAAAGGCTACGACATGGCCGATGCGGTGATGACCGGAGTGGAAACGCGCACCTCATCGCCCCTGCGCATCCCGCGCGGCGAGGACCACCAAAGCACCAACACCCAAGGCCTGTACCCGGCGGGCGAAGGCGCCAGTTACGCGGGGGGCATTTTGTCGGCGGGGGTGGACGGCATCAAGGTGGCCGAATCTTTGGCACGGGCATTGATCTGCGCAAATTGAAGCCGAGTGGTTGGAAGATGGTTTTTTTGTTCTGCAGCGAACAGTCAAGTGAGCGCTCTGCGCATTCAATAGTGGTTTTACCCACGCGCACTGCTTGCCCACCTGCTCATGCTTTCGACAATTTTTTCAGTCTTTGTCTGCGCAAAACAGCCTGCTCGCTGAGCTTGGGTGCTTTTGGTGAACCTCACTCACAACGGACTTTTCAAGCAACTGCCCTCAGAGGTGCAAACCTTGCTGCTGGCAGCGTGCGAGCTTGTCACCCTCAAGGCTGGCGAACTGTTGGGGCATCAAGACATACCCCCTAAGGTTTACTTTTTGAGTGGTGCGACCGTGGCCTTGGTGGTGGAAGAGCCTGGCCACAAAAGCCTGGCGGTGGGCTTGCTGGGCGCAGACGATGCAGCAGGTCTTGGGCATGTGGCGCATGACCCACAAGCCACACCACCTGCAAGCTTGAAGCTGCGCGTGCAGACCGGCGGGCCGGCTTGGGCCATCTCTGCGATCACCCTGCGCGATCTGGCGCTGCAGCACCCCGCCTTGCTGATCGTGATTGCACGCCATCTTTGGCAACTGGTCACACATGTGGCCACCGTGGCCGCCTGCACCCAGACCTTGGACATCCGCGCCCGCTTGGCCGCTTGGTTGGTGCTGTCGGCTCAAAAGGCGTGCACGACCGATTTGCACCTGACCCACGAACACCTGGCGCACATGCTGGGTGTGCGGCGTGTGAGCATCACTTTGGCTGCTGGTGAATTGCGTGAACAGGGCCTGCTGAACTACCACCGTGGCCAGCTGCACATTCTGGATGTGCCGGCGCTGATGCGGGCTGGCGAGCGGACCTGAACCTGGCTGCTGCCGCCAGGCTTTACACCGAAACCATCTGATTGCGAATGGCGTACCGCGTCAGGTCAGCCACTTTGTGCAGGCCCACCTTGCGCATGATGTTGCGCCGGTGCACCTCCACCGTGCTGGGCGCAATCTGCAGGTTGCGGGCAATTTCTTTGGAAGAAAAACCATCGGCAATCAGGCGCAGCACCTGCTCCTCGCGTCCGCCCAATGCGCCGCGCACCCAACCGTCACCAGCGCGGAACTTGCGCACCGAAGCCATCATCTCACTCGCCGCCGTCTGGCACAGGTACACCCGGCCCGCTGCGCAAGCGCGTATGGCAGCGATCAATTCATCGATGCTGCTGGTGGTCGCCACATAGCCTTTGGCCCCGGCGTCCAGAATTTCGATGATCGCGTGGCGGTCCGAATCACCCGAAAAAGCCACGATCTGCGGACCGCTTCGGTGAGTGGCCAAAGCGTGCATGAGGACCAATTCCTGTTGGTTGTTGTTGTGCATGCCCAGCAGCACCACATGTGGCGACATCTCGCTGCACAGAGCTAGTGTTTTTTCATCGGTCTCGGCCATGCCCACCACTTGGAGGTCCGGGTGCGTGCGCAACACAGCGGCAATGCCCTCGGACACCACCTTGTGTTTGGAAGACAACAAAACGCGAATCGACATATCAATGCTCCTTGCATGCGGTCAACCATCCTTATCACTTTTGCAGCCATGCCAGCCCCACATCGCGCCAGACAGAGCGCATCGGCGAACAGCAACGCCTGCCATACCAGTTTAAAAAGAATCGTCTACCGCCACTGTTCGATTCAGCACACAGACCGCGAGTCGGACACGCCCCCGCTCATTGCAAGCCCGAGGGCGCAAAGGGCGTGCGAACCTGACCCGGTGAGGGCTGCACCGCATCGATGCGCTCGGCAATGCCCAAGGCTTCTTTCAGGTGTTCGTGTGCATTGAAGCTGTGGTGCTGGGACAGTTTGGCGTGGTGCAATGCGGCCTTGAAGGCCCCGCACTGGTGTTGGCGCGCCGCCTCCTTGTTGCGCTGGTAGGCGTTCAGCAGCTCTTCCGACGCGCGTCGGAAATGGTCACTCATGTGCTCCACATAGGCCGTTTCAATGCGTTGGTTTTCGTCGCTCATGGGGGTCTCCTTCAAAGGGGAAATGTTTGTTCACAGGGGTGTTGTGCCTGATCAGCATGGGCGTTCACGCCAAGCCGTTTTCCTGCATGTAGCGCTGCAGCGACATGCGACCTGGGCAGTTGAGCTTTTGGTAAATGTGGTGCAAGTGCAGCTTCGCTGTGCCTTCGCTGATGAACAGTTTGCTGGCGATCCTCTTGTTGGGCCAGCCTTCGGTGACCATGCGGGCGACCATCATTTCGCGCGGCGTCAGCAGACTCGAGGCCTTGGTATTTTTCTTTTGCTGCTCGAGCAACAAGGACATGGTTTTCATGGTCAGGTCGCGGTCGAGCCACTTGTCGCCCTGGTGCACCGTGTAGATGCAACGCGCCAGCACTTGCCTGGCCTTGTCCTTGGACACCAATCCGGGAACACCCATGTCGAAGACGCGCATGACTTCACCGATGGGCGCGCCCGTGAACACCACGGCTTTGGTCGGCAACTGGTGGTGCTGAATTTCTTCAATCAACGACAGTCCACTGCGTTGGGTGAGCGACAAGTCCATCACCAAGATATCGGGCTGGTATTTGCGCACCGCCGCCAAGGCATCGTTGCCGTTGCCCACGCAGGCTTTGACCGAAAATTCAGGCGACTGCTGAAAGTCATGCGCGAGCCCATCCAACATCACGGGATGGGGGTCGGCCAACACCAGTTCAATGCTCATGGGATGTGATCTTTCTGCAATGAAAAGCGGCTGCACCACCACATCACGGGCGGCTCACCCGTCTTGAATTCAACCGGATGCTCCACCATAGGTCACCGCATGCTGTGTCGAAATCCCTGAAATCAGTGAAACCCTTACCGCCTAACCAGTAAACGGCGTTCAGCCACCAACTCACCACCGGGCCGCCGTGTGGAAGCAACCATCGGCGCATGAGGCCGAATCGCCTTCGACCCCGTCGTGCTCTTTCTCGAACACCACCACCTCTTGGCAAAACCCCGGCCTGAGGCCTGCTTCGCTCTGGGTCTGTACGTGCGCGCACGCCCATGCGGTCTCATGGAACCTGCCCGCCGCATGAAAGACAAGGCATCGTCTGTTTTGCCTTGACAATCAGGCCATGCAAGACGAAGACCACCCGCCCGTGCCCATGCCCATGCCCATTGAAACTCAAGCCGAAACCGCCTCCGCACTGCGTCCACCACAGCCACGCAACCCTTTGCACGGTCTCACACTCGAAGCCATCGTCACCCGACTGGCCGACTTTTACGGCTGGGACGATCTGGGCCAACGCATCCCCGTTCGCTGCTTCACGCACGATCCCAGCGTGAAATCCAGCCTGAAGTTCTTGCGCAAAACCCCTTGGGCTCGCGAGAAAGTGGAAAGCCTTTACCTGTTCATGCTGCGCGATCAAAAGCGTCAGGGCTTTTGAGCGGCCCATTTCCAGCGCCTCTCACGTTGCCAACAAAGTGCCTCGACACTTTTTGGCCCCACAACGGCAGGCATATCGGGACTTCAAGGCCTCGCTCATGGGCTCGTCACTCACCAAACCATAGTCAAACGTCAGCTCTTCACCCTTGAACACGGGCCTGCGCGTCAAGATGAAGATGCGGCCTCGATCCTCGTCGGGCACACAGTTGGGTCGACAGGAATGGTTGATCCATTTAGAGGCGTTGCCACCATACAGCGCATCGATCACCCGCCCATCGTCCAGGTGAAAGTAAAAAGTGTGGTCGGGGTTACTCGCGTCATGCGGGTGGCGGCGAACAGCCTCTGCCATGCTGATGATCTCTCCCACGTACTCAATGACCCGCTCACCAGCAGGCATGTGGCGCGTGGCGAACACGCCTTTGCCGTGCACGCGCGAGGTCAGTACTTCGATGTCACTCAACAGTCACGCTCTTCGCCAAGTTACGTGGTTTGTCCACGTCCGTCCCCCGCGCACAAGCGGTGTGGTAGCTGAGCAACTGCAGCGGCACGACGTGCAAGATGGGTGAGAGCACGCCGTAGTGCTCAGGCATGCGGATGACGTTGACGCCTTCGCTGCTTTCGATCTTGGTGTCGCCGTCGGCCAGCACATAGAGCACACCGCCACGGGCGCGCACTTCTTGCATATTGCTTTTCAGCTTTTCGAGCAGCTGGTCATTGGGGGCCACCGTCACTACGGGCATGGCGCTGGTCACCAGGGCCAGCGGGCCGTGTTTGAGCTCGCCCGCCGCATAGGCTTCGGCGTGGATGTAGGTGATTTCTTTGAGTTTGAGTGCGCCTTCGAGGGCGATGGGGTAATGTGTGCCCCGGCCCAAGAACAACGCGTTTTCTTTGCTGGCAAATTCTTGTGACCAGGCGATGATTTGCGGCTCCAGCGCCAGCACGGCTTGCAGCGCGGCGGGCAGGTGGCGCATGGCTTTGATGTGCCCGGCTTCTTCTTCGTCACTCAGGCGGCCTTTGGTCTGCGCCAGCGCCAAGGTCAGCAAGAACAAGCCCGCCAGCTGCGTGGTGAAGGCCTTGGTGGAGGCCACGCCGATCTCGGCCCCGGCGCGGGTCACATACGCATGCTTGCACTCGCGCACCATGGCGCTGGTGGACACGTTGCAGATGGTGAGCGTGTGCGTCATGCCCAGACTTTGCGCGTGGCGCAGCGCGGCCAGCGTGTCGGCAGTTTCGCCGCTTTGGGTGATGGTGACGATCAGTGTGTTGGGGTTGGGCACCGATTCGCGGTAGCGGTATTCGCTGGCGATCTCGACCGCACAGGGCACTTTGGCAATGGCCTCAATCCAGTACTTGGCCACGCAGCCGCTGTAATAGCTGGTGCCACAAGCCAGAATCAACACGTTGTCGATGGCCTTGAAGGTGGAATACGCACCATCGCCAAACAGCTCGGGGGTGATGCCTTCCACGCCTTCGAGCGTGTCGGCAATGGCGCGGGGCTGCTCGAAGATTTCTTTTTGCATGTAGTGGCGATAAGGCCCCAGCTCGGCCGCGCCGCTGTGGGCGTGCACGGTTTTCACAGCGCGGGTTGCGGCCTTGTGATCGCGGTCCACCACCCAGTATTTGCCCAGCTGGATGTCGACCACGTCGCCTTCTTCCAGATAGACGATTTGGTCGGTCACACCGGCCAAGGCCATCGCGTCGCTGGCCAAGAATGTTTCGCCTTGGCCCACGCCCAAAATCAGCGGCGAGCCCGCACGGGCGCCGATCACGCGCTGCGGCTCGTCTTTGTGGAACACGGCAATCGCATACGCGCCGTGCAACTGGCGGATGGCGGTTTTGACGGCTTCAAAAATGTCACCGTCGTACACGCTGTCCACCAAGTGGGCGATGACCTCGGTGTCGGTCTGGCTGGCAAACACATAGCCCTTGGCTTGCAGTGCGGCCCGTAGCTCTTCGTGGTTTTCAATGATGCCGTTGTGCACCAGCGCCACCTTGCCGGGTTTGGTGTCGGCTGCGCCCGTGCCGTGGCTGAAGTGGGGGTGCGCGTTGTGCACCGCGGGCGCCCCGTGTGTGGCCCAGCGGGTGTGGGCAATGCCGGTGCCGCCTTCGATGTGGTCGGCCGCGACTTGGTCCATGAGTTCTGCCACACGCGAGGTGCTGCGGGCGCGCTTCAGACCGCCCGTGCCGCCGTTCAAACTGGCCGCGTGCACGGCCACGCCGCAGGAGTCATAGCCCCGGTACTCGAGCCGTTGCAGGCCTTGCACGAGGATGGGAACGATGTTGCGGGAAGAAACGGCGCCGACGATGCCACACATGTTGAAGCTCCAAAACAGGGTTTGTCCAGGATGCTAGAACGATTGACAAGAAATTTCAGCTTGATTTATTGATTAAATTTTAAGGATAATTTCATCCATACAGGAAATTGAAATTTAATTTCAAAAAAATGACTTTTATGGAACCCAATGAACTCGATGCGATCGATCTGCAACTGCTGGACAGCTTGCAGCGCGACGCCAGCCTGAGCAATGTGGCGCTGGCCGAAAAGGTGAACGTCTCGCCCCCCACTTGCCTGCGCCGTGTCAAGCGGCTGACCGATGGCGGCTGGATTGAGCGCCAGGTGGCGGTGCTGAGCAGCGACAAACTCAGCGCAACGCTGGGATACGGCCTGAGCGCATTAGTCGAAGTCTCTCTGGATCGACAAGGCAGCGAACACCTCGACGCCTTTGAAGCCCGCGCCGTGGCGCACGACGCGGTGCAGCAGTGCTGGCGCGTGTCGCCTGGCCCCGACTTCATGCTGGTGGTGCAGGCGCGCGACATGCCGCACTACTTGGCGATCAGCCAAACCCTGTTCACCCAAGACGCCAATGTGCGCAACGTGAAAGCGTTTTTTGCGACCAAACGCGCCAAGTTCACGACAACCTGGCCAGTGCTGCCTTAAGCGTTACGGGGGAACAGCACAGGTGTGAAAGAATCCCCGGGCAAGCCGGGCGTGCCGATCTTCGGCAAGCCCACCACAAGGAGAACTGGCATGAATGTGATCATCATCACGGGCGCATCTGAAGGCATTGGGGCTGAAATGGCCACCCAGCTGGCCCGAACAAAAGGTGCCGCCGTGGCGTTGGTGTTGGCCGCCCGCCAAGCGGCCAAGCTCGACACGGTGGCCACTGCCTGTCAGCAACACGGGGCGCAGGTGCTGTGTGTGCCCACCGACGTCAGCGTTCGCGCAGACTGCGAAGCCCTGATCGCACAGACCGTGCAGAAGTTTGGCCGGATCGACACGCTGATCAACAACGCCGGTATTTCTGCTCACGCACTGCTGCAGGATGTCGACGCAGCCCATTTGGGCTGGTACGAAGAGCTCATGCGGGTCAACCTGTGGGGCACCATCTGGTGCACACATGCCGCGCTGCCGCACCTTAAAGCCTCACGCGGTCGGCTGGTGGCAGTTTCGTCGCTGGCGGGCCTGGTGGGTGTACCCGGTCGCACGGCTTACTGCACCAGCAAATTTGCGATGAATGGCTTCATGGAAGCGCTGCGCACCGAATTGATGGGTGATGGGGTATCGGTGACGATTGCCTACCCCGGGGTGGTAGACACCGACATCCGCCGCCGTGGCTTCAATGCCCTGGGCCAGCCTGCAGGCACCAGCGGTCTCAGCGAAGACAAGGCCATGCCCGTCAACGTGTGCGTACAAAAGATCTTGCAAGGCACCGAGCGACGCCAACGCGACGTGCTCATGAACCCAATTGGGCATGTGGGCCGATGGCTCAAGCTGATTGCCCCAAGTTGGGTGGACCGCATGGCCTGGGCTGCCCTGAAAAAGTCAGACACACAGCGCTGAACGGGACGCTGAACAGGCAGCTCAGGCTTTGGGCTGCTTCTTTGGCCGCGCCCAGTTCGCGATGCTGACCTGCTTGCCGCGCGCCACGCTCAAGGCCCCAGGCTCAGTGCTCTTGGTGATGGTGGAGCCCCCGCCCACGGTGCCACCTGCACCGATGGTGACGGGGGCAACCAGCACGCAGTTGCTGCCGATGTGCACATCGGCCTCAATCACGGTGCGGTGCTTGTTGGCCCCGTCGTAATTGGCGGTGATGCTGCCTGCGCCGTAATTCACCCGCTCGCCCACGGTGGCGTCGCCCAAGTAGGCCAAATGGTTGGCTTTGGCGCCTGCGGCCAGGGTGGAATTTTTGACTTCCACGAAGTTGCCGATGTGCACCTGCGCGCCCAGCTGCGCGCCGGGGCGCAGGCGGGCAAAGGGGCCAATCAACGCGCCCTCGCCTACCGACACGCCGAGCTTTTCGCCGTCGATGTGCGTGAAGGGGTGAATGACCGCGCCAGCTGCGATGGTGCAGTTGGCAATGATGCAGTTGGCACCGATCTTCACGCCTTCGCCCAATGAGACGCGGCCTTCAAAAATGCAGTTCACGTCGATCTCGACGTCTTGCGCGCAATCGAGCTGGCCGCGCAGGTCAAAGCGGGCAGGGTCTTTCAGGCGCACACCTTGCTCCATGAGTTGGATCGCTTGGCGGTGTTGGTGAGCGCACTCCAGCTCGGCCAGTTGCACGGGGCTGTTCACACCCGCCACCTGCAACGCGTCGCTAATCTTGTGGGCCACCACGGGCACGCCGTCGGCCACAGCGAACTTGACCACGTCGGTCAAGTAGTACTCGCCTTGGGCGTTCTGGTTGTCCAGCCGGGCCAGCCAGGTTTTGAGCAGACGCGCGGGCACGGCCATGATGCCGCTGTAGACCTCTCGGATGTCGCGCTGTGCGTCGCTGGCGTCTTTGTGCTCGACGATGGCTTGCACCTGGATGCCATCGCGCACGATGCGGCCATAACCCGTGGGGTCGGCCATGTCGATGGTCAGCAGCGCCAGTTTGTCTGCGCCGCATTGGGCGATCAACGCATGCAAGGTGTCGGCCTCGGTCAGTGGCACATCGCCCGACAAAACCACCACCACCCCATCGTCAAGCAGCACGGGCACGGCTTGCTGCACAGCGTGGCCCGTGCCCAACTGCGGCTCCTGGCGCACGCATTGCACCGTGAGCGCCTGGCCCGGGGCCAGCACCACCGGTTCCACCTGGTCGGCCCCATGGCCGGTGATAACCACGGCCGAACGGGCATTCAGCTGCGCGGCCGTGTTCAGCACATGCTGCACCAACGGCACACCGGCCAGGCGCTGCAGCACCTTGGGCAGGCGGCTTTTCATGCGGGTGCCTTTACCGGCGGCCATGATGACGACGTCGATGGGGAACTGGAGGGTGGTCATGGGGTGCACTCTTTCTCGGTTGGCCACTGGTTGGGGGCGGTCTTCGGGCGTGGTTAAATTATCGCCGCCCCACATAGGGCCTATGATTCGCCAAAAAGGGCATTTTCAACATGTGTCAATTTCGATTTGGGTTACCTAGGGCTGTTTTGGCAGGCACTTTGTTGCTTGCTGGTTGTGGGGGCACAGCGGTACAGGATTCACGAAATTTGGTCAGTGCAACTTGCGACTCGACCACTTTATGGGCAGGCCGACCAGCCCTTTCAGGTTCGCAGATACCGGACAACAACAACATTGGCATCACAGTCACTTGGGACAACCAAAATTGCACTTTGTCATCACTCTCATCTGCCAAACTGGAGATTTGCTTGAACCACACCAACCCTGTTGACTTGGAGTGGTCAATCGCGCCACCCAATTCAACAACCACGCTGGCGCTGCCTTTACCGACTCATTTGGGTTTGTCCTGTGACTCTCGTCAAGGCCAACTCCACAGTCTTGATCTGTTGTCTACAACTGGCTTCAATCCGGTCACACAAGGGCGCTGGACGCTGCAGGTCAAGGATCGTGCACCTGGCAATACCGGTACGTTCATCCAGTGGCGGGTTATTTTGCAGGGCCTTCAATGATCCGCCCCCTTCTCGCCGTCGCAGCCCTGTTGCTTTTGCAAGCGTGCAGCGCCATCAAGCTCGGTTACCAGCAGTTGCCCACCCTGTCGTATTGGTGGCTCGACAACACAGTCTCGTTCAGCGGTAACCAAACACCTGCAGCCAAAGAGGCGATTGACAAGCTTTACCAATGGCACCGCCGCGAAGAGCTGCCTGGCTATGCGGCGCTGCTGCATCGCACTGCCGATCTGAGCGCAGGGCCCGTGCAGCCCGAGCAGCTGTGCCGCTTGATTGATGAGGTGCAAGTCCGGCTCGACACCCTGATGCGCCAGGCGGTGGCGCAGGCGGCCCCCGTGGCCATGGCTCTTGGGCCGCGCCAGCTCAGCCACATGGCAAGGCACTGGGAGCAGCAAAACGAAGAATGGGAAAAGGAATGGCTCCAAGGTGACACCGACGCCCGGATGGAGCGCCGCCTGGACAGGGCCCTCAGTCGCTACAACTCGTTTTACGGCGAGTTGAGCTCGACTCAAACCGCCCTGATCAAGACACAATTGGCGCAGTCCCCATGGACGGCTGAATGGGGTCGGCGTGACCGCCAGCGCCGCCAGCAAGATTTACTGTCGACGCTGCAGCGCATCACGCAAAGCAACCTGTCTCAAGCGCAGGCCGAAGCCCAGTTGTGGGGCGTGTGGAAACGCTGGCTGCAGCCACCCGATGCCGGGCAACGCGCCGTGGTGCAAACCTTGTCGCATCGTGCTTGTGAGAACTTGGCTCAATTGCACAACACAGCCACCCCCGAGCAACGCGTGCGCGCAGCACGGCGCTTGCGCGCCTATGAGCGGGATCTGCTGGATCTGAACCGGCCCTGATCACCCACATCGATGACCCGGTATGAAGACCTGATTCGCCTGGCATTGCCCACAAAAAACCCGCCGTGATTTGGCGGGTTTTTTGATGGGAGTGCATCAGGGCTCAGCTTTGAAGGGCTTGCCACATTTCCATGTCGCGCTCGGCGGTCCAGATGCGGGGGTTTTTGATGCCGCTGGCTTCGTCATAAGCACGCGTCACATCAAAGGGCAGGCAGTGCTCGTAAATGAACACATGGCCAAACACCGGGTCCATGCTCTTGCGGGTGTGGGCCATGGCCGCTTTCAAGTCCATCTTGGCGGCCACGGCTTCCTTGCCCGCCTGAAACAAGGTGGTGACCCAGCGCTGGGTGTAGTCCAGCGCCTTATTGACATTCTCATTGCCCTTCATGGCTTCGCCGCGGCCGGGCACAATGAAATCAGCCTTCAGGGCGCGCAGGGCTTCCAAAGTAGCGGGCCATTCTTCCAATTGAGCGTCGCCTGTGTAAACGCCGGCCTCATACTCGACCAAGTCGCCTGAGAACAGCACTTTTTCTTCTTCCACCCAAGCAATCGTGTCGCCACGGGTATGACCTGGGCCCGGATGCCAAATTTGCACCACCACGCCGCCCAGGTTGATGCTGAGTTTGCCGGGCACTTCACCTTTAGTGGGGTTGCCACCGCCGACCACCATGGTGGGCCAGGTCAGGCCCGGGATGCTGTCGGCACCGCGGAACAGGCGCGGAAAGCGCTCCATCTCGCTTTTCATGTCTTGTGCGCCGCGCTCCTTGATCAGGTCCAAAGTGCCTTCGCTGGCGATGATCTCGGTCGCGCCTTCGGCGGCGTAGGCATACGCGCCCAGGACGCGCACCGCGTGGTAGTGGGTCAGCAGCACATATTTGATCGGCAGGTCGCTCACGGTGCGGATCTTCTTGATCAGGTCTTGCGCCATGGCCGGGGTGGCGGTGGCGTCGCTGACCATGATGAATCGGTCGCCAATGATCACACCCGAGTTGGGGTCACCCTCGGCGGTATAGGCCCAGCAATGCTGGCTGAGTTGCTCGAAAGTGATTTTCTTTTCGGTCAGGTCGGCCTGGCTGGCGAAGGCTTTGGCAGGGGCCTGGGTGGCTGCTTTGGACATGGAAAGTTCTCCGGTCTGTGAAGGGTTGAATTTTACCTAAACGAAATGCATTACGGATTGTTGAATTCGATGCCCAGTCAACCCAAGCCCTTTTCCAGCATCCCAATGACTTCATCGGCAAAAGCCGCATAGCTGATTGGCCCGCCCGGGCGCAGCCAGGTGAAGGTCCAATTGATCATGCCCAGCAGCATCATGGTCAGCGCCGTTTGGTTGGTGGGGGTCAGTCGCTCGGGGTAAGCGCGTTTCATGAATCGGGTCATGGCGGCCACAATGTCGCGCTGGCGGTTCAGGATCAACTCACGCGGTGACACGGATGCCCCGCCCAGGTCCGAGTCGGGCGCGTCGCTCAAAAACTGGGTGTCGTTGAGCAAGGCCGCGTGCCGGGTGGCCGAGCTTTCGTATTCCTGCAAAAACGCTCGAACCAACTCGTGCAACGTCGCCCGGTCGTTCAGGTCTTTGCGTTGAGCGTTGGCTTCAGTTTGCGCGATCACGGCCAACAGGCGCTGGGTGTGGCGGTCCAGCAAATCAAACAAAATCGACTCTTTGCTGTCGTAATAATGGTACAGCCGCGCCTTGGAGGTGCCACATGCCGTGGCGATATCGTTCATGCTGGCGGCAGGGTAGCTGCGCTGGGCAAAGCATTGAGCGGCGATGTCGAGGATCGCATCGCGCTTGATGTCGTGGGTTGATGATTTGGGCCGGGCCATGGGGGCATTTTGCCAGTGCGCTCACAAGCGCATCAGCGCTGAGCTTGAGGCCCTATTCGGACCACATGGGTTGCGTTCACTCCTTATGCATATATGCATAAGGAGTGGCCATGCAAAAACGAATGACCATCACCATGGATGAAGCCGTCTACGAGGGTTTGGTGCGCGTGGTCGGCCGCCGCAAGATCAGCAGTTTTCTCGAATCTCTGGCACGGCCCCACGTCGTGATCGACGATCTGGCCCAGGGATACCGCGCCATGGCCGAAGTCACAGAACGCGAACAAGAGGCTTTGGCATGGAGTGAAGCCCTGATTGGCGACGTCGGCCGTGCGTCGCGGTGAAGTCTGGTGGGTGGATTTCGATCCTGCCACAGGTGAAGAAATCCGCAAAACAAGGCCTGCGGTGATCGTCAGCAATGACCTGTTCAACACGCATTTGAACCGCTTACAGGTCGTGCCCCTGACCTCGAACACTGGTCGGCTCTTACAAAAGCGAAGCGGTGGTGAGCGTGGCGGGCCAAACCAGCAAAGCGATGGCGGATCAACTGACCACAGTGGCCAAAGAACGCCTGACCACCCAGTTGGGCACGCTCAACAAATCAGACCTGAAAACACTTGAAAGTGTGATCAAGCTTCAACTGGGCTTGCCAGGTCGAACTTTTGATCTGAAAAGGCGGCGGCCCTCAAACCGGCCAAACCACCCCGTTGTCGTTCAGGATCGCATCCAGTGGCTCGTCGTGGTCTTCGGGCTCCAGATCGTCCAAAAAGCCGTGGGTGTAGCCCAGGCCCACGGTGAAAGGTTTGGGCTGCAAGGTGGCCAAGGTGCGGTCGTAAAAGCCACCGCCATAGCCCAGGCGGTAACCACCAATGCCGTAACCCACACAGGGCACAAACAGCAAGGTGGGGACGATGACTTCGGTGTCCTTGGGCTTGGGAATGCCGTAAGCATCCTCCTCAATGGGGCAACCCGGGTACCAGGTGTGGAAGGTCAGGGTTTTGTGCTGTTTGTTGACCACCGGCAAGCCGATTTGTCGTCGCTGTGGTTCTCCGTGCAGCTCGCCGTCTTCTTTCCAGCGGTGCAACGCAGGCAACGGGTCAAACTCGCCCTTGATGGGCCAGTAAGCTCCGATCACAGTGTCTGGGCGGTCAAACAACCAGATGCGCATGACGCGCTGCAAGGCTTCGGCCCGCGCCAGGCGGTCCGGCAGGTTCAACCTTTCTTCCACCAAGGCTTTTCTCAAGGCGCGTTTTGCTTCGGCTTTGTCCATAATCGACCCATGAAATTAAGATGCATTTTGACATTGCTGAGCGCCATGACCATGACAGGCCTGTGGGCCTGGCCCGCCCAAGCACAAAACCGGGGCGACGAGGTGCTGCTGGAGATGCATCAGGCGTTTCGCAAAAAAGATGCGGGTCGGCTTTCGGCCCTGCTGCCTCAGGCCCGTGGCCATGTGTTGGAGCCCCTGGCCGCCTATTGGGACATGCGGGCCCGCTTGGACACCGCGCCCAGCTCTGAAATCCGCAGTTTTTTGAACACCTACGCTGGCAGCTACTACGAAGACCGCCTGCGCAACGACTGGCTGCAGCAGTTGGGCAAGCGCCGCGATTGGGCCACCTTCACCGCCGAATACCCACGCTTTCGCATGCGCGACGACCGTGAGGTGCGCTGCTACGCCCTGGCCACCGAAGCCATGAACAGCAAAGCCGACGTGGCCGAAGAAGCCCTTCGGCTGTGGTACGCGCAGCGCGAGGCCGACGATGGCTGCACTTATGTGGCCGAACACCTGCACTCGGGCCGCCAGATTCAGGCGCTGGACCTGTGGCGCAAGGCCCGCATCGCCATGGACGCCAACCGCCCACGCGCGGCGCAAGCAGCCGTCGACATCGAGGCCCCACGCCTGTCCGAACAAGTGGCCCTGATCCATGCAGACCCGGCCAAATACCTGGACAAGCGCATCTTGGCCATCACCCGCAGCCGCAAAGAGCTGGCCGTGCTGGCCCTGATCAGGCTGGCCGCCAAAGACCCGGACGAAGCCGCCGATTTGCTCAACAAGCGCTGGGCCATTCAGCTTAGCCAAGAAGAGCGCAACTGGACCTGGGCCGTGATCGGCAAACAAGCCGCGCAAAAACTGCAGGACAACGCCGCCAGTTACTTTGCCAAAGTGCAAAAAGACAGCGATCTGAACGACGACTTGCTGGCTTGGAAAGTGCGTGCCGCCTTGCGCCAAGGCCAATGGCCACAGGTGCAGAGCGCCACCCAGGCCATGAGCGCCGACGCACGCAAGGACCCGACCTGGACCTACTGGCGTGCGCGTGCCCTGATGAGCACGGCCCAAAACGAGGCCCAGCGTCAGGAAGGCCAAGGCCTGTTGCGCCAAATCGCCGGTGTGCGAGGGTTTTATGAACAACTGGCGCTGGAGGACTTGGGCCAAGCCATCACCGTGCCCGAGCGCCCCACAGCCCTCACACCGCAAGAAAAAGCCGCCGCCCTGATCAACCCCGGCCTGCAACGCGCCCTGTATGCGATCCAGATCGGTCTGCGCCCAGAGGGCAACCGGGAATGGAACTACAGCACCAACCTGCACACGGCTGGTGGCATGAATGACCGCGAGTTGCTGGCTGCGGCCGACCTGGCTTGCCAACGCCAAGTGTGGGACCGCTGCATCAACACCAGCGAGCGCACCAAGGAGATGATGGACTTTGAGCAGCGCTTTCCCATGCCGCTGCGCGAGATCGTGGTGCGCCGCGCTGCAGATATACGGCTGGACCCGGCTTATGTGTACGGCCTGATCCGCCAAGAAAGCCGTTTTGTCATGGACGCCCGCTCGCATGTGGGTGCATCGGGCCTGATGCAGGTCATGCCCGCCACCGCCAAATGGACCGCCAAGAAAATCGGCTTGACCAGCTTCACGCCGGACCAGATCACCGACCGAGAGGTGAACGTGGCCATTGGCACGGGCTACCTGAAACTGGTGCTGGACGACTTTGAAGGCTCCATGCCCATGGCCACTGCTGCCTACAACGCAGGCCCCAGTCGCCCAAGAAACTGGCGCAACGGCCCAGTGCTGGAGGCAGCCATCTGGGCGGAGAACATCCCCTTTCACGAAACGCGCGACTACGTCAAGAAGGTTCTCTCCAACACCACCAACTACGCCGCCATCTTGACGCGCCAGCCGCAGTCGCTCAAAGCCCGTCTGGGCCAGGTGGGGCCGCGCAATTCCGCCATGGCCGAGGTGAACAAGGATTTGCCTTGAACTGTTGATCCGGCCTGGTTTTTTGTCATCCCGGCTTTTTTTGTCATCCCGGCCTTGAGCCGGGATCCATTGCACGCTGCCGGTCTTTGCAAAGGGCTGTGGTGCGCTTTGGATCTCGGGTCTTCGCCCGGGATGACAAAAGCCTCATGGAGGCTTCAACTTGATCGTGCCGAACCCATGGGCAGGGTCTGAACACACACCTCAGGCCACTGGTCCCAGCAACTCGTCCAAATTGGCATTGATTTTTTGCGCGATCTTGCCGCTGTAGGCCCCCAGCAAAAAGCCCAGTTTCAGCTGCAAATCAAAGCGGGTCTCGGTCACGACCAACTCACCGCTCACGCCGCTGCGGGCAAAACGCATGCGGTCTTCTTCCTCACCCGGCTCGGATTCGCAGCTCATGCCCCATTCCTGCTCGGCCTGTTCGCGCCAGCGTTCTGCCACGGCGCGTGCCCCGGCCAGTCCCAGGGTGTGTGTTCGTTCAATATTCAGTTCGGGCATGGTGTTTGAATGGTCTTTGTAAGGGTCAGGCCTTGGCTGTGGCCGCTGAGTGAGCAGCCGCATGGGCCGTTGGCTTGAATGCAGGATCAGCTTCGACCTCGACCAGGCAGTCGTAAAAAACGGGCGCACGACCCAGATCGGTCAGGTGCTGGCTGGTCAGCTCGTTGACATTGGTGCCGTTCAGGCCGAGCTTGCGCCACCAAATGCCCAGGCCATTGACCACGCCAGGCCGTGCCCGCTGGTTCAACCGCGCTTTGCAATGGTAAGTGCCCCGATCATTGAACACTTTGACCACCGCACCGTCAGCAATGCCCCGCTGGGCCGCATCCTCGGGATGCATCTCCAGCACAGGCTCGGCTTCGATGTCGCGCAGGCTTTGCACGTTGACAAAGGTGGAATTCAAAAAATTGCGCGCAGGCGGCGAAATCATGGCCAGTGGGTAGCGGCCACCGGGCGCGGCCAGCTCGTAGTTGGGCAGGTGGTTGGGCAGCCCATCCAGGCCTTGATCGGCCAAGCGTTGGCTGAAAAACTCGCAGCGGCCCGAGGGCGTAGGAAAGCCGCCCTGCGCAAAGGGTGCATCGGGCACGGGCAAAGAAGCAAAGCCGTGCGCCAGCAACTGCTCAAAGTCTTTTTCATCGCCAATGGCGCTGCGGCACAGGCTTTCGTCGCTCTCGGCAAAACAGGGATCGTCAAACCCCATGCGCTGGGCCAGCGCCCGAAAGATGTCGGTGTTGGTGCGTGCACCACCCACAGGCGCAATCGCTGGGCGGTTGAGCAGCACATCGGTGTGGCCGTAGCTGGTGTGGATGTCCCAGTGCTCCAGCTGCGTGGTCGCGGGCAAGATGAAGTCGGCATAGTCGGCCGTGTCGGTCTGGAAATGCTCCAGCACCACGGTGAACAGGTCTTCGCGGCCAAAGCCCTGCACCACCTTGCCCGACTCGGGGGCGATGGCCACCGGGTTGCTGTTGTAGACGATCAAGGCTTCAATCTGGGGGCCAAATGCGGGCGATGCCGGGCGCAGCAAATCGTCGCCAATCGTCGTCATGTTGATGGTGCGAGGGCGCCGCTCGCCCAACAAGTCAGGCCGCTGCAAAGCCGCCCGCCGCACCGGAAAGTGCCCCGAGCTGCTGAGCAACACACCGCCCGCACGGTGCCGCCAAGCCCCAGTCAGCGCAGGCAAACAAGCAATCGCCCGCACCGCGTTGCCGCCCCCACGCACGCGCTGCATGCCGTAGTTCAGGCGAATGGCGGCAGGCTGGGTGGTGCCCCAGTCGCGGGCCAGTTGGCGGATTTGTTCGACCGGCACGCCACACACCTCGGCGGCACGCTCGGGCGACCATTGCAAGGCTCGGGCCTTCAAATCGTCCCAGCCTAGGGTGTAGCGGTCGATGTAGTCTTGGTCCAGCCAGTTGTGCACGATCAACTCGTGCATCAGGGCCAGCGACAGCGCGGCATCGGTGCCAGGGCGCAGGGCGATGTGTTCGTGGCATTTTTCGGCCGTTTCGCTGCGCCGGGGGTCGATGCACACCAACTTGGCGCCGTTGCGCTTGGCCTCTTGGGCGATGCGCCAAAAGTGCAAATTGCTGCCAATCGAGTTGCTGCCCCAGATGACGATGAGCTTGGATTCGGCAAAAAATTCGACCTTCATGCCCACCTTGTTGCCCAGAGTCTGCGTCAGGGCTTCGGCCCCGGCCGAGGCACAAATCGTGCGGTCCAGGAGCGATGCGCCCAGCTGATGGAAAAACCGCGCCGCGATCGACTCGCTTTGCACCAAGCCCATGGTGCCCGCGTAGCTGTAGGGCAAGATGGCCTGGGGGTCGCGGGCGGCAATGGTTTTGAGTCGGGCGGCAATGGCGTTCAGGGCTTCATCCCAGCTGACAGGCGCAAACTGGCCTGAACCCTTGGGGCCCACCCGGCGCAGGGGCTGCAGCAAGCGTTCGGGGTGGTAGGTGCGCTCGGTGTAGCGCGACACTTTGGTGCACAGCACGCCATCGGTGGGCGCATGCGCCGGGTTGCCCTGCACTTTGGTGGCACGGCCGTTTTCCACCGTGGTCAGCAGGGCGCAGGTGTCGGGGCAGTCGTGTGGGCACGCGCCGCGCACGGTCTGAGGAGCCAAAAGGGTGTCGGTCATGGGGCTTTGCAAAGGGGCGATCTGGCTGGAGACGAAGGTTCAGAGTCATTGTGGCCCAAACCACAAGCTCGACGAGGGATTTGCTTGTCCCCCATGTGCACAGGGGTGTTGGCAGACCGGGTCAAGTGTGGCTAGACTGTACCCATGAAAATCATCGACTCCATCCTCACCGACGCGGCCAGCATCGCGGCCATTCGCAAAGACATCCACGCCCACCCCGAGCTGTGCTTCCAAGAAGTGCGCACGGCCGATGTGGTCGCTCAGCAACTGACCGACTGGGGCATCCCCATTCACCGCGGCATGGGCACCACAGGCGTGGTGGGCATCGTGCACGGTCGCGACGGCGGCGCTTGTGGGCGCGGCATTGGTCTGCGTGCCGACATCGACGCGCTGCCGATGCAAGAGTTCAACACCTTTGCCCACGCCAGCAAACACCAAGGCAAGATGCACGCCTGCGGCCACGACGGCCACACCGCCATGTTGCTGGCAGCGGCCAAGCATTTCTCCAAACACCGCGACTTTGATGGCACGGTGTATTTGATCTTCCAGCCCGCCGAAGAAGGCGGCGGCGGCGCCCGCGAGATGATCAAGGACGGTTTGTTTGACAAGTTCCCCATGCAGGCTGTGTTCGGGATGCACAACTGGCCAGGTGCCCCGGTGGGCACCTTTGCCGTGAGTGCTGGCCCCGTGATGGCGTCGAGCAACGAGTTCAAGATCACTGTTCGTGGCAAAGGCAGCCACGCCGCGCTGCCGCACAACGGCATCGACCCGGTGCCCATCGCCTGCCAGATGGTGCAAGGTTTCCAGACCATCATCACCCGCAACAAGAAGCCAGTGGATGCAGGCGTGATCTCGGTCACCATGATCCACGCGGGCGAAGCCACCAACGTGGTGCCCGATTCCTGCGAACTGCAGGGCACGGTGCGCACCTTCAGCATCGAGGTGCTGGACCTGATTGAAAAGCGCATGCAGCAAGTGGCCGAGTCGATTTGTGCGGCCTTTGACGCGCAATGCGAATTCGAGTTCCATCGCAACTACCCACCCACCATCAACAGCCCGGCCGAAGCCGAATTTGCCCGCCAAGTCATGGGCGGCATCGTGGGAGCCGAGCAGGTGATGCCACAAGAACCCACCATGGGCGCAGAAGACTTCTCGTACATGCTGCAGGCCAAGCCAGGCGCTTATGTCTTCATCAGCAACGGCGACGGCGCCCACCGCGAGATGGGCCACGGTGGCGGACCCTGCACGCTGCACAACCCCAGCTACGACTTCAACGACGACCTGATCCCCTTGGGCGGCACCTACTGGGTTGAATTGGCCACGCAGTGGTTGGCCAACCCCACACAAACCGCCTGAGATAACACACACATGACCGACATCCAAACCGGCTTTTCCAAAAGCTATGCCGAAGCCCGCCAGAAGTTCCTGAACGCCGCCCAAGCCGCAGGCTTGAGCGTTGACTCCAACACCCACCCCTTGAAGGGCCGGGACGGCGAAGAGCTGGCCATAGACGTGGTGCTGGACGGCGCACCCGACGCGAAGCAACTGCTGATCATCAGCAGCGCCTGCCACGGCGTGGAGGGCTACTGCGGCTCGGGCGTGCAAATCCACGCCCTGCAAAACACCGCCTGGCGCGATGCGGCCAAGTCCCGTGGTGTGGCGGTGCTTTATATCCACGCGCTCAACCCACACGGCTTTTCGCATGTGCGCCGCGTGACGCATGAAAACGTGGACATCAACCGCAACTTTCAGGATTTCACAAAACCCCTGCCTGAGAACGCGCCCTACAAAGAAGTGCAACCGCTCTTGTTGCCTGAGGTCTGGCCACCCGACAACGCCAATTTGACCGCTGTTCAACAGTACATCGCAGAGCGTGGCATGGACGCGCTGCAAGCGGCAGTCTCCAAGGGCCAACACGACTTTCCAGAAGGCCTCTTCTACGGCGGCAAAGCGCCCACTTGGAGCAACCTGACGTTGCGCAAAGTGCTGCAAAAATACGGCCAGAAATGCCAAAAATTGGCGTGGATTGACCTGCACACCGGACTGGGCCCCAATGGGGTGGGCGAGCGCATTTTTGCCTGTGCCGACGACGCCGCAGCCTACGCCCGCGCCAAAGCCTGGTGGGGTCAAGGCATCACATCCATTTACGATGGTTCATCCACCTCGGCCTTCCTCACAGGCTTGATGTGGATGTCGGCGTATCAAGAGTGCCCGCAAGCGGAGTACACCGGCATTGCCATGGAATATGGCACCCAGCCTCAGTTGCAGGTCATGAACGCCCTGCGCGGCGACCACTGGCTGCACCTGCACCCCGAAGCGCCCGAAGCCCTGCGCCAAAAAATCAAGCAGGACCTGATGGACGCCTTCTACACCGACACCGACACTTGGCGCACCCAAATCGTGGACCAGGCCATGGACGCGATGCACCAGGCCGTCACGGGCCTGAGCGCGGCATGAGCGCTCCGCGCGTTTTGGTGTTGGGTGGCAGCGGCTTTGTCGGTCGCCACGTTTGCGAACAACTCACTCGCCTGGGTTGGCACATCACCGTGCCCACCCGCCGCGCCGTGAATGCGGCCAACGTGCAAAGCCTGCCCGGGCTGACGGTGATTGAGGCCAATGTTCACCAAGAAGCGGATTTGGCCCGCTTGATGCCCGGTCATGGTGCGGTGGTCAATCTGGTGGCCGTGCTGCATGGCAACGAAGAGCGCTTCGAGCAAGTGCATGTTGACTTGCCCGGCAAAATCGCCAGTGCCATGAAAAAAGCGGGGGTGCAGCGCTTGGTGCACATCAGCGCCTTGGGCGCCGATCTGCAAGGTCCGTCGATGTACCAGCGCAGCAAGGCGCGCGGCGAAACCGTTTTGCACAACGCAGGGCTGCAAATGACGGTGTTGCGCCCCAGCGTGATCTTTGGTGCCGAAGACAAATTTTTGAACCTTTTTGCCGACCTGCAGGCCATCGCGCCCTTCATGCCGCTGGCTGGCAGCGCCACGCGTTTTGCGCCGGTGTGGGTGGGGGACGTGGCTCGCGCCGTGGTCGTTTGCCTGCAAAAGCCAGACACCATCGGCCAGACTTACGAGCTGTGTGGCCCGGATGTGTTGACTCTGGGCGAGTTGGTCAAACGGGCAGGTCAGTGGGCGGGCGTGAACCATGGCAAAGGCCGCCCCGTCATCGGTTTGCCAATGTGGGTGGGCTGGCTGCAAGCTGCGGCCATGGAGCTGGCCCCGGGCGAGCCCCTGATGAGTCGGGACAATTTGGCGTCGATGAAAGTGGACAACATCGCCACGGGCCAATACCCAGCGCTTTGCGACTTGGGCATCAGCGCAGCCTCTGCAGCGGGTGTGGCACCCAGCTATTTGGGCCACCGCGGCCCGCGCAGCCGCTTGAACGGCTGGCGCGAACGCGCTGGGCGCTGATTTCCATCGCGAAACGCTTGGGTGAATATGTGAGGGGATGCGGCGGGTTCCTCATAACGGGGTACCGAAAATCGTCACCCGCCGCAACCCCTCACACACCTCAGCGGTGCAATCTGTCCCTTATTGACCGCCATGACCGCTAACATATGGGCTCTGATTCACGGGAAAAAACAATGATCCAGCTCTACATCGCCAACAAAAACTATTCGTCTTGGTCCATGCGCCCTTGGGTGCTGCTGCGCCAGGCGGGCATTGACTTTGAAGAGGTCTTTGTCCGCTTTGACAGCTTCGCGCCCGACTCGCAGTTCAAGGCAGCGCTCAAAGATGTCAACCCGGTGGGCAAGGTGCCCGTGCTGGTGCACGACGGTCTGGCCGTGTGGGACACCCTGGCGATTGCCGAATACGTGGCCGAGCAGTACCCCGAAAAGCAGCTGTGGCCGCAAGACCGCGCCGCCCGGGCTCGCGCACGAAGCGTCTGCGCCGAAATGCACAGCGGCTTTACGGGCCTGCGCAGCGCCTGCCCGATGAACATCGAGGCCCACCTGCCTGACATCGGCGCACTGGCCTTGCGCGACAAACCCGCCGTGCGCGCCGATCTGGACCGCATCTGCAGCCTCTGGAGTGGTCTGCTGCAAGAACACGGCGGCCCGATGCTGTTTGGGCATTTCACCGTGGCCGATGCCTACTATGCCCCGGTGGTGATGCGTCTGAAAACCTACGCACTGCCCGTGCCTGCCGATGTGGCCGCCTATATGGAGCGCGTGTGCGCCCTGCCCGGCGTGAAGGCCTGGATCGACGACGCTTTGGCAGAAAAGGACTTCATCGACTTTGAAGAGCCCTTCCGGGTGGCTCCCTGAGTCAAACAACTGCCATGCAAGTCTTTGTGGTTGGCGGTGCGGTGCGTGATGCCTTGATGGGCCAGAGCGTGAACGACCGCGACTGGGTGGTGGTGGGCAGCACGCCCGAAGCCATGACCGCACAAGGCTTTGTCCCTGTGGGCAAAGACTTTCCGGTGTTTTTGCAACCCAAAACCCGCGAGGAATATGCCCTGGCCCGCACCGAGCGCAAGACGGCGCGGGGCTACAAAGGCTTTGCGGTGCAGGCCGCGCCCGACGTCACGCTCGAAGAAGACCTGGCCCGGCGTGACCTCACGGTCAACGCCATGGCCGTGCCCGAGGCTCTGGCGCACCAAGCCCCCAGCACCTGGACAGAACAAATAGTCGACCCCTACGGCGGCCAGCGCGACCTGCAAGCCAAAGTGCTGCGCCATGTCACACACGCGTTTACCGAAGACCCCGTGCGCATTCTGCGGCTGGCCCGCTTTGCCGCACGCTTTGCCGACTTTTCTGTGGCCGCCGAAACCATGGCGCTCATGCGCGAGATGGTGGAGGACGGCGAAGCCGACCACCTGGTGCCTGAGCGCGTCTGGCAAGAACTGGCCAAAGGCCTGATGAGCACCCAACCCTCACGCATGTTCGAGGTGCTGCGCGAGTGCGGTGCGCTCAAAGTGTTGCTGCCCGAGTTGGACCGCCTCTGGGGCGTGCCCCAACGCCCCGAATACCACCCCGAGGTGGACACAGGCGTGCACATGATGCTGGTGATGGACATGGCCGCCCGCCTGAACACACCGCTGTCGGTGCGTGTGGCCTGCCTGATGCACGACCTGGGCAAAGGCACCACACCCGCTGACGTGCTGCCCCGCCACATTGGCCACGAAGGCCGCAGTGTGAAGCTGTTGCACAAGGTGTGCGAGCGCCTGCGTGTGCCGACCGATTGCAAGGAACTGGCCGAGGTGGTGGCGCGCGAGCACGGCAACATCCACCGCAGTGCCGAACTGGGGCCAGAGGCCTTGATGCGCTTGCTGGACCGTTGTGACGCCATTCGCCAGCCCGAGCGCTTTGCGCGGGTGCTGCAAGCCTGCGAGTGCGATGCGCGAGGAAGATTGGGCTTGGAAGAGGCGGCTTACCCGCAAGCCGCGCGTTTGCTCCACGCACAACAAGCAGCCCTGTCGGTCGAGACTGCGCCCATAGCGCAGGCGGCAGCGGCCCACGGCCTGAAGGGGCCGGAAATTGGCTTACAAATCACCCAAGCGCGGGTCAAAGCCATCACAATGGCATCGCTTTAACGGCGGCTTTTTGGGCGCGAGCCCCTGTCAGCACTCAGAGGTGCGAACGCGTCCAATCGGCGATGTCTTGTGCTGTGCGAAAAGCACCGGCCTGACGGGCCACTTCTTTGCCACCGACAAACAAAGCGAGTGTGGGGATGCTGCGGATGTTGAAGCGGGCGGCGATGGCTTGTGCTTCTTCGGTGTTGAGCTTGGCCACGCGCACTTGGGGCTCCAAGAGGCCCGCAGCTTGCTCATAGGCCGGGGCCATCATTCGGCAAGGACCGCACCAAGGTGCCCAGAAATCGACCAACACGGGCACATGGCTGCGGCCGATGTGCTTGTCGAAGCTGGCAGCGTCCAGCGCCAGCGGGTGTCCGTCAAACAAAGCTTGGTGGCATTGTCCGCAATCGGGTGCATTGCGCATGTCCGCCACACGCACCCGGTTGGTGGTGTGGCAATGCGGGCAAACAATGTGCAAAGCATCTGCTGAAACAGTCATGAAATCCCCTGTGTTTCAAAATCACTTGGGGATCATGTTCTGCGATTCAAGAGCTTTGCGCGTTGACGCAGGTCAACGCAAAGAAACGGTCAGATCAGCGGGCGGGCGGACGGCGGGGTGCCATGGGCGCGCGACCTGCCAAGTGTCGGAAGCTGATGCGGCCTTTGCTCAGGTCATAAGGCGAGAGTTCGAGCGTCACGCGGTCACCCGCCAAAATGCGGATGTGGTTCTTGCGCATCTTGCCTGCGGAATAGGCAATCAATTGGTGACCGTTGTCCAGGGTCACGCGAAAACGGGTGTCGGGCAACACCTCGTTGACCACGCCCATCAGTTCAATCAGTTCTTCTTTAGCCATTTAAAACGTCTTTCTCAAAGCAGGATCGGTTTTGTCGTCTGGCGCTCCACCCACAACTTGCCTTCATCGAGGGCGTATTGGCTGGCGGCGGCAGGCGTAGCGAATTCGGGCACAAACCGCATCACACGGTCGGTGCTGGCGCTGCCACGGCCACTGGCCACGGACACTTGCGCACCAAATGCGCCATTGGGCAAAGCCCTGACGCACGGCTGAATTCGGAATTTTCCCATGGAGATGGGTTGGTGTGAACAATATGAAATAGTCATGTATTTTAACGAAGGGGGTCGAACCGCTTTTTCTGCCCTCTTGGGGGCTGTTTGGCGGAACGATTCTTGGCATGTCCTGCTGCCAAAAAGCTCCCTCGAATGCCAGCTGTAAAGCTTGGCGAACAACCGCACCGTGCAGAGGTGCATGAAAAGGGAAGCAAAAAATCGTCTGGGCCCAGCTTAGGTAAGCATGGCGGGCGATGTGCACAGTGGAGGACAAGACTGGCATCCCTCTGCCGGGATGCGCTATCGGCTCTGGAAGAGCGAATGGGCATAAGTCGCCAATGGCGTGCCGCACTGTAACACGTTCGTGCTGGGTGTGCTTTTGCCAGCTCGCCAGCTCACACCCAGCGCGCAATGCCCGCTGCCAGCATGCTCAGCAGCAAAGTGCTGGTGATGGGTAAAAAAAATTCACGCCCGAACAAGCGAAAGCGAAAGTCACCGGGCAGGTGGCCAAAACCAAGTTTTTGCAGCCATTTTTGCAAGCCACTGAAAATGATCAGGGCCAGAAACACCACGATGAGCCAGCGCAACATAGCGTGCCTTGATGCCGTTTAAAGACGGTGCGAACGGTCACCCCGGGCAAAGCCCTGGGCGGACCAGTTGGCCGAGGTGGAAAAACCGATGACCTTGAACAACTCTCCCATTTCGTGCTCGTTGACCAAGCGCTGCGCTTGGCTGCGTTCGGCCAAAGTGGCCTCGGCCATGCGCTCGGCCAGACCCAGATTCAGCAAAAACCAGGCTTGACTGGCGTAACCCAGCACCTGCAGCCCGGCGTTTTGCGCGGCCAGTGCCACCCCGGTGAAGTTCACATGGGCCGTGATGTCTTTTTGGCCCACTGACACCAACGGGTTGTCGTCGGCCTGGTGCAACTGGTGGCACATGACGGTGCCCATGTGGCGCTGGGGGTGAAAGTATTCGCCCTCAGGAAAGCCGTAATCCAGAAAAAACGCCGCCCCACCTTGGCCGGCGAGCAAACGCTCGGCCAAGCTGGCAACAAAGGCTTCGGCCTGGGGGTGAATCTCGGTCAGGTAATCGTGCTCGCCCTCAATCTCAACAGGCGGACGCAAATCGGTGAGCCGGTTTTGCCAAGCGAATTCCTCACCGGCGCTGACCACACCACGCTCGTGCCAGAGACCCTGCGTTCGTTGCAAGAGTTGCACCGGCATGGCATCCAGCACCTCGTTGCCCACCACCACGCCGTCGATGGCGTCGGGCCAGGCGTCGAGCCAGCGCACCTTGTCGGCGTGTTTCAACAAGGTGTCGGCCTGACGGGCTCGCAAAGTGCCTGACAAATCGATGATGGTGTAACGGCGCACGGCATCGCCCAGGCTGTCCAGCAGCTGCAGCGCCAAAGCGCCTGTGCCCGCGCCAAACTCCCAGACTTCATCCGAGCCCGTGGCCTGCAGAGCCTCTTGCACCTGCACGGCCAGGGTTTGGCCAAACAGCGGGGACATCCCTGGCGCAGTCACAAAATCGCTGCCCGAGGACGGCATGGCGCCGAACTTTCGCAGGGCGTTGGTGTAGTAACCCAGACCCGGCTCGTACAAGGCCATGGCCATGAAACGGTCAAAACCGATCCAGTCACCCGCTTGGGCAATGGCTTGGTGAATAAGTGGGGTCAGCTCGGACGAGGTGTTGAGGTTGGGCGCGGTCACACAGAGATTGTCGCCGAAGGTGTACGGGGGTTTGCGTCGAACGATGGTTGGCATGGGCCGGTTGCCCGATAATCCAAATCCTGCGAAGCCCTTTGTCATGCCGGACTTGATCCGGCAGCCACGGTTAAACAAGCATGAACCCCGGATCGAGTCCGGGGTGACAAGCTTCTTGAACCGACCTTTACAGGCCAGTCATCCTTCCACCACACGCTGCTCAAATCCATGAAACAAGTTCTGGTCACCGGAGGCGCCCACCGCCTGGGCGCCGAGATCGTTCGCCAATTTGCGGCGGCGGGCTGGCGCGTGTGGTGCCATTACCAACGCTCGGGCGATGCGGCCAAGGCACTGCAGGCTGAACTGCAGGCCGCAGGGGGCCATGTGGAATGCGTGCAAGCCGATCTGGCCCAGAGCGACCAAGTCGAACAGATGATGGCGCACATCGCGCAAAGCCACGGCCCGCTCGACTGCTTGGTGAACAACGCCTCTCTTTTCGAGCCGGACGAGGGCAACCACATGAATTTGCCCGGTGCCCGTCTGCAGCTGGAAGTGAATTTGATCGCGCCCATGTTGCTGGCCTCGCTGATGGCACAGCAATCCTCACCCAAGGCCACTCCCGGCCAACGCAGCGTGGTCCACATCCTGGACCAGAAGGTGTTCAACCTGAACCCGGACTATTTTTCATACACCGTGTCCAAACTGGCGCTGGAGCGTGCCGTGGCCTTGCAGGCACAAGCCTTGGCCCCCTTGCGCGTGTGCGGCGTGGCCCCAGGCTTGATGTTTTTGAGTGGCCCGCAAACTCAAGCGAACTTTGACCGCAACAGCCGTGTGAATCTCTTGCGCGAACCGATCGACCCGGCACAAGTGGCATCGACTTGCGTTTTTTTGGCGCAAAACCCCTGCATCACGGGCACCACGGTCTGCGTGGACAACGGCCAGCACCTGGTGCCTTTGGCGCGGGACGTGATGTTTTTGGCCGACCCGATAGGCGCTGTATGAACGACCTCATGACCAACTTGGCTCTGAATTGCCGCCGACTGTTTTTGCGCAACCACACAGTGGACGTGCGCATCGGTGCACACGACTTTGAAAAGCTGGGGCCCCAACGCATCGTCTTCAATGTGGAACTGTTCGTGCCCTACAGCGCCTCCACACCCACGCAGGACGACTTGGCCGAGGTGGTGGACTACGATTTCATCCGCGAGGTGATCGCCAAGCGTGTGGCCCAGGGTCACATCGTGTTGCAGGAGACTTTGTGCGATGACCTGATGCGCGAGCTGATCGCCCATCCGCAGGTGCAGGCGGTGCGCCTGTCCAGTTGCAAACCCGATGTGTACCCGGACTGCGAAGCGGTTGGGGTTGAGATTTTTCAGACCAAAAGCCCGACATGAAAACCCCAGCCGGACACCAAACCCTGGAGCTGACCGGTTTGCGCTTTGACGCCAACCTGGGCATCCTCGAACACGAGAAAACCGACCCGCAACCGATCCAGGTCGATGCCGAGCTGAACTTGGGCACCCAGCCCCTGCTTCCCAGCGACGACGACATCCACTCGGTGCTGGATTACCGCAAAGTGCGCAAAATCATCATCGACGAATGCACGGCTGAGCACATCAACCTGCTGGAAACGTTGATCGGCAAAGTCTCGAACCGCCTGATGCAATTGCCCGGCGTGTTGGGCGTGCGCGTCAAGATTGCCAAACTTGAAATTTTTGAAGACTGCGAAGTGGCCATTCGCATGGAAACCGGACAGTGGTGAACCTCATGAACACAGACACAGCAGCAGACAACGCCTGGGTACAAGCGCAAGCCGAATCAGAGGCTGCCAAAGCCATCAAGATCGAGCGTGAAACCCACAAGCTCGAAAAACGCCTGTGCCGCCAGATGGGCCAGGCCATCAGCGACTTCAACCTGATCGAAGCGGGCGACCGCATCATGGTTTGCATGTCGGGTGGCAAAGACAGCTACGGCATGCTCGACATTTTGCTCAAGATGAAGGCCCGCGCCCCGGTGGACTTCGAGCTGGTGGCGGTCAACCTGGACCAAAAGCAGCCGGGTTTCCCTGAGCACATCCTGCCGGCTTACCTCAAAGATCTGGGCGTGGAGTTCCACATCGAGACACAAGACACGTACTCGATCGTGAAGGACAAGATCCCCGAAGGCAAGACCATGTGCAGCCTGTGCTCGCGTTTGCGCCGGGGCATTTTGTACCGGGTGGCGCGGGAGCTCAAATGCAACAAGCTGGCACTTGGCCACCACCGCGACGACATGCTGCAAACCTTCTTCCTGAACATGTTTTTTGGCGGCAAGCTCAAGGGCATGCCGCCCAAACTGGTCAGCGACAACGGCGAGTTCATGGTGATCCGTCCACTGGCCTACGTGGCCGAGTCTGACCTCATCCGTTGGGCAGCGCACCGACAGTTCCCCATCATCCCCTGCACACTGTGTGGCAGCCAGGAAAACCTGCAGCGGCTGCAGGTCGGTAACATGCTGCGCGATTGGCAAAAGAAGCACCCTGGCCGGATTGAAAACATGTTTGCGGCTTTGCAAAATGTGGTTCCCTCGCATCTGATGGACGCCAAGTTGCACGGCTTCAAGGACCTGAAAATCACCGGCATCGAGTCGGACGATGGCGACAAGGCCTTTGACGAAGAAGAGTTCAAGGAAGCGTCCTTGCCAGGCATTCAGGTCATCTCGATGTAAC
>JAIXOZ010000022.1 GCA_027486495.1 Comamonadaceae bacterium | reverse complement strand
TTGCTGCCTGAAAAACGCCGCTACGTCTCGAGTGCCATGCCCATGACCGAGGCGGGGATTGACCGCAACCTCTGGCGTGACCGCTATGTGTCTTTGGGCGAGCCCTTGGCGGGCGAGCCACCGCAGTGGAGCTTTCGGCTCTACCACAAGCCCTTTGTGTCGTGGATTTGGTTGGGCGCGGTGTTCATGGTTTTGGGCGGGGGCTTGGCCGCTTTTGACAGGCGCTATCGGCAAGCGCCTGTGAAGTCCGGTGCCAGCGCAGCGCTCATGGCCCCGGGCCATCTGGGGAAACCCGCATGAGCGCGATGGGCACAGCTGAGACCCGCCGGCGCATGCCGCGCTGGGTATTTTTGCCGCTGGTGCTGTTTATGGGCATGGCGGTTTTTTTGGCCGTGGGTCTCACGCGCAACCCGCAAGAAATTCCCTCACCACTCATCGGTCAGCCTGCACCTGCTTTCCAATTGCCTTTGGTGGGTGGGTCTGGGGTGTTTGGTGCCGAGCAATTCAAGGGCCAAGTTTCATTGGTCAACCTCTGGGCCACCTGGTGCGCCGGGTGCAAACAAGAGCACCCTATTTTGATGGCGCTGTCCCGTCAGCCAGGCTTGCAAATGGTGGGCATCAATTACAAAGAACTGCAAGCCTCTGAGTTGTCGGGCCAAGATCCTTTGAGCCCCGAAGCCGCGCAAAAAGCCACGGCCCGCAGCCAAGCCTGGTTGCAAAAGCAAGGCCAAGCTTTTGGCGTGAACCTGCTCGATCTGGACGGTCGGGTGGGCATGGATTTTGGTGTGTATGGATTGCCCGAAACCTACCTGGTGGACCGCGAGGGTGTGGTCCGCTTCAAGCACGCCGGGGCCTTGACGCCCGAGGTGTTGCAGCAAAAACTGTTGCCCTTGCTGCGGAGTTTGCAGTGAAGCGGCGCTTGTTTTTCATCCGGAGAATGGCCAAGCACGGTGGCTTGGCCGTTGCATGGTGTTGGGCTGTTTCGGTGGGGGCTCAAGCGCCGATGGCACAGATGCCCCCAAAGGCTCCAATGGCCCCCATGGCCTCGACTTCGCCGGTTGTTCAAGCGGGCCTGCCGGGCGTGGGCTCGACCGTTTTGGCGCAAGGTGATGCGCCCATGACTGCCCCGATTCAAGCGCGCTGGGACCACATCGCGGCCGAGCTGCGCTGCTTGGTGTGCCAAAACGAATCTTTGGCCTCTTCGAATGCCGAATTGGCCGTCGACTTGCGCCGTGAGGTGCGCAGCTTGATCGAGCAAGGCCAAAGCGATGCCGACATCCGCAGCTTTTTGGTCAAACGTTATGGCGACTTCGTGCTCTACAAGCCTGAGGTTAAGCCCGTGACCTGGCTGCTGTGGTTTGGCCCCTTTGCTTTGTTGCTGATGGCGCTGGCGGTGGCGCTGCGCCTGATGCGCCGCAGGCCTGCTGCGCCAGCGCCTTTGACCGACAGCGAGCGCGAACGCGTTCGCCAAATGCTGGAGTCCTGATGTCCTTTTTGCCGCCTTGGATGGGTTTGTTGTGCGTGCTCCTGTGCCTGGGTGGCTTGGCTGCCTGGCTGGTGCAGCGGGGCTTGAAGCAAAAAGCGCCTGCTGTGAACGGGGATGTGCAGTCTCAGGTGAACCGCCAAATTCACCAGCAACATTTGGCCGATTTGGACCTTGCCTTGAGCGAAGGCCGCTTGGATGCGGGGCAGCACCAATCGGCGCGCGATGAGTTGTTGCGCCACGTGCTGGACGATGACGCGCAGGCCGCTGTCGGCCGATCGAACGCGAGCCTGCCCGTGGCGTGGCGCTGGATGGTGATGGGCTTGGTCTTGCTCAGCGGCCTGAGCTATCTGCAACTGGGTGCGCCGCAGACGTGGTGGGCTACGCCTTTGAGTCAACGGGTCAAGATCAGTGCCAACACGCCTGAACAATTGGCCGAGCAGACCCAACAGTGGCTGCAGACCACACAAAAAAGCCCCAAGGATGCAGAGGCTTGGTTGACCTTGGCGCGCTTGCATGCCGCCCAAAACGCACACGCTTTGGCGGAGCAAGCTTTGGCCCAGGTGCTCAGCTTGGCGCCCGAGCCCGAGCTCTGGATCGAGCGCGCACAAATGAAAGCCTTGAGTGCGGGCGGTGTGTACGCCGGAGAGCCTTGGCAATGGATTCAGGACGTGTTGCGCTCGCAGCCTCAGCACCTGAACGCCTTGGTGCTGGCGGGCAGCGCAGCTTGGTCAGAAAAAAGCTATGGGGCTGCGCAAGGCTATTGGCAGCGTGCATTGGCTTTGGTGCCTGTCGACAGCGAGGCGGCGCAAGGTCTGCAGCAAGCCTTGGCCCAGATCGCCCCCCAGGTTCAGGCGCAAGGCTCCGATGTGAAAGCTGCAGCCAGCCCGGTCGATGAGCGGCCTCTCATTCAGGGCGAAGTCCGGGTCTCTCCAGAAGTGCAAGGCCAAATCGGCGCAGGGGCGACTGTGTTTGTCTATGCCTTGGCCGAAGACGGCTCGCGGCGCCCCGTGGCCATCTGGCGCGGCACGTCTGATGCATGGCCCGTGCGCTTTGGTTTGAGCGACAGCATGGGCATGGGCGCACCGCCCTTGTTGTCATCCTTGGCCCAAGTGCGCCTGGTGGCCCGCATCTCCAAAACCGGATCGGCGCAGAAGCAAGAGGGTGATTTTCAGGTCGAACTGCCCGGTGTGAAGACCGGTGTGCAAGGCGTGGTGCTTCAAATTTCCGGTCGTTGACACTGGCTGCAGGCCACTTTTTTCTGGACGCCAGCAGACCATTTGCCGGGCCAGCCTGCAGCTGCTTTGTCAGCCCTGACGCAATTTGCGCGAGTGGCTGTGCACCGCCTCGACCAGCGCCGTCACATGCTCGGGCGGGGTGTATTGGCTGATACCGTGGCCCAGGTTGAAGATGTGTGTGGGGCCGGTTTGGGTTTTGTCGGTGTGCGGTGTGCCAAAGCTGTCCAGCACGCGGTGCACCTCGGTGGCGATCTGTGCGGGGGGCGCAAACAAAATGTTGGGGTCGATATTGCCTTGCAGCGCTTTGCCAGGGCCACCGACTTCGCCGCCCACCAGGGCGCGGGCGCGGCCCAGGTTCATGGTCCAGTCCAGGCCCAACACGTCGCAGTTCAGGCCTGCCATCTCGGGCAGCCACAGGCCGCCGCCTTTGGTGAAGACCAAGCTGGGGATGCGTTGACCGTTGTGCTCGGTTTTGAGCTGGCTCAGCACGCGTGCCGTGTAGGCCAGGCTGAACTGCTGGAAAGCCCCATCGGCCAACACGCCGCCCCAGCTGTCAAACACCATGACGGCTTGGGCACCGGCCTCGATTTGGGTGTTCAGGTAAAGCGCCACCGCGTCGGCGTTGATTGCCAGGATGCGGTGCATCAAGTCTGGGCGGCTGTACATCAGGGTCTTGACGTGGCGGTAGTCGTCAGAGCCTGCGCCCTCGACCATGTAGCAAGCCAGCGTCCAGGGGCTGCCGGAAAAGCCGATCAGGGGCACACGGCCGTTCAGCGCCTTGCGGATGCTGGTCACCGCATCGAACACATAGCGCAGTTTGTTCATGTCGGGCACGGCCAACTCGGCCACAGCGGCTTCGTCACGCACGTTCTTGGCAAAGCGCGGGCCCTCGCCCATGGCGAAGCTCAGGCCCAGGCCCATGGCATCGGGCACGGTGAGGATGTCGGAAAACAGGATGGAGGCGTCGAGCGGGTAGCGGTCCAGCGGCTGCAGGGTGACCTCGGTCGCGTAATCCACATTGGTGGCCAGGCCCATGAAGCTGCCGGCTTTGGCGCGGGTGGCGCAGTACTCGGGCAAATAGCGCCCGGCTTGGCGCATGAGCCACACGGGGGTGTGGTCGGTGGCCTGGCGCAGGCAAGCGCGAAGGAAAGTGTCGTTTTGCAAAGGGGCAAATGCCGACGAAGAAGCTGTGGTGTTGGAGCTTGTATTCATCAGAATATTTTCGCAGGCCGACAGGGTCTGGTCCAGCGCTGGGCGTCACGGATGTTCAAACCAATGCGATAGCGTTGCATCGTGCACAAAAATCAATTGGCACTTTGCAATGAAAAGGCGGTTTGGGCCTGCTGGGGCATGGCCACACAGACCCTGTCAGACCGATGCACAGTAAAGGATGGCGGGAAAAGTGCTCAGCCAAGCCCAGAAAAAGCGGTTGAGCCCAAAGAACCAGTACACCAGAAAGTGAAACACCGCGGCGATGGCGCAGAACATGGCGGCCAGGCGAACATCGAGCAAAGCGAGCGGGAACAGGCCTTCCCAGAGGGTGAAGCCCCAACTGCACAGCATGGCCACATGGGGGTTTCGGTAAATGCTGCTGGCAGGCAAAGGGCCGAAAACAGCGTTGTCCAGAAAGACCGTCAGGGCGCGTCCTGAGCGCCATTCGGGGCGCATCAACTTGACCCAACCTGACACAAAGTAAGAGCTCAAACTTTGCACCGTCACATACCAAAGTGCGACACGCCAAGCGTTGGCGGCGTCCGTGAAAAGGCCCAAGACATGGGCCAAAAGCAAGCCAGTCAGGCCCACCAGCGTCATGAAATCGCTGCCGCCGTTGAAGGCGCCGCGCCAGCGCAGCAGGATCAGCAAGGCCATCAGGAACAAGAGGACCGCGCTGCCCGCACCTGCTTGGCCGAGCATCAAGGCCAAGGACAGTGCGCCGCGCAGCCAAAGCATGCAGGTGTAGAGGGTAGGCCGGTACAACATTTCCAGCACTTCGCGCACCAGGGCATTGGGTACTTCGGCGCGTTGAATGCGCCAGTCGCCCACCCGGTCGAGCTTGCGCAGGCGCAGGTATTCGATGCTTTGCAGCAACAAGCTCCAGCCGAGCAAGACCTCAAAGGCCCGGATGGCCAGGGGCAAATCCAGGTTCATGGGCGAAGGGCTATCACGGGAGACAACAACAACTGCTCATCGCCGTCTTGGCCCAGATGGCGCAATCGAATTTCGAATTGAAACGCTTCAGGTGCAAACCCCTCGGGCCGTTGCACCATGGGCGTGTCGGCCCAGCATCCGCCTTGAACGGCATCGCGCGCCAGCCGCATCACCAATTGGTAACTCACACAATCGCGGATATCGGCGTTTTCGGTCAGGTCGTGGACATCGGTGGCCAAGTGCTCGACCAGGTTCTGATGCGACAGGGCCAGGCTCACGGACGGGTTGTGCAGGAGGTGCCAGGCCCGGCGTGTCAATCGGGGGTAAACAGGCTGCCAGCTTGACCAGCGGTCGGGTGTGCGATGTGCACGCACCCACAGCCGCGGTGCGGGACCCAGGCCGTGAAAAAACTGCCAGTTTGGAAAGAAGGCCCGCAGCAGGAACAACCAGGGTCCTTGCACCGTGCGCTGGCGCTTGCGCAAGGCCACGGCCAGCCCTACAAAATAAGCCAGGATCAAGAAGGCGGTCAATTCCATGACTTTCATTATCGTGTCCGTGCGGTCAAACGGGCAGGGCATGAAAAAGGCCATCCCTTAAAATAAGACATGATCAATCGAAAAGGCATCATCCTCGCAGGCGGCTCCGGCACCCGCCTGTACCCCGTGACCCAAGCGGTGAGCAAGCAACTCATGCCGGTCTATGACAAGCCCATGGTGTACTACCCGCTGACCACGCTCATGTTGGCGGGCATCCGCGATGTGTTGCTGATCAGCACGCCACAAGACACCCCGCGTTTCACCGAGCTGCTGGGCGACGGCAGCCAGTGGGGCATGAACATCCAGTACGCCGTGCAGCCCAGCCCCGATGGCCTGGCGCAAGCCTTCATCATCGGCAAAGACTTTGTGGGTTCAGATCCCAGCGCTTTGGTGTTGGGCGACAACATTTTTTACGGCCATGACTTGGTCAAGCTGCTGGCCAGTGCCCATGCCCGCACCAGTGGCGCGAGCGTGTTTGCCTACCATGTGCACGACCCCGAGCGCTACGGCGTGGTGGATTTCGATGCGGACATGCGGGCTTTGTCGATCGAAGAAAAACCCAAGGCACCCAAAAGCAACTACGCCGTCACGGGTTTGTATTTTTACGACAACCAAGTGTGTGACATTGCGGCCGATATCCAGCCCTCACCGCGTGGAGAGCTCGAAATCACCGACGTGAACAAGCGCTACTTGGAGCTGGGTCAGCTGAACGTGGAAATCATGGGTCGCGGTTATGCCTGGCTGGACACGGGCACACACGACAGCTTGCTGGAGGCCGCCGGTTTCATCGCCACGCTGCAAAAACGCCAGGGCCTGATGGTGGCCTGTCCAGAGGAAATCGCGTTCCATCAAAAGTGGATCGATGCCGCAGCGGTTCAAAAGCTGGCCGCGCCCTTGGCCAAAAATGGTTACGGTCAATACCTCTTGAACTTGCTCAAATAATGCCTTACTCCGTCACACCCACCGCCATCCCTGAAGTCCTGATTCTGGAGCCTCAGGTCTTTGGTGACGCCCGGGGCTTTTTCTTCGAGTCCTTTAACCAGCGAGACTTTGCCGAAAAAACCGGTGTGGACTTGCCCTTTGTGCAGGACAACCACAGCAAGTCGGCCCAGGGTGTGCTGCGCGGTTTGCATTACCAGATCCAGCACCCGCAGGGCAAACTGGTGCGGGTGGTGCAAGGCCAGGTGTTCGATGTGGCGGTGGACCTGCGCCAGAGCTCGGCCACGTTTGGACAATGGGTGGGGGTGTACCTGGACGCACAAAAACACCAACAGCTTTGGGTCCCTCCGGGTTTTGCACACGGCTTTGTGGTGCTCAGTGATACCGCCGAGTTTTTGTACAAGACCACCGATTACTGGTACCCCACCCACGAGCGCAGCTTGCGCTGGGACGATCCCACCGTGGGCATTGTCTGGCCAATGACAGGCCAGCCCCTGTTGGCGGCCAAGGACGCTGCAGCGGCGTTGTGGGCCGAGGCCGACAAGTTTTCTTGAGTCGATACTGCGGTGGTCAGATCCGTTCAATGCTGCGTTCAGTGATCCCGCAAGCTGGCCATGTAGGGTTTTCCGTTCGAGGACCTTGCCCGCGTCAATAACCCTTTGGATTGTTCGATTGCCAGCGCCAGGCGTCCTGGCACATGCGCTCGACCCCCAGTTGCGCCTGCCAGCCCAGCGCTTCTTGGGCCAGGCGCGTGTCGGCATAGCAGGCGGCCACATCACCCGGTCGGCGGTCCACTAATCGGTAGGGCACGGGCACACCCGTCACGCGGGCAAAGGTCTCGGCCAGTTCTTTCACGCTCACGCCGCGCCCGGTGCCCAGGTTGACGGCGATGCTGGCTGGCTGGTTTTGCAGGTAGTTCAGCGCCGCCAAATGGCCTTGCGCCAGATCGACCACATGGATGTAGTCGCGCACCCCCGTGCCATCGGGCGTGGGGTAGTCCTGGCCGAAGATGCTCAAAAACTCACGTTGCCCCACCGCCACCTGGGTGATGAAAGGCATGAGGTTGTTGGGGATGCCATTGGGGTGTTCGCCGATGGTGCCGCTGATGTGCGCGCCCACCGGGTTGAAGTAACGCAGGATGGCCACTTGCCAACGCGGGTCTGACAGCTGCAGGTCGCGCAGGATGTCCTCGCACACGAGTTTGGTGCGGCCGTAGGGGTTGGTCACCTGCAGGCGGCTGCTTTCGGTGATGGGCACCTGTTCGGGGTCGCCATACACCGTGGCCGACGAACTGAACACGATGCGGCGCACGCCTGCACGGTCCATGGCTTGCAGCAAGGCCAAGGTGCTGCCGACGTTGTTGTCGAAGTAACGCAGGGGCTGCGCCACCGACTCGCCCACGGCTTTGAGGCCTGCGAAGTGGATGACGCCGTCAAAGGCTTGTTGCTGGAAGAGTTGGTCGAGTGCTGCGCTGTCGCGCACATCGGCCTGGACAAAGCTGAAGTTCTTGCCTGCGAGGGCCTCGATCCGGTCGAGTACCTTGGCGCTGCTGTTGCACAGGTTGTCGAGGATGACCACCTGGTGCCCCGCGTTCAACAGTTCCACCACTGTGTGCGAGCCGATGTAGCCAGCGCCGCCGGTGACGAGGATGGTGCTCATGGCGCTGCCACCACGACCGAAATTTTGGCCGCCGCATCGCGTGCCCGTTGCAGCGCATTGTCACCTAGGGCCAGCACCACCGCCATGCGCCGATAAGGCCGCGTGGTGGGTTTGCCAAAGATGCGCACGTCCACACCTGGCTCGGCCAAAGCCGCCTCAACGCCCGTAAATTGAGGGTTGCTGCCTACTTTGTCGGCCAAGACCACGGCGCTGGCACCTTCTGCACAGTCGATGCGCGGAATCGGCAGACCCAAAATGGCGCGGGCGTGCAGGTCAAACTCGCTCAGGTTTTGGCTGATGAGGGTGACCATGCCGGTGTCGTGCGGGCGGGGGCTCAGCTCGCTGAAGATTACCTCGTCATGGGTCACGAAAAACTCCACGCCGAAGAGGCCCGCGCCGCCCAGATCGGTGGTCACTTTTTCGGCCATTTGCTGTGCCGCCAAAAGTTGCTCGGACTTCATGCCCTGAGGCTGCCAGCTGTACTGGTAGTCGCCGCGCTCTTGCACATGGCCAATGGGTGGGCAAAACAACGTAGGGCCTGTGCGCTGGCGGATGGTCAGCAGGGTGATTTCAAACTCGAAGTGGATGAACTCTTCGACGATGACTTTTTGGCGGTCGCCGCGCATGCCCGCACAGGCGAAGTCCCAACTTGCTTGGACATCGGCGGCGGATTTGGCGACGCTTTGGCCTTTGCCCGAAGAACTCATGACCGGTTTGATGACCACCGGAAAACCGATTTCGGTGGCACGGGCCAGCAGCTCGGCAGCCGAATCGGCGTAGCTGAATTGGGCGGTGCGCACGCCCAGGCCCACCGCCACATCGCGGATGCGGTCGCGGTTCATGGTCAGGTTGGCAGCGCGGGCGCTGGGGATGACCTCGAAGCCTTGTTTTTCCACGTCCAGAAGCACTTCGGTGCGGATGGCTTCGATCTCGGGCACGATCAAATCGGGTTGGTACTTGGCAATCGCCGCGCGCAGCGGGGCTTCGTCGAGCATGCTGAACACACAAAATTCGTCGGCCACTTGCATGGCGGGCGCACCGGCATAGCTGTCGCAGGCGATGACGTGGCAGCCCAAGCGCTTGGCGCTGATGACGAATTCTTTGCCGAGTTCACCAGAACCCAAAAGCAGTATTTTTTTCATGGGGATAAGAAGGGTAGAGAGCGCACACAGCCCTTATTGTTGCTCAGTTGCCTGACACTCAGCCTGCACATGGGCTGATCTTGACCTGCATCATGGGCTTGCACCGCACCGATCCCCACAATGGCTTGCATGAATGCTGTTTGGACCTGGATTCGCCAACATGGCGTCAAATTGTTGTGGGGCGTGCTGGCCCTGTTTCTGGGTGCTGCCTTGCTGCGCTGGTGGCTAGGGCCTCAGGTGCAGACCGAGGCGGTGCAGCGCCATGATGTGCTGCAAACCGTGGTGGCCAGTGGCCGTGTCGAGACACCGCACCGGGTGAACATTGGCGCGCAGATCACCGGCACCGTGGCGCGTGTGCCGGTGACCGAAGGGCAAACCGTGAAGGCGGGCGATGTGCTCGTTGAATTGGTCGGCACCGAGCTGCAGTCTGCCCGGCGGCAGGCCCAGCAGGCCGTGGTGCAGGCGCAAAACCGGCTGCGGCAGATGAATGAGTTGCAGGGGCCCGTGGTGCAGCAGACGCTGCTTCAGGCGCAGGCCAGTCTGGACATGGCGCGTGCCAATTGGCAGCGCAATCAGACGTTGTTTGGCCAAGGCTTCATTGGGCAGGCGGCGCTGGACGAGTCGCGCAAGGCTTTGGCAATGGCCGATGCCCAAGTGCGCGCCGCTCAACAACAAGTGACGTCAACCCGTGCCGGTGGCGCTGAGCACAGCATGGCGCTAGGGGCGGTGGCTGAGGCACAGGCCAATGCAGAAATCGTCAACGCCAAGGCCCGCTATGCGGTCATCCAAGCGCCTGTGAGTGGGCAGCTCATCGGCCGCAACGTGGAGGTCGGCGATGTGGTCCAGGCGGGCAAGGTCTTGTTGACTTTGTCGCCTGAAGGGGCCATGCAGTTGGTGGTGCAAATCGATGAAAAGAACCTGCGCCTGATGGCGCTTGGGCAGCAGGCGCTGGCCTCGGCCGATGCCTACCCGCAGCAGCCATTCAAGGCCCAAGTGGCTTACATCAATCCCGGTATCAATGCCCAGACCGGCGCGGTAGAAATCAAGCTGGATGTGCTGGAGCCCCAGCAGAACCTCAAGCAGGACATGACCGTGTCGGTGGACTTGGTGGTGGCACGCCAACCACAGGTGTTGGCGTTGCAGGTGGGCCGTGTCAACGAGATCAGCGGGGCATCGCCTTGGGTTTGGCTGGTGCAGGCGGGCCATGCGGTGCGCCGCCCGGTGCGGTTGGGTTTGCGCGGTGGTGCGTGGGTGGAGGTGCTGGATGGCCTGAGCGAGGGCGATGCCGTGATCACATCGCCCATTGCTTTGCGCGAAGGCCAGCGCGTGCGCGTTCAACCTTGATCGGGGCGCAAGATGTTCAAGCCCTGGGTGCCGTTTGAGTGGATTGTGGCGATCCGCTTTTTGCGCGAAGGCCGGATGCAGACGGTGTTCATTTTGGTCGGCGTGGCCATAGGGGTGGGCGTGATCGTGTTCATGTCGGCACTGATGGCGGGTTTGCAAAGCAACTTCATTGCGCGGGTCTTGTCGGGGCAGGCGCACATTCAGCTGTTGCCCCCCAAAGAGGTCACGCGCACTTTGCACGGGGTCATGCCTGGCGAAGTGACTGCGGCCATCGTGCAGCCGCCATTGCAAAGGCTCAAATCGATGGACCAATGGCAATCCTTGCTGACCACGGTGCGCGACATGCCCGATGTGAGCATGGTCTCGCCCGTGGTTGGCGGCTCGGCGCTGGCGGTGCGCGGCAGTGCCAGCCGCGCCATCAGCCTCACAGGGGTGGAGCCCGAGGGGTATTTCCAGATCGTCAAGCTGCCCGAAAAAATCGTGCGGGGCACGGCGCGCTTGACGGGGCAGGACATGCTGATCGGCACCGATTTGGCCAGCGACTTGGGCGTGGATGTAGGGGACAAGCTGCGTGTGGCCAATGCCGCAGGCGAGGCCACCAGCTTGACCATCAGTGGCGTGTTTGACCTGGGCAACAAGGGGGCCAACCAGCGAAGCACCTTTGTGGCGCTGCGCACCGCGCAAAGTCTGCTGGGCCTGTTGGGCGGGGTGACCAGCATCGAAGTCACGGTGCGCGATGTGTATGCGGCCGAAGTCATTGCCCAGCGCATTCAGGCGATGACCGGGGTGCAGGCCAACAGCTGGATCAAAACCGGCGCGCAGTTTTTTGCTGCCGTGAGTGCTCAGAGCACGGCCAACACCGCGATCCGGTTTTTTGTGGGCTTGTCAGTGGCCTTTGGCATTGCCAGTGTGCTGGTGGTGTCGGTGGTGCAAAGGTCACGCGAAATCGGCATCCTGCGGGCCATGGGCATTTCACGGGGTCAGGTGCTGCGCGTGTTCTTGTTGCAAGGCGGTTTGCTGGGCTGGGGTGGTGCGGTGTTGGGCTGCGCGGTGGGCGCTTTGGGCTTGGTGCTGTGGCAAAAACTGACCTTGAATGCCGATGGCACGTCGCTGTTTCTGCTGGTGCTGGACCCGGTGTTGTTTGCGGTGGCGCTGGGTTTGGCCACTCTCACGGGCCTCGCGGCGGCTTATGCACCGGCCTTGCGGGCGGCCCGTTTGGACCCGGTGGAGGCGATCCATGGCTAAGTCGGATGTTGTGGTGGGCCTGCAGGGCGTGCGCAAGGCCTTCAACGTGGGCACCGGCATCGAGACCGAGGTGCTGCACGGCATTGACTTGACGCTGCACCGGGGCGACTTTTGTGCGGTGATGGGGCCGTCGGGCTCGGGCAAGAGCACCTTGCTCAACATCATCGGTTTGCTGGACAGGCCAACTACGGGCTTGTTGCAAATGGCGGGCGAAGAAACCACGCTGCTGGCCGATCAGGCCTTGACGCGTTTGCGGGGTCACCACATTGGTTTTGTGTTTCAGTACCACCATCTGATCTCGGCCTTCACCGCGCTCGAGAACGTGATGATGCCCATGCTGGGTGCGGCCGGTTTTCCGAACCCCGAAATGCGCGAGCGCGCCGAAGCCTTGCTGGAGAGTGTGGGCCTGACACCCTGGAAAAACAACATGGCCAACAACATGAGCGGCGGGCAGCAGCAGCGCGTGTCTTTGGCGCGGGCCTTGGCCATGAACCCGGCGTTGCTGCTGGCCGACGAACCCACCGGAAACTTGGACACCCAAAGCGCCGATGCGGTGTTTGCGCTGCTGCGGCGCATCAACCAAGAACAGGGCACCACCGTGCTGCTGGTCACCCACAACCCACAGCTGGGCCAGCGCTGCGACAAGACCATTCAGGTGGTGGATGGCCTGATCCAGACTTAGGCTTTTGTGGATTTTTCGGCTTGGGCGGCCATGCCTTGCAGTTGCGCGGCTGTCAGGCGGTTGCCGTGTTGGCTGACCACCGCAGCGGCTGCGCGGTTGGCCAAGGCTGCCGCTTGCGCCGGGCTTTGGCCGTGGGTGATGCCGAACAAAAAGGCCCCGGCAAACATGTCGCCTGCACCGTTGGTGTCCACCGCCTTGGTGGGCACGGCGGGCACTTCGATGCGTTGCTGGCCTTGCACCACAATGCAGCCCTTGGGGCCCCGCGTCAGGCAGACGGTTTTGGCCAAAGCGGACAGCTCGCCAATGATGGCATCCAGCTCGGTGGTGCCGCACCAAGTTTGGGCTTCTTCTTCGTTGGCAAACAAATAATCCAAACCGTCGCCGATCATGGCTTCGAGGCCTGCACGGCAGAAGTTGATCATGCTGACGTCGCTGAGGGTGAGGGCTGTGGCCACTTGGTGTTCGATGGCGATTTGGCGGCCTTGGACTGCGGCTGCCACGCCCGTGGGCGAAGCGGCCAGGTAGCCTTCCATGTAATAAATTTTGGACTTGGCGATGTCTTGGGGGTGCAGTGCGCTGGCGTCCAGCTGCGAGGTCGCGCCTAAAAAGGTGCACATGCTACGCTCAGCGTCGGGTGTGACCAGCACCATGCAGCTGCCGGTTTGGCCTGCTTGCGCCTGTGTGTGGGTCAGGTTGGTGGCCACGCCGTTGGTTTGCAGGTCCTGGCTGTAGAAAGCACCCAATTCGTCGTCGGCCACACGGCACGAATAAAAAGCTTTGCCGCCCAATTGGGCCAGCGCCACCACGGTGTTGCCGGCCGAGCCGCCACCGGTACGGCGGGCGTGCAGGCCCTGCACATGGGTGAGCAGTTCGGCGCGTTGGGCGGTGTCGATCAGCGTCATGTGGCGCTTGCTCACGCCCATGGTCTGCAGCAGGCCGTCAGAGACTTCGTATTCAGTATCGACCAATGCGTTGCCGATGGCGTAGAGGTGGTAGTGGGACATGAAGGGTTTCAAAAATGAAAAACACCGAGTTTAGCGGTGGCTCACATCAAGCCTTGCTCCGCCATGGACAAGGCCTGCCCTTGCCCCACGATGATGTGGTCGAGCACGCGCACGTCGACCAGAGCCAGTGAAGCCTTGAGGGTCTGGGTCAGGTGCTCGTCTGCACGGCTGGGCTGCACCGAGCCGCTGGGGTGGTTGTGCGAGAGCACCACGGCCGCCGCCTGGTGGTGCAGGGCGCGCATGACCACTTCACGCGGGTAGACCGAGGTTTGGCTCAGCGTTCCGCGAAAAAGCTCCTCCAAAGCCAGCATGCGGTTTTGGTTATCCAGAAACAGCACGGCAAAGACCTCGTGGTTTTTGTGGGCCAGCTGCAGCTGCAAATACTGCTTAACGGCGCCCGGCGTGTGGAAAGCCTCGCGTTCTTTGAGGCGCTGGCTGAGGGCCCGTCGGGCCAGCTCGAACACCGCCAGCAGCTCAGCTTGCTTGGCGGGCCCCAGACCCTTGACCCGTTTGAGCGACTGCACAGTAGCCTGCAACAGTCCAGCAATTCCGTCTTGTTCGAGCAGCTCTTCGGACAGTTGAAACACGTTTTTGCCCGCCATGCCGGTGCGCAGCAAGATGGCCAGTAACTCCACATCGCTCAGGGCCTGCGGGCCTCGGGCGAGCAATTTTTCGCGCGGGCGCGCGTCGGCCGGCAGGTCCTTGATGCTCATTGGAAAGCCCCTCCCTGGAGCAGCCTTCGGTCACGCTTGCCCCTATGTTGGAGCGGGTCGGCCGGGCTTTTTACAATAATGGCTTCTTTATGCCCGTTTGGCCGCGTTTGCGGCATTCCAGAAAACCCTTATGTCCATTGTCGAACCTGGTTCTTTTTTGACGCTTCACTACCGCTTGGCTGGGCCGCAGGGGGACATCATCAACACCTTCAATGAAAAGCCCGCCACCTTGTCGCTGGGTTCGGGCACCTTGTCGCCCGCCGTGGAGCAGCGCTTGCTGGGCCTGGCCGAAGGCACGCGGGTGGTGATGGCCATTCCGGCAGGCGAGGCGTTTGGCGAGCACATTGCGGACATGCAGCAATGGGTGGCGCGCAAACTACTCAACGAATTGGGTGACCCGACCGAAAAATACGCGGCGGGCGATGTGGTGCAGTTTCCCACGCCCGACGGCTTGGGCTCTTACGCCGGGACGGTGCTGCAAGTGAACGAGGAGGGCGCGGTGTTGTTTGACTTCAACCACCCGCTGGCCGGTCAGCCTGTGACCTTTGAAGTTGAACTGATTGGAGTGCTGTGATGACATCCGAAGTGCTTTTGGCCGAGCCGCGTGGTTTTTGCGCCGGGGTGGACCGTGCGATCGACATCGTCGAGCACGCGCTGACCAAATTTGGTCGCCCTATTTACGTGCGTCACGAAATCGTGCACAACACCTATGTGGTCAACGACCTCAAGGAAAAAGGCGCGATCTTCATCGAAGAGCTGGCCGATGTGCCGCCCGGGGCCACGCTGATTTTCAGCGCCCATGGCGTGAGCCGGGCCATTCAGGATGAAGCCGAGCGACGCGGTTTTCGCATTTTTGACGCCACCTGCCCCTTGGTGAGCAAAGTGCATGTGGAGCTGGCCAAGTTGCACAAAGAAGGCTACGAATTCATCATGATCGGCCACAAAGGCCACCCCGAGGTGGAGGGCACCATGGGCCAGCTCGACAGCGGCATCCATTTGGTCGAGGACGTGGAAGACGTGGCCAAGGTGCAGCCCGCCCAAACTGAGTTGTTGGCGGTGGTCACACAAACCACCCTGAGCGTGGACGATGCGGCCGAGATTGTGGCCGCCGTCAGGGCGCGCTTTCCGCAGGTGCGCGAGCCCAAGCAGCAAGACATTTGTTACGCCACCCAGAACCGGCAAGATGCCGTCAAGCTGATGAGCCCGCTGGTGGACGTGGTGATCGTGGT
>JAIXOZ010000137.1 GCA_027486495.1 Comamonadaceae bacterium | reverse complement strand
TGCCAGCATCCATTTGGCGTGCCCCCATTTCGACACTGCCCGCCCTGTAACACAGCGCAGTCCAGGCGCCACGCACCAGCGATGCGTGGTAACGGTCATCGATGAAGATGCTGGTCGAACCGGCCAGCCTGTTGTCATTGCTGCGGTAAACGATGATGCGTGCTTGATCTTGCGCCACAGGTGCCGGGGCTTGAAAAGCCTGACCCAACACAGCAATGCGCGCCGTTGCGTCCGTATGCTGGACTTCGACGATGACAGGATGTGCCTGCGTTGCCGACAACGGCAATGGCAAAACCAGCAGACACAATGCCCCCCACACGGACAACTCCGTGAGGACCGAATGCACAACTTGCTTCAGCATTTTTCTTGAATTCATCCTCTTCCCTCTTGTTTTTTACGCCAATAGATACAAAAACATGAATTAAAGTCAGTATTTTGGTATTGGTCTTTTTATTGATTAAATCAATTTGAATCTAAAGATACTAATAATTTCGCAAGAGCCAAACCCCCAATTGGGGTACGCCCTTGTTTTTTTGGCGTTTTTGGCATGTTTTTCTTGATTGATGAAAAAAACACAAAAATCAAACCATCCGAGCTTGATCACTGTTTTTTTGGACGTGCCAACAAATAAGCCGTAGATCGGCGGGATGCAACGAAGGCCCGCTCCCAGGTCTGAGGCTTCAGCCCCGACATGGACCTTTGCCAGCCACCGCTGTCTCAGCCAAAGCTGCTGATCAGCGAGAGCATTTTTTTTGGAGGAACCCACCCGGTTGCTGACGGGCGTGGAACACGTCTGGACGCCCACAAAACATGGATTTTCAAAATCACCAGTGACAGGTTTTGCTTGTGGTGCATGGGCATTGTTTGCATCACCAAGGAGGGCGCGACGAGCCGGTACAGTTTGAAAGTCAGGATGCTTCGTCCCATTGCATTGCGCAAAGGTGAGTGCCCATGCGTGCGGATTTCAAGCGGGTGGGCAGCCCCAGTCAGATCAGCCGGATGCTCAAGAAGCTTTTGGCTGAGGGGAAAATTGTCCGTATGGTCGACGGCACCTATGCCAAAGCGCGACCCAGCACGCCCTGCCCAAGCCGCTGACCCGGCCATTCAGGCCCTGCTGGGCTTGGCCACTGCCTGCTTGTCAGGGCGGCCACCTGAGCGTACCGGTGTAGCTGTGGTGGCTCAGGCGCTTCAGGCCATCAGGCTGGGCCGATCTTGACCTGATTGAGCTTTGCCTGCGCCTTGACCAGCGAAGGCACCATCTCGCTGCCGTAACCCAAAGCCACGGCCATGTTCAGCGCCTGGTGCACGCTGGTACCCATCATGGAGGGCACCTTCACGCTTTCGGTCAGGTGTGAGTAATAACGCAAATCCTTGGCCGCGTTGTTGAGCTCGAACTTCATTGCGCCGTAGTCGCCCTGCAAGCTTTTGCTCATCAGCTGGAACAAGCCCGAATTCACGCCCCCGGCCGAGATGACCTGCACCAATTTGTCCAGGTCCACGCCCGCCTTGGCCCCGACAGCAAAGGCCTCGGCTGTGGCGGTGCAAATGGCCTGCGCCACAAAGTTGTTGAGCAGTTTGATGACGTGGCCTGCGCCCATCTCGCCCACATGGAACACGTTTTCGCTGTAGGCGCGAATCACTGGCTCGATGCGGGCAAACACTTCGGGCGTCGCCCCCACCATGGAATTGAGCTTGCCCGCCTCGGCCTCGATGGGCGTGCGTGTGAGCGGTGCGTCCACATAAACCACGCCTTGCGCAGCGCACAGCGCGGCCAGGCGACGGGTGGATTCGGGCTCGCTGGTGGAGGTGTCGATGACGATCAAACCTGCGCGTGCCTTCGACAACAAGCCGCCCGGCCCGGCCACCACCGCCTCGACCTGGGGCGAGCCGGTCACACAAATGAGCACCACATCACAAGCGGCCAAGTCGGCATAACTGCCCACCTGCCGCGCCCCCGCCGCCAGCAGGTCCTGCACGGGCGCGGTGCGCTGGTGCACCGAAATCGACAAGTCAAACCCCTTGGCCCGGATGTTCTTGGCCATGCCATGGCCCATCAATCCCGAAGCGCCGACAAATCCGATGTGTTGCATGTGAGTCTCTGGTGTCTGGTGAAAGGAATTGCCATTCTGGAAGATCACGCGGGGCAGTGCTGTCGCCTGTGCATTTTCGAGCCCATGTTTGGGGCCCATTCAAGCGGGCTGGTGATCTGAAAGCGTATACCGGCCTCTGGGTCCACGCGGAGATGCGGCTTTGAGGCATCGACGTGCGGCCTCATCCTTGGCTGAGCAACTGCGCAAAGCGGCCCAAATCCACGTTGCCGCCGCTCACGATGATGCCCACGCGCTGACCCTGGAGCTGCTCGCTGGCCTGAATGGCCGCTGCCAGCGACAAACAACCCGTGGGCTCGACCACCATCTTCATGCGTTCGGCATAAAAACGCATGGCCTCGATCAGCTGCGCATCGGTCACGGTGTGCACGCCGTCCACCAGGCGGCGAATGATCTCGAAGGTGATTTCGCCCACCATGGGCGTTTGCGCGCCGTCGGCAATCGTCACCGGGGTGGCAATGCGCACACGTTCGCCCTGGCGCAAGGATTGCTGCACATCGTTGCCCGCTTCCGGCTCCACGCCATAAATCTTGCAAGCTGGCGACAAGGCTTTGGCCGACAGGGCGCTGCCGCTGAGCAGGCCGCCGCCGCCCAAGCACACAAACAAGGCGTCGAGCTCGCCCACTTCCTGAAACAACTCCAGTGCGGCTGTGCCTTGACCGCACAACACATCAGGATGGTCGAACGGGGGGATGAAGCGCATGCCGTGCTCGGCGGCCAAGCCTTTGGCAATGGCCAATGCGTCGTCTTTGTATCGGTCGTAACCCACCACTTGCGCGCCATAGCCACGGGTGGCCGCCAGCTTGGCGGGCGAGGCGTCGTGTGGCATGACGATGGTGGCCGGGATGTCCAGAATTTGCGCCGACAAGGCCACGGCCTGGGCGTGGTTGCCCGATGAATAAGCCACCACCCCGGCGCGGCGCTCGGCGGGTGTCAGCCGCGACAGGGCATTGAAGCCGCCGCGAAACTTGAAGGCCCCCATGCGCTGGAAGTTTTCGCATTTGATGAAGGCCTGCGCGGCCAGCTTCGCATTAAGGGTGCGCGACTGCAGCACCGGGGTGCGGTGGGAATGCCCTTGCAGCCGCGCGGCGGCGGCCAGGACGTCTTCAAAAGTGGGGAGGGTGCTGGCATCGTGCATCGGTGATCCCTGAAGGCTTGCAAAGTGGACATGTTGACATGACTGGCAGTTTGAAAAGCGCCCACTTGCCACTTGCGAGACAAATCAAGCCTCAGGCGCTGGCTAACATCGGTCATGCACCTGACTGTTTCATCTCCCGTTCAAAGCCTGGCCGACATCCACCGCATCGAGGCCACGCCTTTGGCCGAAGCTGTGCCTTGGGCCAGCACCTATGACCTGATCCGCGCCAGTGCCCAAGTCCATGCCGATCAGCCTGCGCTGACCTTTCTGCACACGGGCCAGCCCGGTGGCGCGTCTACCACCTGGACTTACCGCAGCTTGTTGCAAGGCATCCACCAAACGGCCAACATGCTGTACCAATTGGGTGTGGGTCCTGAAGACGCGGTGGGGGTTTTGTTGCCCGGCGGCCTGGCCTACCACCTGGCGCTTTGGGGAGGCGAAGCGGCGGGCATTGTGCAGCCGCTCAACCCCTTGCTCAGCGAAGAAAAACTGTCGTCGCTGCTGCGGGCCAGCAACGCCAAAGTGCTGATCGCGCATGGCGCCGAAGACGACAGCCAGCTGCGGGCGAAAGCTTTGCGCCTGCAAAGCCAATTGCCCGGTTTGAAGACGGTGTTGCTGGTCAATCCAGATGGAGGTCCACTTCCAGAAGGCGACGCGCTGCCTGCAGGTGCGCAAGACTTCCACGCCTTGCGGGCCGCGCAGTTGGCCGAGCACCTGGTCAGCCAACGGGTGTTTCAGCCCACGGACATCGCGGCTTACTTTCACACAGGCGGCACCACCGGCGCGCCCAAACTGGCCAGGCACAGCCATGGCGCGCAGGTGTTCACCGCTTGGGCCAATGCCAGCATGCAGGGCTTTCAGGCCAGCGACGTGACGATCAACGGCTACCCGCTGTTCCATGTGGCAGGCGTGTTGCCCGGGGCCTTGTGTTCGCTGGCCGTCGGCATGCATGTGATCATTCCCACCGAAGCCATGTTTCGCAACCGCGAGGTGGTGCAAAACTATTGGCGGCTGGTGGCCCACCACCGTTGCACACTCATGTCGGGCGTGCCCACGGTGCTGGCGGCCCTCGCAGGCGTGCCGCTGCAGGGGGCCGACATTTCAACCCTGCATGCGGTGCGCACAGGTGCGGCGCCGCTGCCACCCGAGCTGGCGCAGCGCTTTGAACAAGCCTTCGGTTTGCAGATCAACGAGAGCCTGGGCATGACCGAAACCGCAGGCCTGAGCACCGTGGCCCCGCCGGGTCTGAGTGCGCCCGCAGGTTGTGTGGGCTGGCCTTTGCCGCATGCGCGTGTGCGCATCGTCGCGCTGAACAGCGATGACCAGGCCACATCACACACCCTGCCCGATGGCGAAAAAGGCATGGTGCTCTACCAAGGGCCAAATTTGTTTTCTGGTTATCTGGACGCCGCAGAGACAGCACGCAGTTTCACGCCCGACGGCTGGCTCATCACGGGGGATGTGGGCTTTGTCGACGCACACGGCCGCCTGCACCTGTCGGGCCGCGCCAAGGACCTGATCATCCGCGGCGGCCACAACATCGACCCCAAAGTGATTGAAGATGCATTGGGTGCGCACCCCGCGGTGGCCTTGTGTGCGGCAGTGGGTGCTCCAGACGCCTACGCGGGCGAGTTGCCTGTGGCCTTTGCCACCCTCAAACCCGGCAGCCTTGTGACCGAAGCCGAGTTGCTCGCCTTCACGGCCGAGCGTGTGGACGAAGGCCCCGCCAAACCCAAATCGATCACGGTGCTGAGCGCCATGCCGGTGACCAACGTGGGCAAAATTTACAAACCCGAACTGCGCACCCTGGCCACGGGCGCCGTGGTGCAAGCCATGGTGGAGCAGATCTGCAAGGCCAGAGCGATTGGGGCCGACATGCGCCCACGCGTGGCCACACAAGGGGACCTGCCCGTCAGTGTGATCCTGCATCCCCATGGCCAAGTGGAGATGCACCACGAACTGCAGGCCCTGATCGCCGCGCTGCCTGTGAAGGTG
>JAIXOZ010000053.1 GCA_027486495.1 Comamonadaceae bacterium | reverse complement strand
GCGCAAGCGCAAAACCTGGACCTGCTGGCCGAAGAGCTGCGGCTGGGTCAAAACGCGCTCAATGAGATCACGGGCGAGTTCAGCGCCGACGATTTACTGGGCGTGATTTTTTCGAGTTTTTGCATCGGCAAATAAGCCTTGGGGATAAGCCCTGGGGGCTAGCGCCGCCCAGCGACAAGCGCATCCCCCGCACTTCCACCCACCACTGAGCTCCCCAGGACTAGGGTTTGCGAGGGTGCGCCCGGTCTGATTTTTATGCACAATTTGAAAATCATGCAAGAAATAGCCACCAGCACCACCGTCTCTGAGCAAGCCTTCCAGGCTTTGCGGTTGGACGTTTTGTCTGGCCGCCATGTGCCAGAGAGCAAGCTCAAAGTCGACGCCCTGCAACAACACTATGGCTTTTCCAGCAGTCCGCTGCGCGAAGCCCTGAACCGCTTGGTGCAAGAGGGCTTGGTCAAAGCGGATGAACGCCGTGGCTTCAGGGTAGCCGCCATGACGCCAGACGATCTGGCCGACATCACCAAAATGCGATTGCTGCTCGACGTGACCGCGCTGCATGAATCGATCCAGCACGGCGATGATGCTTGGGAAGCGAACATTGTGGCGAGCTTTCACCGCCTTGAAAAAATAGAGTCCCGCCTGCCCCAAGGTCCTGTCGTGTTGGACGCCGAGTGGAGCCAGCGGCACCGGGACTTTCACATGTCCTTGATCGCTGCCTGCCCCTCTGAGCGGCAATTGGCTTGGAGCATGAGCTTGTTTGACCAAGCCGAGCGGTATCGGCACTTTGCAGCACGCAACCGAACCGTGCTCAAAAAGAAAGACGCCGAGCACCGCGCCCTGATGAAGGCCGTCATGCGGCGCGATGCGGCCACCGCCACTCAGATGCTCAGCGAACACATTGCCAGCACCCAGACCAATGTGTTGGCGGCTTTTGCGCTGATGCAAAAAAATCGCACCTAATTTTTAACCCTTCAACTCAAAGACCACATGCTGAAAGTTACCAAGCCCACCCCTTCTCATTTCGGCATCTATGTTTGGGATGTCGAAAAAATGGTGAACTTTTACACTTCGGTTTTTGGCATGGTGGTCAATGACCGAGGTGTCGGCAAAACCTTCAAAGCCCCCTTGGTTTTTTTGAGTTCGACACCCGACCAGCACCATCAGTTGGTCATCGCTGGTGGACGCCCGCCAGAGGCCACCTTCAGCACGGTGATGCAACTGTCCTTTGCTGTGCCGTCCATTCAGTCGCTGCGCGATTTGCGTGACAAAGCCATGGCCTTGGGCGCAACCAAGGTGATGCCCATGAACCACGGCAATGCTTTGTCTGTTTACTTTGCTGACCCCGAGGGCAACACGGTGGAGACCTACATCGACATGCCTTTTTACATCTCTCAGCCGCACGGCGATCCGCTCGACTTGAGCCAAGACGACGCCACCATCCTGCGCGAGACCGAAGCCATCTGCCGCAGCGACCCCAGCTTCATGCCCATTGCCGAATGGCAAGCGCAATTCGCTCAAAAAATCTAAATCCCTTTTACCCTAGGAACCTCCATGAAATTACTCTCCTTCGTTCACCAAGGCCGCGAAACTTGGGGCGCCGTGACGGGCCCCGACACCGTGGTGGATCTGGGCCAAGCGATGCCGCAATTCGCCACGCTGACCGATTACATTGCCTCTGGCGCTTACTTGCAAGCACAGCACGATGCGGCCCAGCAAAAGACGTCCATCGCCATGGGCGACATCACCTTTTTGCCGGTCATTCCCAAGCCAGAAAAGATCGTGTGTGCGGTGCGCAACTACATGGACCACCATAAAGAAGTGCTGGCAGCCGGCATGCACCGCGAACTGTCCGAAGAGCCTCCTATTTTTCTGCGCGTCTGGCGCTCCCAAGTCGCGCATGGTCAACCCATCATTTGCCCCAAGGTGTCGGGTTCGCTCGACTGGGAAGGTGAATTGGCCGTGATCATTGGCAAAGAGGGGCGCAACATTTCTGAAGCCGATGCGTTTGACCATGTGGCGGGCTACTCTTGCTACAACGACGGCAGCATCCGCGAATGGCAATTTCATGCCAAGCAAATCGCATCGGGCAAAAACTTCGAATCCACCGGCGGCTTTGGTCCGTGGATGGTGACAGCTGATGAGATCGCTCCCAACCAGGAGTTGAAACTGATCACCCGCTTGAATGGCGAAGTGGTGCAATCGAGCCACACTGGGCACATGATTTTCCCGATTGCCAAACTCATCAGCTATGCGTCGACCATCTTCACATTGGTGCCCGGCGATGTGATCGCCACCGGTACACCAGCGGGGGTGGGCTGGAGCCGCAAGCCGCAATGGTTCATGAAGCCCGGTGATGTGTGCGAGGTTGAGATCGAAGGCATCGGCACCTTGGTCAACCCCATCGCCGCTCAAGCCTGAGCGCAAGCCCGAGCATGAAAGCGATCCAAGTCCATGTGACTGGTGGACCTGAAAACCTGTTGGAGGTGAACCTTCCAGAGCCGGTTGCGGGTCGTGGACAAGTTCGCGTCAGGGCCAGCACCATTGGAGTGGGTCGCCCTGACGTGCTGCTGCGCAAAGGCACCTACAAATGGATGCCACCACTGCCAGCGATACCCGGCGCCGAATTGGCCGGTGTGGTGGATGCCGTGGGCGAGGGGGTCACGCAATGGCAAATGGGTGACCGTGTTTTGGTCAGCGCCCGTGAGTTGCCCCAACGAGGCGGTTGTTATGCAGAAGCCATCGTGGTGCCCGAAGATGCCCCCTACCGATTGCCGGACACCGTCTCGTTTGACGACGCGGTGAGCCTGCCCAATTTGCAATTGGCTTTGGCACTCTTGCAGATCGCAGGCCCCATCGCATCAACAGCGCCGCATGTGTTGATCACCGGCGCTTCGGGCGGCGTGGCGGGCATGTTGTGTCAAGTGGCCAAACTCAAGGGCTTAGTCACGATTGGCACCAGCAGAAGCCGTGACAAGGCTCAGTTTGCCTTGGCGCATGGTTTTGACCATGTCATTTGCACCGGCCACGAAACAAGCCATGAGCGCCTGGCGCACATCACCAAGGGGCAGGGCCTGAATGTGGTGTTTGACCACCTGGGTGGGCAAAGCTTGGTCGATGGTCTCAAGAGCCTGGCACCTTTTGGCACCCTGGTGTCCTACAACATCGTGCAAGGCCCGCCCACCGAAGACACCTTCCAGGTCTTGCGCCAATTGCTGGAAAAAAGCCTGGCCATTCGGTGTTTTTCCATGCACACCTTTGATGCAGACCGCGCCACACGACGCAGTCTGATGAACGAGGCCATCGCGCTGTTGGCGCAGCAGCGCGTCAGCTTTTCGCCCCCACAGATTTTCAAGCTCAGCGAGGTTCAAAAAGCCCACGCTTTGCTCGACCAAGGACTTGTCAGTGGAAAGCTGGTCATGCACCCATGACCCGCAGCTGAACCCGTGTTTTTGACAGTGATACTTTGATAACCAGGAGACAAACATGATTCGCAGACAACTTCTCGCCACTTTGACCCTCACCGCCTTGGCGCTGCCAGGGGTCGCGCTGGCACAAGCCTATCCGGACCGCCCTATCAAGGTCATGCAAGGTTTTGCACCCGGCGGCAACGCAGACAACATCGCCCGCACGGTGGGGATGGAAATGAGCAAGGGCTTGGGCCAAAACATCGTGGTCGAAGCTCAGGCAGGCGCAGGGGGCACCATTGCTGCCACCACCGTCGCCAAAGCCAAGCCCGATGGCTACACCCTGCTGTTGGCCACCGGTGGGCATGCCGTGGCAGGAGCCTTGTTCAACAATCTGGCATACCGCACGGTGCAGGATTTTGAAATGGTTAGCACCATCACTTACTTCCCGTTTTTGGTGGTCGTGCCGGCCAACAGCAAGTACCCCAGCCTGTCGGCCTTGTTGGCTGCTGCCAGAGCCAACCCGACAGAGGTGAGCTACGGCACCGCAGGCATTGGTTCCACACACCATTTGGCGGGTGAGTTGCTCGCGAGCATGTCCAAAACAAAGCTGCTGCATGTGCCATTCAGAGGCGATTCAGCTTCGCTGACAGCCCTGTTGGGTGGAGAAATTCCGATGATCATTGCGCCGCCCACGGCGGTGTTGGCCAACATCAAAGCCGGAAAACTCAAGGCGATAGCCACCACGGGTCCACAAAGATGGCAAGGGCTCCCCGATGTACCCACAGCGGCTGAGCAAGGGGTCGCAGGTTATGACGTTCAATCATGGGCCGGGTTGATGGCGCCTGTGGGGACACCTCGGCCAGTGGTGGATCGCCTGAATGTCGAATTGAACAAAGCGTTGCTCAATCCTGCAGTTAAAGCACGACTTGAGGAGATGGGGGGAGAGGTTCGCGGCAGCACGCCAGATGAAATGCGAACCATGGTCGCCAATCAAACTCAAAAATGGATTCAAGTCGTGAACGAAGCCAAGATTCCTAAAAACTAAAGTCACACCCAATCTAACCATGTCCCTCATCAACATTCGCAAACGCAGTCTGACCATCGAAAACACTTACCACGAAGGTGGACCCCTCTCAGACCAACCCTTGAAACTTGCCGCAGCCTGTGCAGTGATTCAAAACCCCTACGCAGGCCGTTATGAACCCGACCTCATGCCCTTCATGGCCGAACTCAGGTCTTTGGGGACGTTGTTGGCGCAGGAGCTGATTGACACATTGGGCAAAGACAACATCGAGGTTTACAGCAAAGCGGCCATCGTTGGTGTCAACGGCGAGATGGAACACGGCGCTGTGTGGCATGAGGCAGGGGGGTGGGCGATGCGGTCTTTGTTGGGTGATCCCAAAGCCATCGTCCCTGCCAGCAAAGTGGTCGCCAGCGCTGGGTATCGTTTGATGGTTCCTGTGCATTACATCCACGCTTGCTATGTGCGCAGCCACTTCAACAGCATGGAAGTGGGTATTCAAGATGCGCCTCGACCCAATGAAATTCTGTTTGCCTTGGTCATGGGAACGGGGGGCCGCATTCACTCGCGACTGGGTGGCTTGACCAAAGAAGCCGTTTCGGTCCACGACGGTCAGCGCTGAATCGCCTGTGTAGCCAGTCTGGCAGGGCTGGTGTTGACAGCCCTGCCAGACACTTTGTCGCATCGATTGACGCCTGCATTGAGTGGTCACGCCTGTGACTGTTGGTGCAGGTCTCCGGGTACAAGATCTGTATCTTTGCCCATGAACTTGCCATGACCACCGATACCCAACCCAGCCTCAGCCCGGAGCAAGACGCTTTTTTACGCGAACGCTCGGACTGGATGGGTGCGTACCTGGTGCTGCACGCTTGGGGCGTGATCGCATTGGCCATGGCATTCTTCATCGTTTGGCCCAACCCCTTGAGCTTCATCGTCGCCGTGGTCGTGATTGGCGGCAGGCAGTTGGGGCTGGCGATTTTGATGCACGATGCGGCGCACCGCGCCTTGTTCAAAAACACCCGACTCAATGACACGCTGGGCGCGTTTTTGTGTGGCTGGCCGGTGGGCGCAAGCCTCACGCTGTACCGCCCCTACCACCTGAGTCACCACCGCCATACGCAGCAAACCGAAGACCCCGACCTGATTTTGTCGGCGCCTTTTCCGATCACCCGACAAAGCTTCTGGCGCAAGATGCGGCGAGACATTCTGGGCATCACGGGCTACCAGCGGCGCATGGAGTTTTTCCGCATGGAAATGGGGAACGACCCCAGCCGTTTGCAGCGCTGGAAAAATCTGTTCCAAGCCGAAAAATACTTCTTGCTCAGCAACTTGGTGATCTTGGCCATCACGACGGCCGCTGGCGTGTGGTGGGCTTACTTTGCCTTGTGGCTGCTGCCTTTGCTGACCTGGTACCAAGTCATCAGCCGCGTTCGCAACATCGCTGAGCACGCGGTGGTGGGCGACAACGATGACCGCCTGCGCAACACGCGCACCACGCTGACGAATTGGGGCATGCGCATGGTGCTGGCCCCCTACTGGGTGAACTACCACTTGGAACACCACCTGTTTGTGTTCACGCCCTGCTGGAAGCTGCCCGCTGCGCACCGCATGCTGATCGCACAAGGCTTTGGCCCCCGCATGGAGTTGGCACCGGGTTATGTGGCCGTGCTGCGCCAAGCGGTGTCCAACCCGAACAACGACCCCGATCACGGCAAGTCAGGCAATCAACGCAAACGCGCTGCACTCATCTGACCGCTTCAAAACAAGGACTGAGTACATGCCACACCGACTCGACCAACAAGTGGCCATCGTGACCGGGGCCAGCCGTGGCATCGGCCGCGCGATTGCCGAGGCCTATGCGGCCGAAGGCGCCAGCCTGTGCCTGATTGCGACCGACACGCCACGCTTGCAGGAGGTCAAGGACAGCTTAGGTTTGCCTGAAGAGCGCATCATGACTTTGGGCCTGAACGTGACCGAGCGTGACGCCTGCTTTGCGGCTGTGGCGCAAGTGGAAGAGCGCTTTGGACGCGTCGATGTGCTGGTCAACAACGCGGGGGTGTACCGGGCCAAGTCGTTCCTTGACTACGCGCCGCAAGATTTTCAGGACATGCTCGATGTGAACCTGTTTGGCGTGCTGCACTTCATGCAGGCCTGCCTGCCGGGCATGCAGGCGCGGCGCCACGGGCGCATCGTCAACATCGCCTCCACGGCGGGCAAATGGGGCTCGCGCAACCAGTCGGCCTACAACGTGAGCAAGCACGCGGTGGTGGGCCTGACGCGCTGCGTGGCGCTCGAGGCCAGCCCGCACGCGGTTACCGTGAACGCGATCTGCCCCGGATTCGTGCAGACCGACATGGTGGAAACGCTGAAAGCCCAGGTGGCCCAAAGCTCCGGCATGAGCGGGGACGACATGGTCAAGGCCGCACTGGCGCGGGTGCCGCTGGGGCGGGTGCTGAACCCGGACGAAATCGCGGCCCTGGCGGTCTACCTGGGATCTCATGAATCACGCGGCATGACAGGGCAGTCCATCTTGCTCGATGGTGGCATGGTCCTGGTCTAGTCGACTGATCGCATCACCTACCTGCCTCACTCACATGAACATCGCTTTTTGGTTGGCGCGCACCGCCGAACGTTACCCGCAACAAGCGGCCATCGCGCACGGCACCGATGTCTGGTGCGATTACGGCGAATTCGCACGCCGTGCTGCCCGCACGGCCAGTTGGCTGCACGCACAAGGTGTGCAGCCCGGCGACCGCGTGGTGCTTTTTCTGTACAACACACCCGAGTATTTGCCTCTGCTATGGGGCATCTGGTGGGCGGGTGCGGTGGCGGTGCCTGTCAACGCCAAACTGCACGAACGCGAAGCGGCGTGGATTGCTCAGCACAGCGAAGCGCGCATCGCTTTTTGCGACAGCAAACGGGAGCAGCCTTTCACACAAGCGCTGCGCGAACTGGGTGTGGGTACAGCTGTTAAGGCCAACACCACATTCATGCTGCAAGCCGAAGGGCCAAAGCTGCCTTTGCAAGAACGAAGCGACGACGACCCGGTCTGGTTGTTCTACACCAGCGGCACCACCGGCAGGCCCAAGGGTGTGGTGCTGTGTGCCCGCCAACTGAGCGGCTGCACGATGGCGTATTTCGCCACAGTGCAATCGGTGGAACGTGGCGACACCATGCTGCACCCTGCGCCACTGTCACACGGTGGCGGCATGTACCACTTGCCTTATGTGCTGAACGCTGGGCTGAACGTGGTGCCGCGCTCGGACGGCTTTGACCCGCATGAAGCCTTGGCGCTGGCTGAGTACTGGCAGCGGGCTTCATTTTTTGCAGCACCCACCATGGTGCGGCGGCTGGTGGATGCGGCGCGCACCTTGCCCGAGCGGCCGCAGGGCCTGGCCACCATCGTCTATGGCGGCGGCCCCATGTACCTGGCCGACATCGAAGAAGCTTTGCAGGTCATTGGCCCGCACTTTGCGCAAATTTATGGCCAAGGCGAATGCCCCATGACCATCAGCGTACTGCCCAAGAGCGATGTGCTGGACACCACCCACCCGCGTTACCGCGAGCGGCTGGCTTCGGTCGGGCATGCACAGGCCATGGTCGAGCTGAAGATTGGCGACGAGTTGGGTGCGAGCTTGCCCGTGGGTGAAGTGGGCGAGATTTGCGTGCGCAGCGAACTGGTCATGGCGGGTTATTGGCGGGACCCGCAGGCCACCGCCAAAGCCATACGCGACGGTTGGTTGCAAACGGGCGATGTGGGGCGGCTGGATGCCGATGGTTACCTGACCCTGCTCGACCGTTCCAAGGACATGGTGATCAGCGGCGGCACCAACATTTACCCCCGCGAAGTCGAAGAAGCCTTGCTGACGCACCCGCAGGTGGCCGAGGTGTCGGTGATTGGCAGGCCTGACCCCGAGTGGGGCGAGGTGGTGGTGGCGTTTGTGGTGTGCCGCCAACCCCTGAGTGCCAACGAGTTGGACGCGCACTGCTTGGACCATGTGGCGCGTTTCAAGCGGCCCAAGCATTACCACTTTGTCCAAGCCTTGCCTAAAAACAATTACGGCAAGGTGCTGAAAACCGAGTTGCGTGCGCAGGACGCGCAAACTCTGCAAATAAACGCTTAACTGTTACAACGCAATGAATACTCGGTGAGCTGAAAGGTGTTTGCCCCCGCAGCAGACACTTGGGGGACAAACCCCGGGATAACCATGACACCAAACTGACATTTGCTCTGCAGAATGCGTCAACTGCGAAATTGCTGTGATTTGAAATCACCTGTTGGTTGGTTGCTGATGAAAGAAACCGAGACACCCACATGAGCCAAGAATTCATTTTGGAAACCCGAGACCTCATCAAAGAGTTCAAAGGATTTGTCGCCGTCAATGGCGTTAACTTGCAGGTCAAACGCGGACAGATCCACGCGCTAATCGGCCCCAATGGTGCGGGCAAGACGACGGTCTTCAATTTGTTGACCAAATTTTTGATCCCCACGAGCGGCAAAATTTTGTTCAACGACAAAGACATCACGGGTGAAAAGCCCGCACAGATTGCACGCCGTGGCATCGTACGGTCTTTCCAAATTTCAGCCACCTTTCCTAACCTCACGGTGGTGGAAAACGTGCGCATTGCGTTGCAACGCAGCGCGGGTTTATCCATGCAGTTTTGGCGCTCAGAGCGCGTGCTCGATGGCTTGAATGAGCGTGCCATGCAATTGTTGGCCGAGGTGGATCTGCAAGACATGGCCGATTTGACGGCAGTCGAGCTGCCTTACGGTCGCAAACGTGCGCTGGAGATTGCCACCACACTGGCCATGGAGCCCGAGTTGATGCTGCTCGACGAGCCCACACAAGGCATGGGTCACGAAGACGTAGATCGCGTCACCCAATTGATCAAAAAAGTCAGCGCCAACCGCACCATTTTGATGGTGGAGCACAACATGAATGTGGTAGCCAAAATTGCCGACACCATCAGTGTCTTGCAGCGCGGCCAAGTGATTGCCGAAGGACCCTACGCCGTGGTTTCACAAAACCCCCAAGTGCTCGAAGCCTACATGGGCACTGCCGACAACCAGCTGGAGGGAGCCCATGGCTGAGTCCCAAGAATTTTTGCGCATCAGCAACCTGCACGCTTGGTACGGCGAGTCGCACATCCTGCACGGGGTGGATCTGACTGTCAACGAAGGCGAAGTGGTGACCCTGCTGGGGCGCAACGGTGCAGGCCGCACCACCACACTCAAATCCATTTTGGGCCTGGTCGGCAGGCGCACGGGCACCATCACCATCAATGGCACCGAGTCGGTCAACATGGCACCGCACCAAATTGCCAAATTGGGTATCGGTTATTGCCCGGAAGAGCGTGGCATTTTTGCTTCGCTCACCTGCGAAGAAAACCTCTTGCTTCCTCCAGTGATCGCCAGTGGCGGCATGAGCTTGGATGAAATCTACGAGATGTTCCCCAATTTGCTGGAGCGCCGCTCCAGCCCAGGCACGCGCCTGTCGGGTGGTGAGCAGCAAATGCTGGCAGTAGGGCGCATTTTGCGCACGGGTGCCAGGTTTTTGTTGCTCGACGAAATCTCTGAAGGCTTGGCACCGGTCATCGTGCAGGCACTGGCGCGCATGATCAAGGCACTCAAGGCCAAGGGCTACACCATCATCATGGTGGAGCAAAACTTCCGCTTTGCCGCGCCATTGGCCGATCGCTTTTACGTGATGGAGCATGGACAAATTGTTCAGGGCTTCACCTCGGCTGAACTTCCCGAGAAGATGGGCATGCTCAGCGAGTACCTCGGCGTCTGATTTTTAACCAGGAGACTAAACCATGAAACGCAAACTTCTCTCGATTGCCGCTGCAGCTGGCTGTGTATTGGGCGGTGCGGCGCAAGCCCAGATTTCTGATGGCATCGTCAAGATCGGGGTGCTCAACGACATGTCGGGCCTGTACTCGGACATCACCGGGCCGGGTTCTTTGTCGGCTGCCCGCATGGCCGTCGAAGACTACGTCAAGGCCACCGGTTCCAAGCTCAAAATTGAAGTGGTGGGTGCTGACCACCAAAACAAGCCCGATGTGGGGTCCAACGTGGCACGCCAGTGGTTTGACACCGACAAGGTGGACATGATCGCCGACGTGCCCACATCTTCGGTGGGTTTGGCCGTTGCCAAAATCGCCAGCGACAAGGGCAAGTTGCATGTCAACTCCGGCTCGGCCACTTCCGACCTGTCTGGCAAGGCTTGCAACGCCAACACCATCCACTGGGCTTATGACACATGGATGCTGGCCAACGGTACCGGCAAAGCCATTGTCAAAAGCGGTGGTGACACTTGGTTCTTCTTGACTGCCGACTACGCTTTCGGCCACGCCCTGGAGCGTGACACAGAGGCCGTGGTGCTGAAAAACGGCGGTAAAGTGGTGGGCAAAGTGCGCACACCTTTCCCGACGCAAGACTTCTCCTCTTTCTTGCTGCAAGCGCAAGCCTCTAAAGCCAAGATCATTGGTTTGGCCAATGCAGGTGGCGACACCACCAACTCGATCAAGCAAGCGGCTGAGTTCGGCATCACCCGTGGTGGCCAAAACCTGGCCGGCATGCTGGTTTTCTTGCCCGACATCCACTCCTTGGGTTTGAACGTGGCGCAAGGCCTGATGTTGACCGAGACCTTCTATTGGGATCTGAATGATCAGACCCGCGCTTGGACCAAGCGTTTTGCAGCGGCCAATGGCGGTAAGCACCCCTCGATGGTTCAGGCCGGTGTGTACTCCAGCGTGATCCATTATCTCAAGGCCGTTGAAGCCGCCAAGACCGATGACGGCTCCAAAGTGGCTGCCAAGATGAAAGAGCTGCCCACCGATGACATCTTGTTTGGCAAGGGCAGTGTGCGTCCTGACGGTCGCAAAATTCACCCTGCTTATTTGTTCCAGGTGAAAAAGCCATCCGAGTCCAAAGGCCCGTATGACTATTACAAGCTGGTTGCCACGATCCCGGCCAATGAGGCATTCCGCCCCTTGTCCGAGAGCGAATGCCCGCTGGTCAAGAAGTAAGCCCTTTGTTTTGAGTTAACCAAAGTCACCGTCATGGAAATTTTTGGCGTTCCCTCAGGAGCCCTGTTTGGGCAATTGCTGATCGGATTGATCAATGGTTCGTTTTATGCGCTGCTCTCTCTGGGATTGGCGGTGATCTTCGGCCTGCTCAATATCATCAACTTCACCCATGGCGCCCAGTACATGCTGGGCGCCTTTGTGGCTTACCTCGGCATGAACATGCTGGGCATGAACTACTGGGTGGCCCTGATCGTCACACCTTTTTTGGTGGGCGCAACGGGCATGTTGATTGAGCGCACCATGCTCAAACAACTCTACAAACTCGACCACCTTTATGGTCTGCTGCTCACCTTTGGATTGGCGCTGATCATTCAAGGCTTGTTCCGGCATGAGTTTGGCTCTTCTGGTATGCCCTATCCTGTGCCAGAAATTTTCAAAGGCGGCATTAATTTGGGCTTCATGTTCTTGCCCAAGTACAGAGCCTGGGTCATCGTGGCTTCGCTGGTGGTTTGTTTGGCCACTTGGTATGTGATCGAGCGCACTAAACTGGGTGCTTATTTAAGGGCAGCCACTGAAAACCCCAGTCTGGTTCAATCCTTTGGCATCAACGTGCCACGCATGATCACCTTGACCTATGGTTTCGGCGTCGGTTTGGCCGCCTTGGCCGGTGTCATGGCTGCGCCCATTTACCAGGTCAATCCCACCATGGGAGCTGACTTGATCATTGTGGTTTTTGCGGTGGTTGTGATTGGCGGCATGGGATCCATCATGGGTGCCATTGTTACCGGATTTGGCTTGGGCCTTATTGAAGGCCTGACCAAGGTGTTTTACCCCGAGGCTTCGGCCACCGTGATCTTTGTGATCATGACCATCGTTCTGCTCATCAAGCCCGCCGGCCTGTTCGGTACCCAGAAGTAAAACGCCATGTCGAACTCTGCAATTGCCTCTGCGTCCTCGTCGTCCAAAACCCATTGGATCGCCTTTGCCATCATGGTGTTGGCGTTTGCCATAGCGCCCATCTGGCTCTACCCCATCTTTTTGATGAAGGTGATGTGCTTTGCCCTGTTTGCCTGTGCCTTTAACTTGTTGCTGGGCTTTGGTGGTTTGCTGTCGTTCGGACATGCTATGTTTTTGGGCACAGCCGGTTACGCTGCGGCCCATGCTGCCAAAGTGTGGGGCTTAACCCCTGAATTGGCGATTTTGTTTGGCACCCTTTGCTCGATGGTGTTGGCCTATGTGGTGGGCTCGCTGGCCATCCGCCGACAGGGCATTTACTTCGCCATGATCACGCTGGCATTGGCTCAGATGATTTTCTTTTTTGCTTTGCAAGCGCCGTTCACGGGCGGCGAAGATGGTATTCAAGGCGTGCCTCGCGGCCACTTGTTTGGCCTCTTTGACCTGGCCGACAACACCAACATGTACATGTTTGTGTTCACCATTTTTATTCTCGGCTTTTTGTTCATCTGGCGTGTGATCCATTCACCTTTTGGTCAAATTCTGAAAGCCATTCGTGAGAACCAGGACCGCGCTACATCGCTCGGTTACGACACCGACAAGTTCAAGCTGCTCGCCTTCGTGATCTCGGGTGCCATCGCAGGCACAGCAGGTGCCACCAAGTCTCTGGTGTTTCAGCTCGCTTCCCTCACCGATGTGCATTGGTCCATGTCGGGCGAAGTGGTGTTGATGACCTTGTTGGGCGGCATGGGCACCTTGTTTGGCCCTGTGGCTGGCGCTGCGGTCATTGTCAGCATGCAAAACTATTTTGCCCAATTCGGTGCCTGGGTCACCATCATGCAAGGCGTGATCTTTGTGATCTGTGTGCTTGCCTTCCGCCGGGGCATCGTTGGCGAAATCGCCAACTTGATTAAGAAGCCGCTTTGAGTTTCAACGCTGCACCATCAAAAAAACCGCCTTGTTGGCGGTTTTTTTGTGGTGGGATGTAACTTTCAGCGCATGAATTTTTTCACGTAATCCGCACCCAAACCCACCGCCTCAAAGTGGGCGCGGTACTTCTCGATGCGGGTGAACACATCGTCATAGCCGGTGGCATTGCCTTGTGTGTCCACGTACATCAGTGCGCCATGCACGGTGAACAGGGTCACCATGTCCTGGCAGTCGTCGGGCACCACCAGGGTGTGGGTCTCGCCCGGAGGCTCGAACACATAGCTGCCTTCTTCTGCCACCCAATCGTGCTCCAGGTAAAACCATTTTCCGCGCAGCACTTGGGCATGCACTTGGCCGGAATGGCGGTGGCGCTGCAGCAGGCCCGAGCGCTTGACTTTGAGCAGGTGCACGTAAAAACCACCCGTTACGTTCAGGTGCAGGGGGCGTGACCAAATGCCTGGGGCCACAGGGGCCCACAGGCGTTCGTCTTCGGTTTGCACGTCGTGCACCACCATGTCGGGGGCCATGCCCCAGGGTTGGGGTTTGGCGTAGGGCACGCGGTCATCGGCTGCCGCTGGTGGAGTGGAGGGTGTGCTCATGGGGCGGTGCTGGGCCAAGTGGAAAACACCCAGCTTAAAACGGACCACTTGGCTTGTCAGCGCCGGGGGTGACAGCTTGCAGCAGAGGCTGCGCAAATCCCTCAATGCCCCTCGAAAGACACCAGGGTGAACAGCTTCAAGCCACTGGCTTTGATGCGGTCAGACCCGCCCAACTCGGGCAAGTCCACAATGGCCGCGCCCTCGATCACGCTGGCGCCGAGTTTTTCGAGCAGCTTTTTGCCCGCCATCATGGTGCCGCCCGTGGCGATCAGGTCGTCGATGAGCAACACCCGCTGGCCGGGTCTGACGGCGTCGGTGTGCAGCTCCACGGTGGCACTGCCGTATTCCAGCTCGTAGGTTTCTTCCACCGTGGTGAAGGGCAGCTTGCCTTTTTTGCGGATGGGCACAAAGCCCAGCCCCAGCTCGTAGGCCACCACCGAGCCCAAAATGAAGCCGCGCGCGTCAAGCCCTGCGACCACGTCTGGGCGCAAAGCCGGGTGCATGTAGCGGTGCACAAAAGCATCGATCAGCACACGAAACACGCGCGGGTCTTGCAGCAAAGGGGTGATGTCTCGAAACTGCACACCCGGCGCGGGCCAATCAGGCACCGTGCGGATATGGCTCTTCAAATAGTCGTTGACGTTCAGATCGTCCATGCGTCAGCCTCTGAGGAGTTTTTCTTCGGCCACGGCCAGTGTTTGGGATTTACCAGACAGAACCAGCGTGTCACCCGCGTGCAACTCGGTGTCGTCGATCACGTTTTCGGGTTGGCCATTGGCGCGGCGCAGGTTGACCACACGCACCCCCATGGCATGAAAGGCCAGGTCCTTCACCCGTTTGCCCAGCCAGGGCGAGGCCATGGGCAGCCCCACCGTGGTCAGGCGTTCATGGTCGATCTCATCGAGCGTGTCGTCGTCGGCCCCATGAAAGTAACCGCGCAACAGGTTGTAGCGCGCATCGCGCTGATCCTGCACGATGCGGATCACCCGGCGCATGGGCACACCCACCAGCGCCAGCGCATGGCTGGCCAGCATGAGGGAGCCTTCTATCGCCTCCGGCACCACTTCAGTGGCACCCGCGGCCAGCAATTTTTCCAAGTCCAAGTCGTCTTGCGTGCGCACAATCACTGGCACTTGGGGGGCGTGGCTGTGGGTGTGGTCCAGCACCTTCATGGCCACGGGCACATCCAGGTAGGTGATGACCACCGCACTGGCGCGGGCCAAGCCTGCAGCCATGAGCGACTGCAAGCGCCCAGCGTCGCCAAACACCACCGAGTCTCCGGCCGCAGCGGCTTGCCGTACCCGGTCAGGGTCCAGGTCCAACGCCATGTAAGGGATACTTTCCTTGTCGAGCATGCGCGCCAGGTTTTGGCCGCAACGCCCGTAGCCGCAGATGATGACGTGTTTGCTGGTGTTGATCGACTTGCGGGCAATCGTGGTCATTTGCAGCGACTGTTGCAACCACTCGCTGGCCACGACCTTGAGCACGATGCGGTCGCTGTGCAGGATGATGAAGGGCGTGGCCAACATGGACAGCACCATGCTGGCCAGCACCGGGTTGAGCAAGGCTGGCGGAATGATGCTGCTTTGCGCACCCAGTGTGAGCAACACAAAGCCGAATTCACCTGCCTGCGCCAAATACAAACCGGTGCGCAGCGCCACCCCATTGGGGGCGCCTGTGAATTTGGCCAATGCGGTCACCAAAACCAGTTTGAACAAAACGGGCAAGGTCGTCAGCACCAAGACCAAAGGCCAGCGCTCGACCACGATGTGCCAGTCCAGCATCATGCCGATGGTGATGAAAAACAGACCCAGCAACACGTCGTGAAAGGGTCGGATGTCCAGCTCCACCTGGTGCTTGTATTCGGTCTCGGAGATCAGCATGCCCGCGATGAAAGCGCCGAGCGCCAAGCTCAGGCCTGCCAGTTCGGTGATCCAGGCCAGGCCCAAGGTGACCAGCAACAAGTTCAGCACAAACAGCTCTTCGCTCTTGCGCCGCGCCACCAAGGTCAGCCACCAGCGCATCACCCGCTGACCGCCCGTCATGAGCAAGGTGATCAAAACCGTGGCCTTGAGCGCGGCCATCATCAAGGCGGTGAGCATCTCGTCGGCCGGAGCGCTCAGGGCCGGGATCATCACGATCAGCGGCACCACCGCCAAATCCTGAAACAAGAGCACGCCCACCACCCGCTTGCCGTGCTCGGACTCCAGCTCCAACCGGTCGGCCACCAGCTTGATCACGATCGCCGTGCTGCTCATGGCCATGGCGCTTGACAGCGCCAGCGCGGTTTGCCACTCCATTTTCCAAAGGGTGGGTGCCATCGTGGACACGAACAAGGAAAACACCGTCACGATCACCAGCGTCAGCAGCACCTGCAGCAGTCCCAGGCCAAACACATGTTTGCGCATGGAGCGCAGTTTGGGCAGGTTGAACTCCAGCCCGATCACAAACATCAAAAACACCACGCCGAACTCGGCCAGATGTTTCACGCCATCGGAGTTTTGGGCCAAAGCCAGGGCGTTGGGGCCAATCACCACGCCCACGACCAAATAGCCGAGCATGGGTGGCAGCTTGAGCATGCGGCAGCCCACCACGCCCAAAACGGCTGCCAGCAAATACAACAGGGTCAACTCCAAAGCGCTCATGCACCGATGGTAACAAGCGTGCGTGCGGGCTTTGGGCTTTGGATCGATAAAATGCAAGACATGCTTGCCCATTCCGCCCACACCCTGCAACTCGCCCGCGAGACCCTCGACATTGAGGCCGCAGCCCTGCTGCAACTCAAAGCCCGCTTGGACGAGCGCTTTGTCCAAGCCGTGAACTTGGTGTTGGGCGTGCAAGGCCGGGTGGTTGTCACCGGCATGGGCAAAAGCGGGCACATCGGTCGCAAAATTGCCGCCACCCTGGCGTCAACCGGCACCCCAGCCATGTTTGTGCACCCCGGTGAAGCCAGCCATGGCGACTTGGGCATGATCAAAACCGTGGATGTGGTGATGGCCATCTCCAACAGTGGCGAAAGCGACGAGCTCATCGCCATCTTGCCCGTGCTCAAGCGCCAGGGTGTGCCCCTGATTGCGCTGACTGGCGGCCTGCAGTCGTCCCTGGCCCGCCACGCGGACGTGGTGCTCGATTGTTCAGTGGACAAAGAAGCCTGTCCCCTGAATTTGGCCCCGACCGCCAGCACCACCGCCCAGCTGGCCATGGGCGACGCGCTGGCCGTGGCCCTGCTCGACGCTCGGGGCTTCAAGCCCGAAGACTTTGCCCGCTCCCACCCCGGTGGTTCGCTGGGTCGCAAGCTGCTCACGCATGTGGGCGATGTGATGCGCAAAGGCACCGATGTGCCGCAAGTCGGGCCCGATGCCGAATTCACTGCCCTCATGCGCGAGATGAGCAGCAAGGGCTTGGGTGCCACCTCGGTCACCGATCCTGAGGGCCGCGTGCTGGGCGTGTTCACCGATGGCGATTTGCGCCGTTTGATTGAAAAAGGCGTGGACCTGCGCAGCCTGATTGCCCGTGACGTCATGCATCCCAACCCGCGCACCATTCGACACGACGCGCTGGCCGTCGAGGCCGCCGAGATGATGGAGCTGCAACGCATCACCAGCATCCTGGTGGTGGACGCTCAGGGCCTGCTGTGCGGGGCCATCAACTCCAACGACCTGATGCGGGCCAAGGTGATTTGACATGCAAGCCTTCAAAGCGCTCACACCCGCTGTGCATTACCCTCCCGAGTTGCTGCTGCAAGCGCAGGGCATTCGCGTGGCTTTTTTCGACATTGATGGCGTGTTGACCGACGGTGGGCTGTATTTCTCTGAAAACGGCGAGACCCTCAAGCGCTTTAACACGCTGGATGGCCAGGGCCTGAAACTGCTGCAAAAGGCAGGCATCACGCCTGTGGTCATCACCGGCCGCGACTCCGCCCCGCTGCGCTTGCGGCTGAAGGCGCTGGGCATCACCCACGCCCGCTTTGGCACCGAAAACAAACGCCCGGCGGCCGAAGCCTTTTTGAGCGAACTGAACCTGAGTTGGGCGCAAGCGGCCGCCATCGGCGATGACTGGCCCGATTTGCCCGTGATGCAACGCGCCGCTTTTGCTTGTGCCCCGGCCAATGCCCATGCCCAAGCCAAAGCCATCGCCCACCACACCACCGCAGAGCGCGGCGGCGAAGGTGCGGCCCGCGCCTTTTGCGACCTGCTTCTGGTGGCGGGTGGACACTACGCTGCCTTGCTGGCGCAAGCAGAGGTGCACGATCACCCGGGCCCATCGGCATGAACTTGCTCACGCGGTTGCGCCGCACCCTGGACCGGTTGACGATTTACCTGCCTTTGTTCCTGTTTGCCATTTTGGCTTTGGGCAGCTGGTGGTTGGTGCGCAGCGTACCCGAGTTGATCCCGCCTGGCGTAGACGCCCAGTTGCGCCAAGACCCGGATTTTCGGCTCGATCAATTCACCGTCAAATCCTTTGACGCTTCAGGTCGACTGAGCCGAGAAGTCAGCGGGCAAAGCGCCACCCACTTTCCGGCCACGCAAAGCTTGCACATCGAGGGCGTGCGAATCATCGCTGAAAACGAGGTGGGCACACGCCTGACTGCTCAGGCCAAACAAGGCATCTCCCGTGAAGCCCTGCAACAAGTGACCCTGACCGGTGATGCGATCGCGGTGCGACAGGCCGACGCGCAAAGCCCACGCGTGGAGCTGCGCGGCGAAACACTCACGGCTTTGCTGGAAGAAGAGCGCTTGGTCTCTGACCAACCCGTTCGCATCACACGCGGCGCGGACGTGTTCAGTGCACAAACCTTGAACTTTGACACCCGCAGCGGCCAGTACCAGATGCAGGGCAGGGTGCGCGCGGTTTTGCCGCCACGTCAGACCCCCTGATCAGCTCAACAAACGGGCACATACCTGGCAGTACAACCTCAGAAACGACAAAGCCCTGCAAAGCAGGGCTTTGTGAATGCAAGGGCCGAGTGTTCAGCCCTGGTGCTCGATCAGTAGCCGCCGCCGTACCCGCCACCACCGCCTTCGCGACCACCTTCACGGCGACCGCCACCGCCGCGAGGGCCTGCACCGTAAGGGCTGCGGAAACCACCGCCGCCACCTTCGCCGCGTCCGCCGCCGCCTTCACGGCCACCGCCATAACCGCCGCCGCCGCCTTCACGGCCGCCACCATAACCACCGCCGCCGCCTTCACGGCCGCCACCATAACCGCCGCCGCCTTCACGGCCACCGCCATAACCACCGCCGCCGCCTTCACGGCCGCCGCCATAACCGCCACCGCCACCGCCTTCACGGCGACCGCCGCCAAAGCCACCGCCACCACCGAAGCCGCCGCCGCCCGAACGGGGAGGGCGCGCTTCCATCGGGCGTGCTTCATTCACGACCACATTGCGGCCGCCCAGAGGCTGGCCATTCATGCCGTTGATGGCGGCTTGCGCCTCATCGTCGCTGCCCATTTCCACAAAGCCAAAGCCTTTGGAGCGACCGGTGTCACGTTCCATCATGACTTTGGCGCTGGTCACCGCACCGAATTCACCGAAGGCTTGTTCCAGATCGCTGTCACGAACCGAATAAGGCAGGTTGCCGACGTAAAGTTTGTTGCCCATGAAAGGGACTCCTCAAAACACAAAGATAAAAGCGATGGAGCTTCGACAACGCATTCGACATACCTGAAAACATCGTAAGGAAAGCGAAACTGATGGGGTCACCGCAAACAAGACTTTGAAGCAACATGCCCCAAAGTCATGGAATTATGAGAGTAAAAACAAACCAAAAGACAAGGGGGGAACCCCCCGATACCTATTAAAAACGGGGCTTTCACAGGTTTTCTGTTGTTTTACCAACTCACCTCACGGTCAGGGCTGGCGCTGATTTTGTGAATGCTCAAATCAGCACCGTCGTATTCCTCCTCTGGGCTGAGTTTCAGACCCATGGTGATTTTCAACACACCATAAATCAATAAACCGCCCAACAAAGCCCATGCCACGCCCAAGAAGGTGCCAATCAGCTGGGCCGTCAAATTGACCCCGCCCAAGCCGCCCATGCTGGACGCACCAAAAATTCCCGCCGCAATGCCGCCCCAGGCACCGCAAATGCCATGCAGGGGCCAAACACCCAGCACGTCGTCGATCTTCCATTTGTTTTGGGTCAAGGTGAACATGACCACAAACAAACCTCCGGCCACGGCTCCTACCGCCAGCGCACCAAATGGGTGCATCAGGTCAGAGCCGGCGCAGACCGCCACCAAACCAGCCAACGGTCCGTTGTGCACGAAGCCCGGGTCGTTTTTACCCAAGACCAAAGCCGCCAAAGTCCCGCCCACCATGGCCATCAGCGAATTGACCGCCACCAGACCTGATAATTTGTCCAGCGTCTGGGCGCTCATCACATTGAAGCCAAACCAACCGACGATCAGGATCCACGAGCCCAGGGCCAGAAAGGGGATGCTCGACGGTGGGTGCGCCGACACCACGCCATCCTTGCGGTAGCGGTTGTAACGTGCGCCCAACAAGACCACCGCCGGCAAAGCGATCCAGCCGCCCATGGCGTGGACCACCACCGACCCCGCAAAGTCATGGAACTCATCGCCCGTGACGGCCTTGATCCAGGCCTGCACGCCAAAGTGCTGGTTCCAGACAATGCCCTCGAAGAAGGGGTAGACAAAGCCGACGATCACCGCCGTGGCGATCAACTGCGGCCAGAACTTGGCCCGCTCGGCAATACCGCCCGAAATGATGGCGGGAATGGCGGCCGCAAAGGTCAGCAAAAAGAAGAACTTGACCAGGTCATAACCATTTTTGGCGGCCAGTTGTTCGGCCCCCACAAAGAAGGTGGTGCCATAAGCCACGCTGTAACCGACCACAAAATAAACCACGGTGGACACTGAAAAGTCCACCAGGATTTTCACCAGCGCATTGACCTGGTTCTTTTTGCGGACTGTGCCCAGCTCCAAAAACGCAAAACCAGCGTGCATGGCCAACACCATGATGCCGCCCAACAATATAAAAAGCGCATCTGCGCCCTGTTTTAGTGCTTCCACGATCGTCCTTTGAATATTTACGCCTTTAATTGGTGCATTCGAGGATTCCAAGCCCTCGGCGCACCAAATCCAAGCAAGAAGCGCACCCAAAACGGACCAGTCGTCATCCAAGCCCAAAGTGGGTCACTTAAGATCACCCCCTCATCAAGACTTGACGGGCTCAGGCCCGGTTTTAAATGGAAGCTTTCCTCGTCTCTACCGGCATCGTGGCCTTGGCCGAAATGGGCGACAAAACCCAGCTGTTGTCGCTGGTGTTGGCCGCCCGTTTTCGCAAGCCCTGGCCCATCGTGCTGGGCATTTTGGTGGCCACACTGGCCAACCATGGCTTGGCAGGTGCCGTGGGCAGCTGGGTCACCAGCTTCATGGGGCCCGATGTGCTGCGCTGGGTGCTGGGCGCGTCCTTCATCGCCATGGCGGTGTGGATGCTGATCCCCGATAAATGGGACGACGAAGAAGGCGACAGCGCCCCGCGCATGGGGGTGTTCCTGACCACCGTGGTGGTTTTCTTTTTGGCTGAGATGGGCGACAAGACGCAGATCGCCACCGTGATGCTGGCCGCGCAGTACAACGCCTGGTTTGCCGTGGTGGCGGGCACTACGCTGGGCATGATGCTGGCCAACGCCCCCGTGGTGTGGTTTGGCGACGCCATCACCAAGCGTGTGCCGCTGCGTCTGGTGCACCTGATCTCGGCAGGCATTTTTGCCGTGCTGGGTGTGATCGCGCTGTCGGGCTGGGGCAGCTGAGCGGTCCTCTTTCCAGGATGCTGGCGCTTGCCCAGCCTTGCGGTTCATCGCCCTTATACTTGCACCATGCGCCGATTTGAACCCGATTGCGGGCGCCGAAACCACCATGGTTTCGAAATTCAGCTAAATGGCGTGTGTTTCATCTCACAGAAACCCGGCCCAGCTGACTGCGAAGCCGGGTTTTGTTTTTTTGCACACCACAACACATTCGATGCTGATTGCCCAATCCCAAAGCATGCTGTTTGAAGTCCCTTTGCCTTTGCAAAGTGGTGCTTCTATCCGTGGCTATTCGCTGAGCTACGAAACCTACGGCACGCTCAACGCTGACAAATCGAACGCGGTGCTGATTTGCCACGCGCTCAACGCATCGCACCATGTGGCGGGGGTCTATGCCGACCAGCCGAAAAACGTGGGCTGGTGGGACAACATGATTGGCCCAGGCAAATCACTCGACACCGACCGATTTTTTGTCATTGGCGTGAACAACCTGGGCTCGTGCTTTGGTTCGACTGGCCCCATGCATGTGAACCCCGACACCGGCCGCGTGTATGGCGCGGACTTTCCGGTGGTCACGGTGGAAGATTGGGTCAACGCCCAAGCCCGCTTGCTCGACGCACTGGGCATTGAACAATTGGCCGCCGTGATGGGTGGGAGTTTGGGCGGCATGCAGGCGCTGTCTTGGACGCTGCAATACCCCGAGCGCGTGAAGCACGCGGTGGTGGTGGCCAGTGCGCCCAACCTGAACGCCGAAAACATCGCCTTCAACGAAGTGGCCCGCCGCGCCATCGTGACCGACCCGGATTTCCATGGTGGACACTTTTACGCGCAAGGTGTGGTGCCCAAGCGCGGCCTGCGCATCGCCCGCATGATCGGCCACATCACGTATTTGAGCGACGACGTGATGAACGAAAAGTTTGGCCGCGAGTTGCGCGAGGCCGTCACACACAACGCCACCGGCTACAAATACTCCACGCAAGAAGTCGAATTCCAGATTGAGAGCTACCTGCGCTACCAGGGCGACAAGTTCAGCGAATACTTTGACGCCAACACCTATTTGCTGATCACCCGGGCGCTCGATTACTTTGACCCGGCCCGCGCCTTTGACGGCGACCTGTCCAAAGCCTTGGCCAGCGCCAGTTGCAAATTTTTGCTGGTGAGCTTCAGCACCGATTGGCGCTTCTCGCCCGCCCGCAGCCGCGAGATGGTCAAGGCCCTGCTCGACAACCGCCGCGACGTGAGCTACGCCGAGATCGACGCACCACACGGGCACGACGCCTTCTTGCTGGACGATGCGCGCTACATGAACGTGGTGCGCTCTTACTTTGACAACATGGCGAAGACTTTGAACGAAGGAGGTGCCGCATGAGCGACCCCTTGATCATGCAAGCCATAGCCCGCCAAGTACCCCAAGGTGCACGGGTGTTGGACTTGGGTTGTGGCGATGGGGCTTTGCTGGCCTATCTGCAGCAACACAAGGGCTGCACCGGTTACGGCGTGGAGTTGGACGACGCCAATGTGCACGCCTGCGTCAAGCGCGGTGTGAACGTGATTCAGCTGAACCTGGACGAAGGCCTGAGCCTCTTTGCAGACCAATCCTTTGATGTGGTCTTGCAAATCGACACGCTGCAGCACCTGCGCAACGCCGAGACCATGCTGCGCGAGACGGTGCGCGTGGGCCGCGTGGGCATTGTGGCCTTCCCCAATTTTGCGCACTGGTTTAACCGCTTGAGCGTGTTGCGTGGCCGCATGCCGGTGACCAAGCGTCTGCCCTACCAGTGGTACGACACGCCCAACATCCGCGTGGGCACTTACGCCGACTTTGGTGCCCTGGCGCGCAAGAACCAGTTGCACATCCTCGACGCCTTTGGCCTTCAGCAGGGCCAGGAAGTGCGCATCCTGCCCAACTTGATGGCGGGCACGGCGGTTTACAAATTGCAGCGCAGCTGATATGCCCGCCGCATCGGCCACGTCGGGGACCAATGCCCACGGCCCTTGGCTGATTGCCAACCTGTTGGCACAAATCGCCTTTGGCCTGCTGGCCATGACGCTGTGCCTGCCTTCCATGCAGGAGTGGGGCGCGATTTTTAGCACCCGCCAAGCCGATGTGCAGCTGACCTTCAGTGGCTACGTGGTGGCCTACGGGGCCTTGCAGCTGGTGTACGGCCCGCTGTCCGATAGGCACGGGCGCAAACCCATCTTGATGCTGGGTCTGCTGGTCGCGGGGCTGGCCTCGGTCATGGCCGCGCTGGCCACCGACATCGCCACACTCACCGCCGCCCGTGTGCTGCAAGGCGCGGGCAGCGCCGCCAGCATGGTGGTCAGCCGCTCCATGGTGCAAGACCTGTTCACCGGTCCGCAGCGCACGCGGGTCATGGCCTACATTGGCATGGCGCTGGGCATGTGCCCGCCGTTGGCCACCCTGATCGGCGGACAGATCCATGTCCGCTATGGTTGGCAAACCAACTTTGTGCTGCTGGCCGTTCTGGCGGCGGTGCTGCTGTTGGCCGCCGGGTGGGGCTTGCCGCGTGTGGCCAAACCTTCACCGGCCCCGGGCCACTGGCTGCGCGCCATGCTCAGTGCTTATGCCCGCTTGCTGCGCGAGCCGCGCTTTTTGCTCTACGTCGCCATCCTCGCAGCAACCACCGCCACGTTTTACGCCTTTCTCGCTGGCGCGCCCATCGTGCTCAAGGGTTACGGCATCGGCCCCGACGGCATTGGTTGGTTCATCATGGCCGTACCCGTGTCCTACATTGTGGGCAACTTCATGACTTCGCGCCTTATCGCACAAGCGGGCGAATCTCGCGTCATGGCCTGGGGTCAGGCGCTGACGATGGGCGGCTTGGTGGTGATGCTGGCGCTGGGCTTGGGTGGCGTGCAGACGGCGATGGCCGTAGCCCTGCCTTTGCTGCTTTTGGGTTTGGGTCATGGTCTGCTGAACCCGCCTGCGCTGGCGGGCACAGTGGGCGTGGTGCCCGCGCTGGCAGGCTCAGCCGCTGCGGTGGCGGGCCTGATGCAGCAGCTCACCGGAGCCACAGGCGGCTATCTGGTGGGCTTGGTGCCGCACGAAGGTGCGGTCAACTTGGGCTGGATGATGCTGGGTTTTGCGCTCTTCGGGGTGATCGCTCAGTTGGGCTTGCACCGCAAACGTTGGAGATAGTGCGCAAATCAACTGCCCTTATCTGTGCAGCAATCCATCAGCACAGATGGCTCAAGCTGCTCCAAACCGCAAAGTAAAGCAAGTGCCAGACGGGGTTTGGCTCGGATGGGCCACGTCCACGCTGATGGTGGCGTTGTGCTGCTGGGCGATTTCCTTGACGATGGGCAAACCCAGTCCTGAACCGTCTACATTGGTGCCCAGCACCCGGTAAAAAGGCTGAAACACCAGATCGCGCTCCGCCAAGGGAATGCCCAAGCCGTTGTCTTCCACCTGAATCACCAGCACTTTGCTGTACGGGTCGACCAACACACGCAACGTGATCACGCCCTGGCGCTCCGGGGTGTTGGGCGTGTAATGAACGGCGTTTTCTACCAAGTTGCGCAGCATCTCTTTGAGTAAAGTGGCGTTGCCTTGCAGCTGTCCGCCTGGTGTTCCTGCGGACACGCCCTCAAAGCCCAGGTCCAGGCCCTTGTCCATGGCGAGGGGAAGGCAGTCTTGTAAAACATCACGGGCCAAACTCACCATGTCACACAATTGCAGAGGCAAGTTGGCGCCACCGCCCTCGGCACGCGCCAGTGACAGCAGTTGGTTGACGGTGTGGGTGGCCTGCACACTGGCACGGCCAATTTGTTGCAAGGACTTTTTCAGATCATCTTCGCTGGAGCCTGAACGCTGCGCCAAATCGGCCTGCATGCGCAAGCCCGCCAAAGGGGTTTTGAGCTGGTGCGCGGCATCGGCCAAAAAGCGTTTTTGCGTGACGATGGAATCCTTCAAACGCTCCAGCAAGTCGTTCACCGACAACACCAAAGGCGCCACCTCCATGGGCACAGCCTTGTCGTCCAAAGGGCTCAGGTCATCGGGTTTGCGTTCGCGGATGCGTTCTTCCAGTTGAGACAGTGGTTTGATGCCGCGCACCAGCGCCAGCCACACCAACAGCACTGCCAATGGCAACAAGGCAAACTGGGGAAGCATCACGCCCTTGATGATTTCTGCCGCCAAGACCGAGCGCTTTTCTCGTGTCTCGGCCACCTGCACAAGGGCCGGACGCTTGCCTTCGATATCCAAGCGTATCCAGGTGTAGGCCACCCGCACTTCCAGGCCGCGCATTTCGTCATCGCGGATGTGCACCTCGTAGCTGCTGCCCTTGGGTTCATTGGGTTTGGGCAGGGGCAGCTCGCGGTCACCGCTGAGGTGTTCGCCCATGCTGCCGGTTACCTGGTAGTACACCAGATCGGTTTCGTCGGCGCGCAGCAGTTCGCTGGCCGGTTGCGGTAGGCTGAACTCCACACGTTTGTCGGGCCCCAGCTTGACTTGCTGGGCCAGCGCATGCACGTTGAAGACCAAAGCCCGGTCAAAAGGCTTGTTGGCCAGACCTTGCGCCACCAGCCAGGTCAGCGCCAGACTGATGGGCCACAGCAAAAGCAGTGGCGTGAGCATCCAGTCCAGAATTTCGCCAAACAGCGAGCGCTGCTCGCGTTTGAAGACCAGCATGTTCCAGCCCTTGGATTTCATGGTTTAAAGGGGCGGTCGCATGCGCTACGCTTCGCCTTAACCCGGAATTTTTTCGAGGCAGTACCCCAAACCACGAACGGTGGCGATGCGAATCGGGCCTTTTTCGATCTTTTTACGTAAACGGTGGATGTAGACCTCGATCGCGTTGTTGCTGACTTCCTCGCCCCATTCACACAAGCGCTCGACCAACTGGTCCTTGCTAACGAGTCGCCCCGCGCGCTGTAGCAGCACCTCGAGCAAACCCAATTCGCGGGCCGACAACTCCACCATCTTGCCATCAATGGTGGCGACTCGACCGGACTGGTCATAGATCAGCGGTCCGTGTTTGATCTGCGAAGTCGCCCCCCCCATGCCCCGTCGGGTGAGGGCTCGCACGCGGGCTTCCAGCTCTTGCAGGCTGAAGGGCTTGGCCATGTAGTCGTCTGCGCCGTAATCCAGCCCTTTCACGCGCTCTTCCACGCTGTCAGCTGCCGTCAAAATGAGCACCGGCAGTGTGGAGCCTCGGGATCGCAGTCGCTTGAGCACCTCGAGGCCATGCATTTTGGGCAGACCCAAATCCAGGATCAGCAAATCGAATTCGTGGTTGGTCATCAAGGCCGCATCGGCCTCACTGCCGCTGGCCACATGGTCCACAGCGGCCCCCGCGCTGCGCAAGGTGCGCAACAAACCATCGGCAAGGACCTGGTCGTCTTCGGCAATCAGAATGCGCATGCTTGTCTCCTGTTGTTGTGACGTGAGGCACCCGTTGTGCTCAGGCGTACGTGCTTTGTGATTTTAGTGTCAGCACCTTAGCGCATGGTGCTGAATGTGTGCTGACGTGCGCCCTGGGACGGCTCAATGGGCATAGGCCTCCAGCCCCAGCGCTACCACGGTGGCCACGTCCTTGCCCACCGCCTCGCGGAACTCGGTCTCGGCCTGCGCCACGGCGTCTTTGAAGGCTTGCAACCAGGCCAGACCCACGGGCGTGAACACCACGCGGCGGGCGCGCGCGTCTTGCGGGTCGGCTTCGCGTCGCACCAGACCCCAAGCGGCACATTGATCGACCAGATCGCCCATGGCCTGCTTGCTCATGCCCGCAGCCCGCGCCAGATCGGTCAGGCGCGAGCCTTCCAATGCCAGATGGCGTGTGATGTGGACATGTGCAGCGCTGATTTGGTCCCGCGCGGCCAGGTTGGCCAGCGCCAAAGGCACGCCCTCGTTGCCCGCCATCAGGTGCAGCACACGTTCGTCAAAGCGGCGCATGGCGTGACCCAGCAAGCGGCCCAGGTGCGTTTCGCGCCAGCGGTCATCCTGCACAAAGGTTGGGCTTAAACGGTATGGCGCGGTGTTTTCAGGCATTTGGAAATGATAAGGCAAACTGACCATAAATAACCTTTAAAGCTTTGTACAGTTCGTTTACAGTACTGTTCACGCATCCAGTAAACAGCACATCGGTGCTGAGCCCGGTGCTCCAACCCATTGATATTCAAGGAGATTTCCATGAGCGACGACAACAGCGAAAAGTCCAAAGCCCTGCAAGCCGCGCTGGCCCAGATTGAAAAGCAATTCGGCAAAGGCACCATCATGCGCTTGGGTGAGGGCGAAGTCATCGCCGACATCCAGGTCGTGTCCACCGGCTCGTTGGGCCTGGACATCGCGCTGGGTGTGGGTGGCCTGCCACGGGGCCGCGTGATCGAGATCTACGGCCCTGAGTCTTCCGGCAAAACCACCCTGACCCTGCAAGTCATCTCCGAAATGCAGCGCCTGGGCGGCACCTGCGCCTTTGTCGACGCCGAACACGCGCTGGACGTGCAATACGCCCAAAACCTGGGCGTTAACCTGCAAGAGTTGCTGGTCAGCCAGCCCGACACCGGCGAGCAGGCCCTGGAAATCGTGGACAGCCTGGTGCGCTCCGGCGCGGTGGACTTGGTTGTCATCGACTCGGTGGCGGCGTTGACGCCCAAGGCCGAAATCGAAGGCGACATGGGCGACAGCCTGCCTGGCTTGCAAGCCCGTTTGATGAGCCAGGCTCTGCGCAAACTGACTGCCACCATCAAGAAAACCAACTGCACCGTCATCTTCATCAACCAGATCCGCATGAAGATCGGCGTCATGTTCGGCAGCCCCGAAACCACCACCGGCGGCAATGCGCTCAAGTTCTACGCCTCGGTGCGTCTGGACATCCGCCGCACCGGCACCATCAAAAAGGGTGACGACGCGATCGGCAACGAGACCAAGGTCAAAGTGGTCAAGAACAAAGTCGCGCCCCCCTTCAAGACCGCCGAGTTCGACATCCTGTTTGGCGAGGGCATCAGCCGCGAAGGCGAGGTGATTGACATGGGCGTCACCGCCAAAATCGTGGACAAGTCGGGTGCCTGGTACGCCTACCAGGGCGAAAAAATCGGCCAAGGCCGCGACAACGCCCGTGAGTTCTTGCGCGAGAACCCGGCCCTGGCCCGCGAGATCGAGAACAAAGTGCGCGAATCGCTGGGCATCCGCTTGCTCGAGTCGGCCATTGCCGTGCCCAAAGGCGAATAAAAGGGCACAGGAAAAGGACCCCGGGAGGAAACACAGCTTGAACAAGCCCGGTTTTCAACCCTCACTCAAAGGCCGCGCCCTGCGGCTTTTGAGCCAGCGTGAGCACTCTCGCGTTGAGCTCGAGCGCAAGCTGGCTCCCCATGAAGAAGTTCCCGGCGAGCTGGCCAAAGCGCTTGACGAGTTGCAAGCGCGAGACTTCATCAACGACGGCCGCACCATCGAATCGGTGGTCCACCGGCGCGCAGGCAAATTGGGTGCGACCCGTGTCAAGCAGGAATTGGCAGCCAAAGGATTGACCGGCGAGGCCGTGGCACAGGCACTTGCGGTCCTCAAAGACACCGAACTGAGCCGTGCCCAAGAAGTCTGGCGCAAGAAATTTGGAAGCCCGTCACCGGACCCGCAAACCCGCGCCAAACACATGCGCTTTTTGCTCACACGCGGCTTCAGTGCCGAGGTCGTGCGGCAGGTGGTGCAGGGCGTTGACGAGGAAGATTGAGCCGCTGGCGCGTCGGCCAAAGACTGGCGGTCAATCCAAGGCGGGCAGTTGCAATTGCACGACCGCGCCGCCGCCTGGGCTGTTGCCAATGCTCAAACTCCCGTCATGGAGCAGGGCAATTGACTTGGAAATGGACAAACCCACCCCCAAGCCATCAGGTTTGGTGGTGAAAAACGCGTTGCCTGCCTGATGGCTTGCTTCGGGGGCAAGCCCAGGGCCGTTGTCTGTGAAGCTGATGTACGCCGTGTCCCCCTCACGCCAGACGCGGATGTGCAATTGGCGTTTGGTTTGACCCTGCGTGGCCTGAATGGCGTTGCGAATGACGTTCAAGAATATTTGTGACAGCTGCACGATGTCTGCGCGCACGGTCAGGGTCTGCGTGGGCAGTGACACCTGGACGTCGAACGACTCGTTCCAGGTCAGGTCGTGGATCAAGGCTTTCACATCCGAGATGGCTTGAGCAATTTCAATGCGTTCGAATGTGGTGTTCTTGGACCGGATGAAATTGCGGATGCGCCCCAGGATGTCGCCCGCAATTTGGGCGTTGCGGTTCAGATCTGAGAAATACTTGTCCAGTGAGGTGTCGTTACGCTGCTTCAACTCCAAGTCCATCCGATCGGTGATGAGGTAAATGTTGGTCAGGGGTTGGCTCAATTCGTGGGCCAAAGACGCGGCAATTTCGCCAACACTTCGACGTCGGTCCATTTGGGCAATTTGATCGCTGAGCCGAGAAGACTCTTCCAGGCGAGCTTGTTCTTTGGCCGATTCAAGAGCGCGTTGGTTCATGCGTTCGATGAAGATGCCCAAAAAACCAACATTGCCCACAATGGCGCTCAACACGCCCAAAATGATCAAAACATTGGACAAGGTGTCTTGGCCGATGGCTGTAGGCTCATCATGACCTGACAGGACAAAAACGCCGCGCAAAGCCAAACCCACGGACAAGGCCAAGTAAAAGGCATGAATCCATTTGGCGCTGATGCTGCGTTCACGCAGGCCAATGTCTCGCGCCAGGGAGGAAAGCCACAAAAAAGCAGCCGCTATCATGAAGGCTGCGAAGCTAAAGCGCAGCGTCTCTTTTTCCATCACCGCATGGAAAAAAACATAAACAGCGATAAAACCCACTGTGGCCAGCCCAATCCAGATCAACTTGAAGGGGCGATGCAGCTCGTGTCGCAACGCTGCCGACCGGAGCAGAGGTGCCAACAGCAGCAAGCCGTTGGCCAACTCGTAGGTCAGGATGTCCTGCCACTGGTTGCGCATGCCGAACAAAATCAAAGCACAACCAAAAGCCAGACCGCCCACGCACCACAGCGAGTTGCTGACGTACCCTTGATCACGCAAGATCAGCCAAACGGTCAAAGGCAGGGCTAGATAAAGCAAACCAGCGATGAAGAACGCTGTGGGTAAATCCATGGCAATCATGGTGATGTTCTCGCCATTGGCTTTGACAAGAAACGCTCAAGCATCGGCCACAAAGCTCCCGCTTTTACCCCCATGCTTTTCCAGCAACTTCACATCGGTGATGGTCATGCCCCGGTCCACGGCTTTGCACATGTCGTAGATGGTGAGCAGGGCCACCTGCACGGCGGTGAGGGCTTCCATTTCGACGCCTGTTTGGCCGTTGACTTCGGCGGTGGCGGTGCACACCACACTGCAAGAGGCTGGCAAGACATCAAATTCAACCGCAACCCGCGTCAGACCAATGGGGTGACACAAGGGAATCAGGTCGCTGGTTTTTTTGGCCCCCTGAATGCCCGCGATGCGGGCAATGCCCAGCACATCGCCTTTTTTGGCTGTGCCCGAGCTGATCAGTGCCAAGGTGGAAGCCAGCATCACGATGCGGCCGGTGGCCACCGCCACACGCCGAGTGCTGGCCTTGTGGCCCACATCCACCATGTGGGCTTGGCCTTGTGCATCGAAGTGGGTCAGGGCGTCATTTAAAGAGCTCATGGCAAGGCGGGTCACAGGGTTTACAGAAAATTGACAAGATGCGGTCATCATACGGGGCTAAATGAGGGCTGGAGTCGCTTTGAAACACAAATTGAGTCACCGATTATTGGCATTGGTGGTTGCCGCTGCACTGGTCAACCCCGCGTTGCACGCCCAAGCCACAGGTTTGCCGGGGCTGGGCGATGGCGAGGGCATCTCGCTGGGGGCGGAGCGGCAGTTGGGTGACCGCATTGCCCGCGAACTCTACCGCGACCCCGACTACATCGAAGACCCCGTACTCGATGAGTACATCCAACTGTTGTGGGCCCCGCTTATTCGGGCAGCAGCGGATCGCGGCGAGCTGTCGCCCGAATTGCAAGAGCGGTTTGCTTGGCGCATCTTGCTGGGGCGCGACCGTTCGGTCAACGCTTTTGCTCTGCCGGGTGGCTATCTGGGCGTGCACCTGGGCTTGATTGCTGTGGTGGGCTCGCACGACGAGTTGGCCTCGGTGCTGGCGCATGAATTGAGCCACGTCAGCCAGCGCCACATTGCACGCGGCATGAGCGAGCAAGGCCGCATGACGCCCTGGTTGATCGGAGCCATGGTTTTGGGTGCCTTGGCTGCCAGCAAGAGTGCGCAAGGCGCCCAGGCCCTGATCGTGGGCGGACAGGCTGCGGCTGTGCAGTCTCAGCTGAGCTATTCGCGCGACATGGAGCGCGAAGCCGATCGTGTTGGTTACGGCATTTTGGTCGATGCTGGTTACGACCCCCGTGGTTTTGTGGGCATGTTTGGCAAGCTGCAACAGGCCGCTGGCTTGAACGACACCGGTGCCTTTCCTTATTTGCGCAGCCACCCCCTGACCAGTGAACGCATGGCCGACATGCAGGCCCGCCAGCAGCTGAATTCGCCTACCGCCGTACCTGCCGCCGACGTGGCTCAAGCCCTCATGTCGGCGCGGGCTCGGGTCTTGTCGCAAAACACCCCCGATGCACTCAAAGCCTGGATTCAGGAGGCCGAGCAGTATTCTCCACAGGACAGCCTGGCTCAACGGGCGGGCAAGCTGTATGCCGCTACGCTGGCCTATTTGCAGCAAAGAAACACGGCGGCTGCCGAGCGCAGTCTGCAGCAATTGCAAGCGTTGGTGAAAAGGTCAGCACCTACAAATTCGCCGGTGGTCCAAGCAAAGGCCTTGCCTGTGTCGATGACGGTGGAGCGCTGGTTGAGTTTGTTGTCGGCCGAAGTGGCCATGAAGCAAGACCGTTTTGAGGCCGCGCTCAAGGTCTTGCTGCCCGGCGGGGCGCTTCCAGACTTGGCGCGACCGGAGCTGATGGCTGCTGCGCAAGCTGTGCAGCGTTTGCCTGGCCATGCGCTGCAGACCGAGATCACCCGCCAATTGCGCCAGCGGGTGTTTGTGGCCCCCCACGATGCCCAGGCCTGGAACCTGCTGGCTGGTTTGCTGAACATGCAAGGGCAGGCCTTGGCCGGCTTGCGGGCCGAGGCAGAGGCCCAGGTAGCCCGACTCGACTGGGAGGGTGCGCTCGACCGCTTTCGGGCGGCGCAAGACCTGGCCAAGCGGGGCCGCGTGAAAGAGGGGGAACACATCGAAGCCTCGATCGTGGACACCCGATTGCGCGAAGTGCAGGCCCAACTGCGTGCCTTGCAGCAGCCATCGACCGGGTCCCGCTGAGCCTGTTAAGGGTGGGAGCAACGCCGCAAGCATTCAGCGGCTATGATCGCCCACCTTGCACAAGACACACCATGGCCGGAATCCACATCATCGACATCGAAGCCGCCATCAACCATTGGCGAACCAAAAACCCCTCACCAGACGGCGTCTGTCTGCCGCCGCAATTGCGCGTGCTCGCCGAGGTGTATGCGCTCATGGTTTATCACAAGCAAGATTTGGCCGACGAATTCAGCCTGCCCTTGGCTGCGGCCGAGGCCTGGCAAGACTGGTATGCCACCACCCCCGACACGCCCTGCATCGCCATTTGCTCGACCAGCCAGGGCGACGAAACTTGCAAAGGCTGTGGGCGAAGCTTTGAGGAGGTGCAGTTATGGACCGAAATGAGCCCCGGTGAAAAACGCGGCATTTGGCACCGCATCACCATGGAGGGCAGCTCCTGGCGTTTTAACCGCTATGCCGAACGCGCCGCCGAGAACCGGCGCTGGGCCAAGGCTGCGGCCGATGCACAGGTGACGCTGGACCTCAAGCCTGAACGGGCTTAAACCACCGCGCCCGAGTTTTCGTCGTTCGGGTCGTTGTCTTTCTTGATTGGCTTGATCAGGTCTTCGCGCTGGATGCCCAACCACATGGCAATGGCGGCGGCCACAAACACCGACGAGTAAATGCCAAAACAAATGCCAATCGTCAGCGCCATCGCAAAGTAGTGCAGGGTCTCGCCGCCGAACAGCAGCATGGACAACACCATGATTTGGGTCGAGCCGTGGGTGATGATGGTTCGGCTGATGGTGGAGGTGATGGCGTTGTCGATGATCTCCACCGTGTTCATCTTGCGATAGCGCCGGAAGTTTTCGCGAATCCGGTCAAAAATCACGACCGACTCGTTCACCGAATAGCCCAGCACCGCCAGCACCGCAGCCAGTACCGCCAGCGAAAACTCCCACTGGAAGAACGCGAAAAACCCCAAAATGATGACCACGTCGTGCAAGTTGGCGATGATGGCCGAGACGGCGAATTTCCATTCGAACCGAATGGCCAAATACAGCATGATGCCGCCCACCACAAAGGCCAGCGCCATCAGCCCGTCTTCCACCAATTCATCACCCACTTGCGGGCCGACAAATTCAGTGCGACGCAGCGTGACGTCTGGGTCATTGGCCTTGAGCGCCGTCAGGACCTTCTCGCTTTGCTGCGCCGAGCTCGCGCCTTTTTGTGCGGGCAGTCGGATCATCACGTCGCGTGCAGAACCAAAGTTCTGCACAAACACTTCGCCATAACCGAGTGAGGCCACCGTGCCGCGTACCTTTTGCAGGTCGGCGGGTTGGCTGTAGCTCACCTCCATCAAGGTGCCCCCCGTGAACTCCACCGACAGGTGCAGGCCACGGCTGAACAAGAAAAACACCGCCATCGCAAACGTGATGAAGGAAATCGCGTTGAGCACCAGCGCGTGGCGCATGAACGGGATGTCTTTTCTGATTTTGAACAATTCCATGGTCTTTTCCCCTTAGTCGGCTTTCACCGCAGTGTCAGCCTCGGGCCGCCAGACGGTGCCAATCGACACCGATTTGAGTTTCTTCTTGCCGCCATACCAGAGGTTGACCAGGCCACGCGAGAAGAACACCGCCGAGAACATGCTCGTCAAAATGCCGATGCAGTGCACCACCGCAAAGCCGCGCACGGGGCCGGAGCCAAAGGCCAGCAAGGCCACACCCGCAATCAAGGTGGTGATGTTGGAGTCCAAAATCGTGGCCCAAGCGCGGTCGTAGCCGGCGTGGATGGCCGCTTGCGGGCTGGCTCCGTTGCGCAGCTCCTCACGCACGCGCTCGTTGATCAGCACGTTTGAGTCGATCGCCATACCCAACGCCAGCGCCATCGCGGCCATACCGGGAAGTGTCAAGGTGGCTTGCAGCATCGACAAAATGGCTACCAGGAACAGCAGGTTCACACCCAGCGCAATGCCGGAGAACAAGCCGAACATGGCGTAGTAAATGACCATGAAGGCCACGATCACGATGAATCCCCAGGTCACGCTGTTGAAACCCTTGGCGATGTTTTCTGCCCCCAGGCTCGGGCCAATGGTGCGCTCTTCGATGATCTCCATCGGCGCGGCCAATGAACCGGCGCGCAAAAGCAGTGCGGTGTCGTTGGCTTCAGCCGTGCTCATGCGGCCCGAAATCTGCACCCGACCGCCACCAATTTCGGCGCGGATCACAGGGGCTGTGACCACTTCGCCCTTGCCCTTTTCGAACAGGATGATGGCCATGCGCTTGCCCACGTTGTCGCGGGTCACATCCTTGAAGATGCGGGCGCCCTTGGCGTCCAGCGTCAGGTTGACCACGGGTTCTTGCGTCTGGCCATCAAAGCCAGGCTGTGCATCGGTCAGGTTGTCGCCGGTGAGCACCACTTGCTTTTTCACAATCAGCGGACGACCGTCGCGTTCCAGATAGCGCTCGGTGCCGAAAGGCACCAGCCCGCCACCTTGCTCGGCAGCACGCGCTTCAGTGCTCTCGTCCACCATGCGTACTTCCAGGGTGGCGGTGCGGCCCAAAATGTCTTTGGCCTTGGCGGTGTCTTGCACGCCGGGCAACTGCACCACGATGCGGTCCAGGCCCTGCTGCTGAATCACCGGCTCGGCCACGCCCAACTCGTTGATTCGGTTGTGCAGTGTGGTGATGTTTTGCTTCAAAGCCTGCTCTTGCACCTTGCGGGCGGCCTCGGGCTTGATGCTCACCACCAGGGTGAAGTCGGTGCCATTGCTCACTTCACGAACTTGCAGATCAACAAACTGCTCGGTGATCAGGCGCTTGGCGGCTTCTTGTTGCTGTGCGTCACGCAAGCGGATTTCGATGCTCTGGCCATTGCGGGTAATGCCGCCATGGCGAATGTCTTTTTCGCGCATCATGCTGCGCAAGTCGCCCGTGAGGGATTCGATCCGCTGGGTCAATGCCGCCTGCATGTCGACTTGCAACATGAAGTGGACACCACCGCGCAAATCCAGACCCAAATACATGGGCGAAGCGTGCAAAGCGGTCAGCCAAGCGGGTGAGCGCGAGACCAAATTCAAAGCCACCACGAATTGCGGGTCTGCAGAATCCGGAATCAGGGCCTTTTGAATGGCATCCTTGGCCTTGAGCTGCTGGTCGGTGCTGTCAAAGCGGGCACGGATCGAGGTGCCCTCCAGGGCCAGGCTTTTGGGCTCGGTGCCTGCTGACTTGAGCGCGTCTTCCACCTTTTGCAGTGTGGACGTGTCCACCTTGATGGTCGCCTTGGCGGAAGATACCTGTACCGCAGGGGCCTCACCAAAGAAATTGGGAAGGGTGTAGATCACCCCCAGCACAAATGCGATCACGAGGATCACGTACTTCCAGACCGGATAACGGTTCATAAAGACTCGCGTACAGGATAAAAAAACGGGGCCCCTACAGCCAAGGCCCCATGGACAAAGCCCGAGAGAATTACTTCATGGTGCCTTTGGGCAAAACTTGAACCACGGCGCTGCGCTGCATTTGCACTTCCACGCCAGTGGCCAGTTCGATGCCCACGTAAGCGTCACCCAGCTTGCTGACTTTGCCAATAAAGCCGCCAGCGGTCACGACTTCGTCACCTTTGGCGAGGGCGTCGATCATGGCGCGGTGCTCTTTTTGCTTTTTCATCTGGGGGCGGATCATCACAAAATACAACACCACAAACATCAGCAGCAGCGGCAGCATGCTCATCAGGGTGGATTGCATGTCGCCACCGGCGGCTGCGGCAGGGGCGGTTTGGGCAAAAGCAGAAGAAATGAACATGGGAACTCCACTGAAAGTCAAATTCGGGTTGGTGCAGGAGAAGCTTTGGCTTCCTGCGGACGAAGCCGACATTGTATGCGGCGCTATGATCACGCCCAAAAGCCCCGGCCATAAGGGGTCAGACCCCCAAATTGACCCCCAAATTGGTCCCCAAATGGGGCATGCAGGGCCGCCCAGACACCCCGACAGGAGACCGCCATGTCAGCCGAATCCAACCAGCACCATGACCACCACCACGCTCATGACCACGCGCACAGCACCTTGGGCGAGATGGACCTGCGGGTGCGCGCCCTGGAAACCCTGCTGACGCAAAAAGGCTACCTCGACCCCGCCGCCGTGGACCGCATCATCGAAACCTACGAGGTGCATGTCGGGCCGCACAACGGCGCCAAAGTGGTGGCCCGCGCCTGGGCCGACCCGGCATTTCGGGACTGGCTGCTGCAAGACGCGACCGCCGCCATCGCCTCGATGGACTACACCGGCCGCCAGGGCGAGCACATGGTGGCCGTGCCCAACACCCCCGACACCCACAACATGGTGGTCTGCACCCTGTGCAGCTGCTACCCTTGGCCCGTGCTGGGCCTGCCCCCGGTTTGGTACAAAAGCGCCGCTTACCGCTCGCGCGCCGTGATCGAGCCGCGTGCCGTGCTGGCCGATTTTGGCGTCACCCTGCCACCGGGCCAAAACATCCGCGTGTGGGACTCCACCGCTGAAGTGCGTTATTTGGTATTGCCCGAGCGCCCCGCAGGCACCGGGGGGTGGAGCGAAGAGCAACTGGCCACCCTGGTCACCCGCGACGCCATGATCGGCACCGGTTTGCCCCTGAACCCACAAGTGAGTTCCGAGGTGCCCGCATGAACGGCCTGCACGACATGGGCGGCCTGCAAGGCTATGGCCCCGTTCAGATCGAAGCCAACGAACCGCTGTTTCATGGCGAATGGGAGCGCCGTGCTTTGGGTGTGACGGTGGCCATGGGCGCCAGCGGCCTGTGGAACATCGACCTGGCCCGCTCGGCCCGCGAATCTTTGCCCCCGCTCGACTACGTGCAAGGCCCTTACTACGCCATCTGGACCAAGGCTCTGCAAAAGCTGTTGATCGAGCGCGGCCTGATCACCGCCGATGAGCTGGCGCTGGGCCAGCCCATCACCCCGCCGGTGGCGGGCGTGCGGGTGCTCCAGGCCGCCGATGTCGATGCAGCGCTGGCCAAAGGCAGCCCGGCGGACCGCCCCAGCACCCAATCGCCGCGCTTTGCCGTGGGCCAGCGCGTGCGGGCGCTGAACCTCAATCCCCAAGGCCACACCCGGCTGCCGCGTTATGTGCGCGGCCATGTGGGCACGGTGGTGCTGCACCACGGCAGCCATGTGTTGCCCGACCAGCATGTCAATAAGATGCTGCCGCCTTTTGATGGCACGGCCGAGCACCTCTACACCGTGGTGTTTGACGGCACCGAGCTGTGGGGCCCCCAAGCCGAAGCCGGGCATCAGGTGAGTGTGGACGCCTGGGAGTCTTATCTGGAAGCACTCCCCTCATGATCGCCGCCCCCATGAACACCGCCATCCAAGACCTGAACGATCTGGCCCGCGCCTGCGGCGACGGCTTTCCCATGCCCCCCACGGCCAACAACGGCGCGGTGTTTGAAGAACCTTGGCAGGCCCACGCCTTTGCCATGACCTTGCAGCTGCACGAAAAAGGCGTCTTCACTTGGCCGCAGTGGGCCGATGCCCTGACCCGAGAAATCCGCGCCGGCCAAACCCGCGGCGAAGCCGACGACGGCAGCCTGTACTACACCCACTGGCTCAACGCGCTGGAGCAGCTCGTCATCGAGCGCCAACTGGGCACGCCCGATGAAATCCACGATCTGGAACACGCTTGGGCCGATGCGGCCGAGCGCACGCCGCACGGCCAGCCCATCGTGTTGAACGCCGAATAAAGAGGCTCCTTTTGAATCTTCGTTTGTGGGCCATGCTGGCCTTGTTGGGCAGTTTGTTGTCCTTGGCCTTTGGTACCTCGTTTGCCAAAAGCTTATTCCCGGCCTTGGGGGCCGAGGGCACCACCACTTACCGCATCGTTTTCGCCATGGTCATCTTGATGGCCGTGTTCAGGCCTTGGCGCAGAAAGTGGGTCTGGGCCGATGCGCTGCCGCTGGGCCTGTATGGGGTCACTCTGGGTGTGATGAACCTGCTGTTCTACAGCGCCATCAAGACCATCCCCTTTGGCGTGGCCATTGCCATCGAGTTCACCGGGCCCTTGGCCGTGGCCGTCTGGACTTCCAAAAAAGCCAGCGACTGGCTGTGGGTCTCGCTGGCCATCGTGGGCTTGGCTTTGCTGCTGCCCCTGCCGGGGGCTGATGCGGCCGCAGCGCTCGACCCGATGGGCATGTTCTTCGCCTTCGCGGCCGGTATTTGCTGGGCGCTCTATATCGTGTTTGGCCAGCGCGTGGCCTTGCGCTATGGCGCCATGGCCACCCCCATGGGCATGCTGGCGGCGGCTTTGGTGGTGGCCCCGATCGGCGTGTGGCATGCGGGCAGCGCCTTGCTCAATCCGCAGTGGCTCATGGCCGGATTGGCCGTGGCCTTGCTGTCGAGTGCGATTCCCTACGCGCTCGAGATGTTCTCGCTCAACCATTTGCCCAAAAACACCTTCAGCATTTTGCTCAGCCTTGAGCCCGCTGTGGGCGCGCTGGCGGGCTGGTTGGTGTTGGCCGAACACCTGACCCTGGCGCAGGGCGTGGCCATTGCGCTGGTCATGGCCGCCTCCATGGGCACGGCCTGGTCGGTGGGTCAAGACAGGCGGGTCACACCCGGCAGCGGGCAGGCATAAATGGCATTGCGCATGGCGGCAATGGCTTCGTAGCGGGTGTAGCTGCGACGCCAGGCCAGTACCACGCGGCGGGTCGGTGGCTTGCCGCCCGCGGGGTCGACGATGGGCAAGTAGCGCACCGGTGAATCGTGTGGTCCTCCCGAGCGTTTGCGCACAGGCTTGAGGTCGGGCACCGACATGCGCGGCACCAGCGTCACGCCCATGCCTGCGGCCACCATGTGTTTGATGGTCTCCAGCGACGAGCCCTCAAAAGTCTTGCGAATGCCATCGGTCTGGCTCGCATAGCGCGCAAACTCGGGGCACACCTCCAGCACATGGTCGCGAAAGCAGTGGCCTGTGCCCAGCAGCAGCATGGTCTCGTTTTTCAGCTGATCGGGCGTGATGAAGGCCTCTTTGGCCAGCGGGTGGTTCAGCGGCAGGGCCGCCATGAAGGTCTCGTCGTACAGCGGCGCAATGGCCAAACCCGACTCGGGAAAGGGCTCGGCCAGGATGGCGCAATCGAGCTCGCCCGTGCGCAGCATCTCCAGCAGGCGCACGGTGAAGTTCTCTTGCAGCATCAGCGGCATCTGCGGCACGTCGGTGATGATTTGGCGCACCAGATCGGGCAGCAGGTAGGGGCCAATGGTGTAGATCACGCCCAGCCGCATGGTGGTGGCCAGAGGATCTTTGCCGCGCTTGGCAATTTCCTTGATCTCGGCAGCCTGTTCCAGCACGCTTTGCGCCTGGCGCACGATCTCTTCGCCCAACGTGGTGACCGACACTTCGCTGGCGCTGCGCTCAAACAGCTTGACTTCCAGCTCTTCTTCGAGCTTCTTGATGGCCAACGACAGCGTGGGCTGCGACACAAAGCAGGCCTCGGCGGCTTTGCCAAAGTGCTTTTCGCGGGCCACGGCCACGATGTATTTGAGTTCGGTCAGGGTCATGTGGGGTATTGGAACATCAAGCCTTGAGGTACTCGGATTTTCCGCCCAACCAGCGGCCAATGTGCCGCTCGGCCAAAAAGGCGTGCTGGTCCAGCATCTGCGGAGCCAATGCCCGCGCCCAGTCCAGCAAATGGCTGTCGGTCTCCAGATCGGCAAAACGCAGCAAGGGTGCACCCGACTGGCGTGCCCCCAAAAACTCACCCGGTCCGCGAATCTCCAAATCGCGCCGGGCAATCTCGAAGCCGTCGTTCGTCTCCACCATGGCGCGCAAACGCTCGCGGGCGGTCTCGCTCAGGCGTCCGCCCTCGGGCGTGCCGTACAGCAGCACACAGGCCGACGCCGCCGCACCGCGCCCCACCCGGCCGCGCAGCTGGTGCAGCTGGCTCAGGCCAAAACGCTCGGCGTGCTCGATCACCATCAGCGAGGCATTGGGCACGTCCACCCCCACCTCGATCACCGTGGTGCTGACCAGCACACCCATCACGCCAGCGGTGAAGAGTTCCATCACCGCCTTTTTCTCGGCCACCGGCATGCGCGAATGCAGCAGGCCCACCATCACACCCGGCAGCGCTTCGCTCAGGTCGGCGTGGGTCTCGGTGGCGTTGGTCAGGTCCAGCGCCTCGCTTTCTTCAATCAGCGGGCAGACCCAATACACCTGCCGCCCTTGCTGCAACTGCGCGCCGATGCGTTCAACCACTTCGTCGCGGCGGTGGTCCGACACCACGCGGGTCACGATGGGCGTGCGCCCCGGCGGCAGCTCGTCAATGACCGACACATCCAGGTCGGCGTAATAGCTCATGGCCAGCGTGCGCGGAATGGGCGTGGCCGTCATCATCAGCATGTGCGGCTCCATGCCGGGGGCCTGCATCTTGCCCCGCAGGGCCAGGCGCTGCGCCACACCAAAGCGGTGCTGCTCGTCAATGATGGCCAGCGCCAGGTTTTTGAACTTGACGTGCTCTTGAATCACCGCGTGTGTGCCTACCACCAGCGCGGCCTCGCCCGACTCGATCAGGGCCAGCATGGCTGCGCGTTCTTTCTTCTTTTGGCTGCCAATCAACCAAGCCACCTTCACACCCAGCGGCTCCAGCCAGCCCACCAATTTTGCAAAGTGCTGGGTCGCCAAAATCTCGGTCGGCGCCATCAGGGCGCATTGCCAGCCCGCGTCGATCGCCACCATGGCCGCCAGCGCCGCCACCACGGTTTTGCCCGCGCCCACATCGCCTTGCAGCAGGCGGTGCATGGGCACCGGGCGGCTCAGGTCTTGGGCAATTTCGCGCCCCACGCGCTGCTGGGCGTTGGTCAAGGCAAAGGGCAGTGCTTTGAGCAACTGGTCGTGCAAAGCACCGCGCTTCATCTTCAAACCCGGAGCTCGCAACAAATCGCGCTCGCGTTTGGCGGTGAGCTGCGACAGCTGCTGCGCCAGCAGCTCCTCACACTTCAGGCGCACCCAAGCCGGGTGGCTGCGGTCCTCCAGAGCGGCCAGCGACACATCGGGCGTGGGGTGGTGCAAAAAACGCAAAGCATCGCGCAGGGACCAAGCACCACGCGGGTCTGGCCAAGCGATGCCTTGGGGCATGGTCTCGCTCAAATCAGCATGGTTCAGGCCCGTGATCACCGCCCGGCGCAAATAAGCTTGCGCCAAGCCTGCCACCGTGGGGTAGACGGGCGTCAGCGCCTCTGCCAAGTTGCCACCTGCCGCCTTGAAAGTGGGGTGCATCATGGTCAACCCCATGAAGCCGCCTTTCACTTCGCCCCGCGCCCGAATGCGGTTGCCCACCGCCAGCGCCTTTTGGTGCGAGGGGTAAAAGCTGAAAAACCGCATCACGCAGGTGTCGGAGCCGTCGTCCACCGTCACCAGCAGCTGGCGGCGCGGGCGCTGCGTGATCTCGCACGCCGTGACCGTGGCCTCTATTTGCGCCGTGTCGCCCTCACGCGCATCGCGCAGCTTCACGATGCGGGTCTCGTCCTCGTAGCGCAACGGCAAGTGCAGCGCCAGATCAATGTCGCGCTTCAAGCCGAGCTTGATCAGCGCCTTTTGGGGGGCGCTGAGCGTTTTGGCGGCAGGCGAGGGGGCTTTGTCTGGCATGGGCTGATTGTGCCGTGTGTGACCTGCTTGCCATCCGCTGCAAGGACCGTTTTGGCGCAAGTGCCAAGCCTTTAAGATCTTCGCGCTGGCCCTGCTTGCATTTATCTCATTTTGAGATAAACTGCGCCCATGAAAATCATCAGCAACAGTGCCCTGCGGGCCTTCGCTGCCGATCATCCTCAGGCCGAAGCCCCCTTGCAGGGATGGCGGCGGGTGATTGAAAAGAACAGTTTTGCAAACTGGGCCGAGCTCAAAGCCGCCTTCAATGCAGTTGACAAGGTGAACGAGTTAGCGGTGTTTGACATCGGCGGGAACAAGTACCGCCTGATGGCTTACATCCGGTTCAAAAAGCAGATCTTGTACATCAGGGCAGTCATGACCCACCGGGAATACGACAAGGGAGCATGGAAATCATGAATGCAGCCATCAACGTGAAGCACCTTCTCCCAGTCTGGGAACAGTTCCGTGCCGCAACCGACATCACCCCCATCCGGGATGAAACGCACTACGCGCACATGACCGAGATGCTCGAAGCCCTGCTGGACGAAACCCTAGGTGAAGAAACGCATCCCGCGATGGGCTTGGTCGACATCGTGGGCGATCTGATCGAAGACTATGAATCCAAGCAACACCCTCTGCCCGAAGTCACGGGTGTGCAAGCGCTGAAATTCCTGATGGAACAACACGGGCTGAAGCAAAGCGATCTGTCCGACATCGGCAGTCAGGGCGTGGTGTCCGAAATCCTGACGGGCAAACGAGAACTCAACATTCGCCAAGTGCGAGCGCTTAGCGAACGGTTTGGCGTTTCTGCTGCGACCTTTGTTTAAATAGCGTGTAACTCGGGCACCACCCCACTTTGCACCCCAAGCACCACACTCATAGGCTGGCTGCCCTGGTGTGATTCGTAGACCACGCAGCCGTGGTCGGTGAAGGGGCCGCTTTGCCTGCGGCCAGTTCGTTTTCACGCACAAACAAATGGATGTCGATGCCCAAAGCGTCGTGGCGGATGATCTCTTGGCCGCGCTTGCTGCTGGGGTCGGTGGCGTTTTGGCTTTGCCAGTGAAAGTGGCTGTCATCGATCCAGTGGTCCATGTACTTGCGAGCGTCAGCACTGCCTTGGAGAAGTAACTTCAGGTAATATGTTTGTTTAATCGATCATTCGGTAAATAAATATCGATTTAACGAACATGAAAATCAATCAATCTGCCATGCTCATGCCGTCACAGCAAGAAGAGTGCGCCCGCTTGGGGCAACTTCTGGCGCGCCTGCGGTTGGCGCGTCAAGTCAAGCAGGCTGACGCTGCGCTGCGTGCAGGGCTGTCTCGCAACACGGCCTATCGCCTTGAAAAGGGAGAGCCCGGCATCGCGCTTGGGCAAGTTTTGCGCTACCTGCAGGCCATCTCGCCAGGCAGCACGCTGTTGGACTTGTTGTCTGAAAAAGATCCGGCGTTGCTGGCGCTCAGTGCGCGTGAAAAAACCCAGCGGGTCCGCGACCTGAGCACGGCTGAGCGCGAAGAACTGGACTTTTAAGGGGGTACAAAATTGACCGCTAAAGCCTTGAAACTGATGGTCTTTGCCCACCTGGGGCAGAACTGGAACCCTTGTGGGCAGCTGCTCATGGCAGAAGAAAACACCGAGGTACTTGCTTCGAGTTTTGCTTGAGCCCATCTCAGCCTTGTTGGCTGCGATTTTTGAGTTGACTGAATTATTGATAGCGATGCTTTGCCTGAGCATCATCGGCCGCATAGGCCATGTTGTTGTCTTGTGAAAGCAGACGCCCACCTTTTGGGCCATCGGCCGCCTTTTTGTAGGAGCCCACACCGTGGGCGATGGGCGTGGAACACGCCCCCAATGAGGTTCAACATGTTCAACGAGGCTTTAGACGGGAAACTGTTTGATGTTGAGCCAAATGAGGCGCTCCATTAAGCGTGTCTCGCCTTGAATACCGGCGATGCAAGCCTGTTTCATGGCCTCATTCCCAATGGGCTGCCAGTCTAATGACAAGCCTGCGTTTGTTGCGATTTGCGTCACAAGAAGCCTTTGAACTCGTCCGTTTCCCTCTCGAAAAGGATGGACAAAATTCAATTGCACCAAAAATTTACCCATGAACTCGCCGAATGCTTGAGGGTTGGCTCCGTTCAAGTAATCTTCCTTGGCAAGGCCTGAAAAAAGTGTGTCCAACTTGGCAGCAATGTCCTGGTGCCTGAGGAAATGTGTATCGCCTTTGGCGATGTCTACTTGGCGATACTGACCGGCCCACGGGTACACCTCTGAAAACACTTGTTCATGCAAGGCGCAAAGATGTAAAGCTTTGAAGCTTTTTGGAGCAGGCTCTTTGAGTATTTTTTGAATCTGAACCCCTGCAATATCCGCCTCCACCTCATTCAAAGAGGCTGAATCGGTGATGCCAAAATGATTCTTAAGCACCCCGTTCTCAAGGGCATACGGGTCCAGTTCAGCGCTGTAACCCTCAACATAATAGTGATCATCGTCCTGCATGATGTTCAGTCTTTGGCGTATTGACGGGCTCTTTCAATGATGGACTGAATCGCTTGAGCATGGGTCATGGTGCCACTGTCAATCGACTGCATGAGGGCCAACCCCTTGTTGCTGGGGCGAATGCCATCCACGGCCAAAATAGCCAAGGCTTGGCTCGATGCCCACGATCCCGGTTGGGATGGCGTGGCGTTTTTGGGGTGACGGTTGGTCGTGTTCATGGTCGAAATAGATCTTGGCAGTTTATCTGTACCAGAGTCAAAGTCAAAGTCAGGTAAACGACATCAAAAAGTTGCCCAAACGCGCTCGCAAAGGCCTGGCACCGTCCAGTCTTGAATTACAGGCAAGAGACAGCTATTTTGAAGGAGCCCACCCTTGGGCGATTGGCGTGGAACACGCCCTCTACCTCGCCCTGCAAACCATCGCCAACAGGGTGGACTCCTACACCAACAAACATCACCGCCCGCCTTCACCGCCAGCGATCAACCCATCAAGCCCCCCCACTTTGCACCCCAAACACCACACTCATAGGCTGGCTGCCCTGGTGTGATTGGTAGAGCACGCGGCCGTGGTCAGTGAAGGGGGCCGCTTTGCCTGCGGCCAGCTTGTTTTCGCGCACAAACAAATGGATGTCGATGCCCAAAGCGGCGTGGCGGATGAGCTCTTGGCCGTGCTTGCTGCTCGGGTTGGTGGCGTTTTGGCTTTGCCAGTGTAAGTGGCTGGATTTGGGTGGAGCGCCGACGTTTAGAAATCAAACCGCACACGGCCATTCGACAGCGTCACTTTGTCGGCCGTGGTGTGGCAGTGCCATTGTTCATAACGCCCCTCGGGTGTCACCATGGTCAAACTGCGTGGATCAAAAACGGCCGCGCACACATGATCGCTGGCACGCACAGATGCATAGCGAATCCAGCTCACCTCAGTCTGCGAATCCCGAACTGCGTCGGCCAGTTTTTGGGTTTCGGTGTAATCGCCAGGATGCATCCATTGCTCCTGAGCCAATACCCATGGGTGCGACAGCAAATCCAAAGCGCGTCCCTGAACAGAGGCTTCGTACATCGAGTGCTCTGTGCTCAGTGTTTGCTTCATGAGACCCGCGCTGTCCAATAAAAAGCGCTGACGCCAATAGGCAACTTCTGCACAGGCGCAATAAGCGTCATCTGCTCCGTACCAGATGCCCGGCGAGTTGACAGCGCGAAAGCGGGAGCCCGTTTGAGGTACATACCGAAAAGGCGCAGCCAAAAGGTAGTGCAAACCGATTGCTTGAGGCGGGAGAGGCGGTTTGCTCGCCTCCAGCATGTCTTCCAGCATCAGCTGTTCGTCTGCGGAGTCCACCAATCGCATGGTGGCTGCGATGTGCTGCGTTTCGACCATTCGAAACGCAGGCATGTGCAAGTCTGTGGTGAATTCATGAACCCAATCCGGGTTCCATGCAGCCGATGACATCAAGCTGCGCCTCGCATCCCATCCAAATACGACAGTGTCGTCACAAGACCTTGGGGGTTTTCAATCAGCGTGGCCGGAATGCCGTTCAACGCTTTGTTGTGGCTGCGCAGCCAATCCTGCCGCTTTTGGGCATCGCCACCCACAAGAGGGTCCAAAGAGCGGAACAAACGCACCAACAGCAGCGCCAGTTGTCCCTCTTTGGACGTTGGATCGATGCCCCGGCTGCCGTTGGCAATGCGGCTGATGGTCGGCTCACTGAACCCGATCACGCGGGCCAAAGCCGCACTCGACAGATGCAGCTCTTGGGCAGCGCGCATGGTGGCTTTGCCCAACACCATGAATTTGTCGGGGGCAGTGACTGAATGAGGCAACATGGCGCACTCCTTGGTTTCTGTAGAAATAATTTACCATAAATGCCGAATATATGGGTGTTGAATGGTGCGCTGCATCATCGAAGTCAACGCGTTTCGGTAGCGGAACATCGACTTAATGTAAGCCCAATCCGGCCAAAACGCTTCCTCAAAGTGCAGCAAAAAACTTCAGCTGCTTCTCTTTAAGAAAGCGCGTGATTGCAAATTGCTTCCAATTAGGCGATCATTTATATCGAATTAACAAGCCTATAGGCTAGCAATGTCTTCTGAACTGAACCAGCTTCGACTCGAACAAGTGCAGTCCACCCTTTCCGGTTACGCGGACTTGGTCAAGCGGCAGCCACCGACCCGGGGATGGCTGAAGCTCATCCGAGAAGCCCTGGGTCGAACGGAACGTCAGCAGGCTCAGCGGCTGGGCATCTCGGGGGCGACACTGCACAAGTCTGAACAGTCCGAAGCGGAGGATCGCATCTCGCTCGGACAACTGCGCAAACTCGCTGATGGACTGGATTGCGAACTGGTTTATGCACTGGTTCCCAGACGCCCGCTCACGGACGTGGTTCAGGAACGCGCTCGTGCCATCGCGATGGAAGAGGTTGGCAGCGTGGCCCACACCATGGGTCTTGAAGACCAGCGCCCCGGTGCAGAACGGCTGCGCAGACAGGTGGAACGCAGGACCGAAGAATTGCTGCGCGGCCGCTGGTCAAACCTATGGCGATAGACCTGGACGAACAAGACGGCCAGACACCGCTGGACCCCGATGAGAAAGCCGGGCTTATCCCGGAGTACCTGGCAGCCCTGCGAGCTGCACTTTGAAACCATGGCAGATCCACCTGCTGCTAGCGCTACAAAGGGCTGGGCGAGTGAACCACACTCTAAAGATCTGAATCCTCATGTCGCCAGAACGATATTTTGGCGACATGACGGAGGTGACGTGTACTCGCCAAGAACATGACGACGCTCTAATGTTCGAAAAATTCAATTATTGCGACACGTTGGCTTGACGTGTCGCTCTTGAGAACATATTCTTCGAACATGTTTCAATAATTCAATTTTAAGTACATGTCCAATATCGAAACCGTTTGGCAGCCAGACCGGGCGCATAACCAGTTACCGACACTGCCTCCGGGGCACGACCTAGAAAGCAAAGTTGTGCTGCGTGCCTGCATTGCGGCCCGCGCTGCATTGGCCGAGTTGAAACAAGCCGCCGAGCTGATCCCCAACCAAACGATGCTCATCAACACCATTCCGCTGTTGGAAGCCAAAGACAGCTCGGAAATCGAGAACATCGTCACAACCACCGACCAACTGTTCCAACACCAGGATGGTGATGGGCAAGCGGATCACGCCACCAAAGAAGCCTTGCGTTACCGAACCGCACTGCACCATGGCTATCGGTCACTCCAATCCAGGCCACTGTGCACGGCCACTGCGGTTGAAGTGTGTCGCACCCTCAAAGGTGCAGACATGGACATCCGGCGAACACCCGGCACCCAACTGGCCAACGACCGGACGGGCGAAGTGATCTATACACCGCCGGAAGGGGAAGACCGGTTGCGGAGCCTGCTGGCCAACTGGGAACGGTTTCTGCACAACGAAACCGAACTGGACCCATTGATACGAATGGCAGTTGGGCATTACCAATTTGAAGCCATTCACCCTTTCACGGACGGCAACGGACGCACAGGCCGTGTCATCAACATCCTGTTTCTGATCCAGCAAGAGCTGCTGAACCTGCCCATCCTCTATTTGAGTCGGCACATCATCGCGAACAAAGCCGACTATTACCGCCTTTTGCTGGAAGTCACGCGCGACCAGGCTTGGGAGCCTTGGGTCTTGTTCATGCTCAAAGCGGTGGAAGAAACATCGCGATGGACCACCGGAAAGATCGCGGCCATCAGGCAGTTGGCCGAACACACCACCGAACACGTACGGCTGAGCTTGCCCAAAATCTACAGCCGCGAGCTGGTGGATGTGATCTTTGAACAGCCCTACTGCCGAATTGGCAACCTCGTGGACAAGCAGATCGGGCAAAGGCAAGCCGCATCGCGGTATTTGAAAGAGCTTGTGGCCTTGGGCGTGCTGCGCGAGATGACCTATGGGAAAGAAAAGCTCTTCATCCACCCCAAACTGATGCAATTGCTCAGCCGGGACAGCAACGAGTTTCAAGCGTACTAGGCGGTCAACCCAAACACCACACTCATCGGCTGGCTGCCCTGGTGTGATTGGTAGACCACGCGGCCGTGGTAGGTGAAGGGGGCCGCTTTGCCTGCGGCCAGTTTGTTTTCGCGCACAAACAAATGGATGTCGATGCCCAAAGCGGCGTGTCGGATGATCTCTTGGCCGCGCTTGCTGCTTGGGTCGGTGGCGTTTTGGCTTTGCCAGTGAAAGTGGCTGGCATCGATCCAGTGGTCCATGTACTTGTGCTCGTCCGCCTTGCCCTGCTTGTTGATCGTGACCAGCAGGATGTGCGCCTTTTTGGGGGCCAGCACCACTTGGCTGACTGAGAAAATTGTGTTGCTAAATCAGGTGATTGAGCATCAAGCTGGCATCCCTAAATCATCATCAATCCGTTTAAGATCATCCCAATTCAAAAATAAGTACTTTAGGTAACGCGTGCAATATTCCAATCGTTCCTTCTATTCGGAACACATCAAGCAATTTGTGACATCAGACCCCAACTTGGTGCTGGGTGTCTTGACTGAGAGCAGCGGTTTTTCCATCGAGACGACTCAGCGGGATGCTTGGCGTTCACAGATCCAGATTCTTCAACCAGCGTTGAAGGCCTTTGAAGGCCGTGGCACGGTTTTCTTTGAGTTCATCGTGCCGCGTTTGGGTAAACGCATCGACGTGCTGGCGTTGATCGACCACGCCATTTTTGTCATCGAGTTCAAAGTTGGCGAATCGCTGTTTAACCGTGCTGCGGTGGATCAGGTTTGGGACTACGCACTCGACCTCAAAAACTTCCACGAAACGAGCCATCACTGTGTGATCGCACCCATCTTGATCGCCACTCAAACACAGGGCATCAGCGGTCAGATCGTCACCAGTCATCACAACGATGGTGTGCTTTTTCCCATCAACACCTCGCCAGCGCTGTTGGCCACCACCATCGAGGATGTGTTGGCCTTTTCGTCGGGCTCCAAACTGGATGCATCCTCTTGGGCCAACGGGCGTTACCGGCCCACCCCCACCATCATCGAAGCCGCGTCTGCGCTTTACGGTAACCACTCGGTGGCCGAACTCTCGCGCAACGATGCGGGTGAAAAGAACTTGGCACAAACGTCAGTTGCAATTGCGCAGCTGATCCAAGATTCAAAGCAGCGTAAGCGAAAGGCTATCTGTTTTGTGACGGGCGTCCCCGGCGCGGGCAAAACCTTGGTGGGCTTGGACATCGCAACCAAACACATGGACGCTGAAAGTGATTTGCATAGCGTCTATCTTTCCGGTAATGGTCCGTTAGTGGCCATTCTCCGTGAAGCCTTGGTGCGCGATGAGGTGGCGCGGAAAAAAGCCATCGGCCAAAATTTGCGCAAGGGCGAAGCCAGAAAAGCCGTTGAAGCCTTCATTCAAAACGTCCACCATTTCCGCGATGCGTATTTGTCGGACGAGCGGCCGCCTGTGGATCACGTGGTGATCTTTGATGAAGCGCAACGCGCTTGGACGCTAGAACAAACCACCCAATTCATGGCTCGCAAAAAGGGCTACCCAGACTTCAACCGCTCCGAGCCTGACTTCTTGATTTCTTGCCTTGACCGTCACCCCGACTGGGCTGTGGTCGTATGTTTGGTGGGCGGTGGTCAAGAAATTAACACGGGTGAAGCCGGTATTGGTGAGTGGCTCAAGGCCATTCACGAGCATTACCCAGATTGGGCGGTGCACATTTCGCCTCACCTGCAAGACTCCGAATACGGTGCGGATTCAGCACTGTCGCAACTAAAATCACGGGCCAATGTTCACCACAACGACGATCTGCATTTGTCGGTGTCCATGCGCTCCTTCCGCGCAGAGCATGTGTCCACCTTCGTAAAGCACTTGTTGGACCGTCGTGCCGATTTGGCCCAAGCCATGTTCCAAGACGTTCAGGCGCGCTACCCGATCGTGGTGACCCGCGATTTAGACAAGGCCAAGCGCTGGCTGCGCGACAAAGCCCGGGGCAGCGAGCGGTTCGGCATGGTGGTTTCTTCGCAAGCCGTTCGCCTGCGCCCCCACGCCATTGACGTTCGTTCACCCATGGACCCCATCCATTGGTTTTTGGACGGCCGCGATGATGTGCGTTCGTCTTTTTATTTGGAAGACGTTGCAACCGAGTTTCACGTTCAAGGGCTCGAACTGGATTGGGCTTGTGTGGTTTGGGATGCCGACTTGCGCTTTGGCGAAGCCGACTGGGAATACCGTTCGTTTGTGGGCAACAAATGGCAAAAAATACACCTGGCACATCGCCAGATGTATTTGAAAAATGCTTATCGGGTTTTGCTTACCCGCGCTCGCCAAGGCATGGTCATCGTTATCCCACCCGGCGATCCAGAAGACCCCACCAGAGACCCGTCTTTCTACGACCCAATATATGGTTATTTGACTTCGATTGGGATCCAAGCCATCTGATCTGACCCATTGAATTGGCGTGCTGCTTGCAGACTATTTTTTGTATTTCTTTCACTTGTCGTCGGGCCATGGCTTGAGTTTGGCTTGCCTGCGTAAGTCGTTGGGGCGGGTGTTTTGCCGGAAGGTGTCGGGCGGCCGGAAGCATTCTTCGGGCTTCACCATGTAGACCGTCCAATCGCCGTACAGCTTGCCGCCAAAGCACAAGAGGTCGCCGTCGAGTTGCAGCTCCAAAAACGTGTCGTTGCTGCCGGTGAGCATGTGGGCGTCGCTCAGGTTGGTGAACTCGACGTTCATGCTGCAAGCGTAGGTGGTGTGAACGTGTTTGAGCGGGCCAAGGGCGGGGCCATCAAAACCCCAGCCGTTCATCGCTTCATGAGGCGTATCGCGGCCATGGAACAAGCCCAAATACATGCCGGGTTTTTGGGGCCGAATGCCGTAAACGGGGGCATCGCCGGGTTGCTTGCTGGTGGGCATATCGCCTCCTTGTTGCAAAGGCGCTCAGCTTACGAATGGGGCGGGGCTTTGTGTACCAGGGCTTTGCCTGGGTTATCCAGCAGTCCGGATTGAGTCAACGGATTGAGCCACGGGCACGAGGCCCGAGGAATCAAGCTCCTCCAAACAAGCGCACGAGCTTGGCCACCTCGGGCGTCATGCCCATGGTTTTGAGCCGGACGTGAGGGTGTGCGGTGGCAAAGACTCGGAAAACTTCATCCACAAAGGCTTGGCCGACATGGGCCACGCCTTCAAAGTCAAGCACCACGGTCTTAAACTGTGTGGCGCGGTTCATGACCCATTTGGCTTGCGAGCGGGAGACCAGCTCGCTGCTCAGTTGGGCCAGGCGCACCGGGATTTCTGTGGTGTGAAAAGCTTCACCCGGCTCTGCATCGCCCACGTTGCTGGCTTCAAAGTATTTGAAATACACATCGTTGCTGGTGCGTGTGCTGTCCACCGCCAGCGACATGCGCACCACGGTCTGCGCCTGTGACGGCTTCAGTGCGGCGGCCACATCGATCCAGTCAAAGCGGGCCAAAGGGGTGCTGTGCTCGTTGGGGTCAAAACGCAAGCCACACGATTCGATGGCGAAGCCGTCCATCATGCGGGACGACACAAAAATGCCCATGCCCGAATGGCCTTGGGCCGCCGTGGTGAACTTGCCTTTGGCCAGCTCCAAAATGGCCAAGCGTTCATCAAACAGGTGGGCCGATTCGGCGATTTTGCAAAAGATGCCCTCGCCGTCATCGGCCACCACCATTTGCAACTGTCCGTCTTGCAAGTGCATGCCCATGAGCACCTGCAAACCGTTGGAGTGGTCCAGCGCGTTGTTGAGCATTTTGGTGAATGCGGTATTCACCAGGCTTTTGACGTTGGGCTTGAGGTCGGTCAGCAGGGGCGCAAGGCGCTGCTCCCAAACGGCCATTTCGCCGCCGCGCTGCAAAATGCTTTCGCGCTGCTGCACGCCCAGCCAAAAGCGCTTGTCACCCAGGCTGTAGGTTTGCCGCGTGCCTGTGCCGTGCCGCTGCAAATAGCCACTGTCGGCCAGCTTCTTGATGCGACGCGACACGGCCACCCGGGTCAGGCCGGTTTGCTCGGTCGCCACACTGGCCATGGCCCCGCCTTGGGCTGCGCAAGCGAGGATGATTGCATCGTTGAGGTCAAGCATTTGTATCGTTGAATGTAAATTTTTATCTTTACATTGTATAGGTGTGATCAATTTATTGTTTTGTCAGCGGATCAATAAGAAACAAAGTGGCGGCTTCATCCAAGATATCCGATGGCTGGGCATGAGAACCCAGAGCCCGCCTTCACTGTCCGGCCCAAAAATGGGCTGAATTTAAAAGTAGCTGACAAAATACCCCCCATGACCACCCCCCGACTTGACCTGCGCAAAGGCGTGACCGACCCTGTTGTCCTGATGATTTCCAGGCGGCAGGTGGAGCAACAAGATCTGGCTTCGGTGCTGGAAGCCCTCAAGCTGTTCACCGCCACCCGCGAAGACGCTTGGCGTTACCGTGGCCAGATGAGTCTGGTGGTGGATGGCTACAACCACGACCCGCGTGACTTGGTGGACATTCCCGAGGTGCGCAG
>JAIXOZ010000138.1 GCA_027486495.1 Comamonadaceae bacterium | reverse complement strand
GTGCCCGTGGCTGCTTTGGCCGCAGCAGGCGTGAGCCGCTTGGCTGTGAAAAGCCAAAACCAGATCGCGCTGGGAGATGGATTGGACCTGGCCTTGGCGTCTTCGCTGACCCTGGATGCCCCGCAATTGGCTACCGCTGAAGGCGCGCAGTCGGCCCGTTTGGCTGCCCCTTATGTAAGCCTGGGTAACAACGATGCGCGTTACCAAGACAACGCTGGCTTGGCCGCAGACGGCACCGCCAGCTTGACTGTGCAAGCCACCACGCTGGACTTGCAAGGCCAGATGGCCACACAAGGTTTTGGCCAGGTGAATTTGCAAGCCACAAGCGACATTCGCTTGGTGGGCCTGAGCCCAGACGATGTGAGCGCACCAGGGGCCGCTGCTTTGACAGGGCGGCTGGACACCGGTCACGCATTGAACCTCAAGGCGCAGCAAATTTACCCCAGCACTTTGACGCAGTTTGAACTGGCGCTGCATGCCGATGCACAGCCCAGCCGTGTGAGCATTTCAAGCCAGACGGGCAGTGCTGGTCCGGTTTTGTCGGCCGCTGGCGTGGTCACCGTGCGTGCCGACCAGATTGAGCAAGGCGGGCGCTTGTTGGCACCACAAGGTCAAATTCGACTGCTCGCCAACGAATCGGTGGTGTTCACGCCCGGCAGTGTGACTTCGGTGGCGGGCAACGCGGCCACGCCTGTGCTGTTGGGTCGCATGACCAATGGCACGGACTGGACTTACACCCTGGCCAACACCAAAGAATTAAAGCTGACCAGCAGTTATGCGCCCAATGCCGAGCTGGGTGAGCTGCGATTGCCCAGTAAATCCATTGCCGTGCAAGCGCCGGTGGTGCAGCAACAAGCCGGTGCAGTGCTGGACCTGAGCGGCGGTGGCCAAGTCAAGACCTATGACTTTGTGCCGGGGCCGGGCGGCTCGCAAGACATCTTGCAAAACGCTTTTGCGGTCTTGCCGGGCTTTAGCGCGCCGGTCGCACCGCTCGATGTGTATGAAGGCACAGCCGGTTTGCGTGTGGGCGAACAGGTGTATTTGTCCGGCGTGCCCGGTTTGGCGGCGGGGCACTACACCTTGTTGCCCGGTCACTACGCTTTGTTGCCCGGAGGGTTTGCGGTGCAGGCCCAAGCCGGTTTGCGCGACATGAGCGCGGGCAGCAACGTGAAAAACCTGGACGGTTCTTACACCGTCTCGGGCTACCGGAGCAACAGCGCCGATGGGCGTGGCGACACACGCACATCGGGCTTCAGGGTTTTGCCAGCCGATGTGATTGCCAAGAGCAGCGAATTCAAGCAGTACAACGCGGACGACTTCTTCCAGGCCGAGGCCGTGCGCAAAGGCGTGAGCGACCCTGCCTTGCCTGCCGATGCAGGGCATTTGAGCATTCAGGTACTGGCGGCGAAAAGCGCACAAATGGCTTCGTCCATCAGTTTGCAAGGCGAGACGCGTTTGGGTGCGGCCCAAGGGCAGCGTGGCACGGCCGATGTGTCGGCCGCCAACTTGGATGTGGTCAGCTACAAAGCCAGTAACGGCGGAAACAACGCAGGCCAAAGCGTGCAAGTGTTGGCCAGCGAGTTGGTGGGCTTGGGGGCCGAGAGTGTGCTCTTGGGTGGTCAGCGCACCTGGCAGGCCGATGGGGTGCATGTGCAAGCTACCGCAGACACACTGCGTTTGAACAACAGCGCGCAGGCCCTGCAGGGCCCTGAGTGGTTGCTGGCGGCCCGCAACAGCCTGGAGCTATCGGGTCTGGCGCAGGTGCAGGCCAGCGGCACTGTGAGCCACCCGGTGCAACCCTTGTGGTTGGATGTCACCGATGGTCGGCAAGATGGTGCTTTGGTGGCACTGAGTGCGGCCAAAGGCTTGACCGTGACCCGCGAGGCCGGCTTGCCCGCTGCGCAAGGGCGCGTGGATCTGGCCAACGGTGCCAGCTTGGGCGCAACCGGTTCGGCCTGGTTGGATGCGGCCGTGGGCATGCGTTTGCAAGGCGGTTTGAATTTGAGCCGGGGTGCCGATTTGGGTGTGAGTGCGCCGCAGATCACACTGGGCGACAGCGCCCCCGATGAGGCTGGTGTGGCCAGCCTGAAGGGCACCAACTTGGCCATGCTGAACCGCTTGGACAGCTTGACCTTGCGCAGCGATGGCAGCATTGGTGTGTTTGGTGAGGTGACGGTGGGCAAGGGTTCTTTGAAAAGTTTGACAGTGAGTGCCCCAGCGCTGGAAGGGCATGGTCAGAGCTTGACGCTGAACGCCGATGTGGTGACCTTGGCGGGCGCTGCGTCTGAAGCTCAGCTTGACCCCAAGCCATTGGCGGGCAGCTTGACTGTCGATGCCAAACAAATTCTGCTCGGTGCCGGCCATTTGGATGTGTTGGGCTTCGAGAAATTGACTTTGAAGTCGCAAGGCGATGTGGTGGCCACGGCAACGGATGGCAGCTTGCAGTCGGCTGGCGCGGTGACAGTGTCTGCCGCTCGACTGGCCACGCTGGACGGTGCTGCGGCGGTGTTGACGGCAGGCAAAGATTTGAAGCTAGAACCCGAGGCCGATGGCCGTGCAGCCTCTGCCGAGGCTCTGGGCTTGGGTGGCGCTTGGACTTTGCAGGGGCGCAATGTGGCCATCGACACGATCGTGTCGGCCCCCTCGGGCCGCATTGTGGTGCGGGCATCGGACGAGGCCACCACGGGCGTGACGGTGGGTGCAGTGGGCCAGGGTCAGCTCGATGTACGCGGGGTGACCCAAAATTTTGGCAGCGGCCACGCCTACACGCCGGGGGGCAGCGTGGTGTTGGACGGCGGTGCAGCGGCGGTGACCTTAGGGGCACAGTCGGTGGTAGATATCAGCGCCCAAGGCGCTGATGCGGGCAGCTTGCAAGTGACGGCGGCCAAAACGCAAAACGGTGCCTTCAACATGCTCGGGCAATTGAAAGGTGCGGCCGAAACTGCCATCGACAGTGGTCTGGCCCGTGCGCCGTTGCAGGGCAGTTTCAGCCTGGATGTGGGGCGCATCAAAGACGCTGAGGCCTTTGATGCCCTGAACGCCAAGTTGAATGCGGCGGGCATGACCGCCTCGCGCGAAGTGCGTGTGCGCCAGGGCGATGTGACGCTGAGCGCCAGCGGGCGCATGCAGGCGCATGAGATTTCGGTGGCGGTAGACCGGGGCAACTTGACGGTGGCCGGTGAGCTGGACGCCCGTGGTGCTCAAGGTGGACGGATAGAGCTGTATGCCAGCCAGGCTCAGGCTTCGGGCAACCAAGGCCAATTGACATTGGCCTCAACCGCCGTGTTGCGTGCGAATGCCACCCAGGCAGCGCTGACCGATGCAGGCTCGGCAGGCGATGGTGGTGTGGTGGTGTTGGGCGTGTCGAATGCGGACGGTCTGGCACCGACAGCAACCGACAAAGGTGCGAGTTTGTCATTGCAAGCGGGCGCGAAGATCGATGTGTCGGGCCTTGGGGCTGGACAAAACGGCACAGTGACTTTGCGCGCCCCCCGAACGGACAACGGCAGCGATGTGGCGGTGGCGCAGTTCAAGGGCAGCGTGACGGGCAGTCGTGACACGGTGATCGAGGCGGTCAAGACTTACCAACTGAGCGGCAGCAGCAACTCCATCAGCGAATTGACCGATTCAGACAGCAATTTGAATGCGGGCAGTGCCGGCAAGATGGCTGGGGACGCCACGCGCTTCATGTGGGGGCGATCAGGCGTTCTGTCGCGTTTGCAGGCACCCAGTGGTTTGCGTTTGACACCGGGCATCGAGGTGCGGTCTACGGGCGATTTGACCGTGTCGGTCAACGAACAGGCGGTGAATGTGTCTGAGCGCGGCTGGGACCTGAACACCTGGCGCTTTGTGGGCGAAGCCGGTGCCTTGACTTTGCGTGCGCAGGGCGATTTGAATGTGAGGGGGTCAATCAGCGATGGCTTTGTGAACAATGGCTTGGCCATGCCGCTGTGGGCGCTGGACAGTTCTCCGCAATCTTGGAATTTGCGTTTGGTGGGGGGCGCTGATGCAACGGCTGCCAAGCCCACGCAAACCTTGACCGGAACGGGCGATGTGTCGTTGCGTTATGCACGGCCTGTCCTCGAAGAACAGGTGCCGGTGGCCTTGGTGCGCACGGGCACGGGCAGCATCGACGTGGCTGCAGGCCGCAACGTGGTGCTGGGCTCGGCGGTTTGGCGCGACCCGGATGGCGACGTGACCTTGGACCGCAGCTATGGAGCTGCTGTTTACACCGCCGGATATGCGCGGGATTTGACGGGCACTGGTTTCACTGTGCCAAAGAACGAGCGCAATTCGGTGTACGGTGACAGCACACTGACACCCGCTGCATTTGGCCGCCAAGGTGGCGCGATTCGCATCGAGGCCGGGCAAGATGTGCAGGGCGCTGTGGTGCCGCAGTTGGTCAACAACTGGTTGTTCCGACAGGGCAACAGCCGTTTGGCGGCCGATGGGGTGACGCGGGTGTTTGATGGTGCGAACACCGCTTGGTGGGCGCGTCCTGATCATTTGGGAACGGGCATTGCCACTTTGGCTGGCGGTGATGTGCAGATCCGCGCGGGTGGCACGGTCAATGATGTGTTGGCGAATGTGGCCAGCAATGCCTACATGACTGCAGGGTCAGATGGCTTGGTGCAGGCGAGTCGCTTTGTGGAGCAAGGCGGCGGCGATTTGCGTGTGCAGGCAGGCCAAGATATTTTGGGCGGTCAGTTCTACACCCAAAAGGGCAGCATGACCCTGCGTGCCGGGCAAAACATTGCAGCCGGTGCCATCAAGGGCTTTGATGTGATGGCGCCGGAGCAGCTGGATGCCAATGGCGATGCGGTGGATGTGTACACCGCCCTCAAGCCTGTGCTGGCTTTGGGCGATGGCACGGCGGATGTGACGGCCGGGCGCAGTGTTGGTGTTGAGGCCATCTACAACCCGACACTGGCACGCCAAAACCTGAGCAACCTGAAAGAGGCCGCGCAGTCGAGTGCTTTCATGAGCTATGGCGTGAGCAGCGGCGTGCGCATGACGGCGGTGGGCGGTGGTGTGACGCTGACCAACAACGGTTTGTTGTTGGCCAACTTGAATGTTGAATTGCCCAGTTATGACGAAGCGGGCCAGTTGTTGAATCCCTTGTATGTGTTGTCACCGGGTCAAGTCAAGGCAGTGGCATTGGGCGGCGATGTGCGGGTGCTAGACGGCATGGGTCTGGCCGCAGCAGCCTCGGGCCAACTGGAGTTGATGGCCAAGCGCTCGGTGAACCTGGCCGCCTATGGCCCTTTGTACAGCGGCGTCATCATGCTGGACCACGATCCGGCGGCGCTGTCTGTGCCCACAGCGCCCGTGAGCATGGAGGCGTCGCAGGTTAATTTGTTGGTGGGCCGGCGCAACAACACCCTGGCCGGTCACATGCCCGGGCAGTTGCATGCGGGCGATGCGCAGCCGGTGCGTCTGGTGGCGCTGGAGGGCGATGTGTTCGCCGAGGTGCCACCATCGACAGATCGCTCGTATGGCACGGCTTTGTTGAATTTGCCCAAAAAAGCCGAAATTTTGGCTGGCCGCGATGTGCGCAACCTGGGTTTTGCCGTCCAGCACAACCGCAGCAGCGACGCCACTTGGGTGATGGCGGGCCGCGATGTGGTGGACAGCACCGACCCAGACAAAGAAAACCCGGTCAAGCACGCGGTGACGGGCCCTGGCTTGTTGGGGTTGGTAGCCAGGCGCGACATCGACTTGGGCAACAGCCAGGGCGTGGTGACACGGGGTAACTTGGACAACGCGTATTTGCCTGAAGGCGGCGCTGCGATCATGGCCCTGGCCGGTGCCAGCTTGCCCAAAGCAGATGCGCTGAGCACACCGGCGGCGCTGGAGAAAAAATCTGCAGCCTTTGTGGATGGCGTGGTCGAGGCAGCCAAAGATGGCCTGGCGGCTTTTGACAAAACGATTGCTGAACGCTATGCCGTCAACACGCTCAAGGGCGGGAATATTTTGGTGTACGGCAGCCAGTTCAAAACCGAGCAGGGTGGGTCTTTGGACTTGATGGCCCCCAAAGGTTCTGTGATTGCAGGTTTGGTGAGTATTCCGTTTTATTTGCAAAGCAAGGCGGCGTCTGAGAACGGGATTTTCACGGTGCGAGGTGGTGAGATCCGGGTGCTGGTGGGGCAAGACTTCATCGTCAACCAGGGCCGCGTCTTCACCTTGGGCGGCGGCGACATCACCATGATTTCGCAGTACGGCAACATCGACGCGGGCCGGGGCAGCAAGACGGCTTCTTCGGCACCGCCGCCGCTCTTGACGACCGATGCCAGCGGCAACACCAAGATCGATATCTCGGGCTCCATTTCGGGTTCGGGTATTGCGACGCTCCAAACCTCGGACAAACAAGCGGCCAGTGACGTGGTGGCGCTGGCGCCGCGCGGCATTTTTGATGCGGGCGATGCGGGTGTGCGATCGACCGGCAAGGTGCAGATCGAGGCGGCCGTGGTGCTGAACTCGAGCAACATCTCGGCCTCTGGTGGTGTGTCGGGCGCGGTGGTGGTGGACAGCGGGGCAGCGCCTGCGCCGGCGGCTGCAAGCAACACAAGTGCCACGCCGGACACCTCGCGTGCAGCGGCGACCACGGCAGCGCAGAGCCTGACCTTGTCGGTGGATGTGATGGGCTATGGCTCAGAAGCTGCGACCGATGAGGAAGGTGATGAAGACGACGACAGTGATGGCAAGAAGAAAAAGAAAAACAGTGGCAACAAGGGCAATGAACCGGGTGCTGCGGTAACCAACAAGGCGCCAGGCTGATGAGCGCCGAGCTGAATTTTTTGAATGCAACTTTTGGGTGGTGAACAGATATGAAATTACTGAAATTGGGCATTTCGGCCTTGGTGGCCTCGGTTTTGCTACTGCCTTTGCTGGCCAGCGCGGACGATTGGCAGCACGGCAAAAAACTGGTGTTTGATACATCCCCCACGGGCGTAGAGATTGACCAGGATGTGAACGTGTTGCCGGTGCTGGTGCGCTTGCACAGCGGTAACTTCAACTTCTCGGAAGCCAAACCCGATGGCTCGGACTTGCGCTTTTTTGCGGCCGACAACAAAACGCCATTGGCCTACCACATTGAAAAATTTGATGCGGCCAACGAGTTGGCGGTGGTGTGGGTGAAGCTGCCCAAGCTCCAGGCCAAGGCAACAGCTGATTCGCTGATGCTGCGCTGGGGCAACAAGGACGCCAAGGCGGCCGACAACAGCAAGGCGGTTTATGACGAGTCGCAGGTGCTGGTGCTGAACTTTTCGGAAGAGGGCGGTGTGAAAGACGCCACAGGCTATGCCAACAACGCCAATGAGGTCACGGGTGTGGCAGTGGCCAATGGGCCGATTGGTGGTGCCATGGCTTTCAACGGCGTGGCGCGCGTGGTGGTGCCGGCTGCGGTAAGTTTGTCGCTCAAGCCTTCGACCGGCTGGACGATGACGGCTTGGGTCAAGCCCGACAATCTGGTCGGGGCCAGTTTACTCAGCATGGGGTCTTTGAGTGTGGACCTGGCAGCCGGTGTGCCCACCGTGCGCTTTGGCAGTTCAGCGGCAGCCGCCGCTGGCAAACTGCAAGAGGGCATTTGGCAGCATTTGGCGGTGGTGTACGCAGGCGGCAAGGTGCAGTTCTTTGTGGATGGCAATGCGGCGGGCGAAGCGGCTTTGGCCATGACGGACACCTCAGGCGATGTGGTGCTGGGCAATGGTTTGCGCGGCGAATTGGATGCGGTGACGCTGGCCAATGTGCCGCGCTCGGCAGCCTACATCAAGGCGTTTGCGGCCAGCCAAGAGGCCGACAGCCTGATGCTGAGTTTTGATGCTGGCGCACCCGCCGAGGCCGAGGTGGCGTATTTTGCGATCTTGATCGGCGCGGTGACGATCGACGGTTGGGTGGTGATTGCCTTGCTGGGCGTGATGCTGATTTTGAGTATCTGGGTGATGTACGACAAGACGGTGACCCTGTCGCGTTACGCCAAATCGAATGCGGCATTCTTGGCTTTTTACAAAGAGCATGCGGTGCAAATGTTGCAGCCGGGCAGTACCCAAGGCGCCATGTTGAAAAACATGGCCTCAGTGAAAAACTCGCCATTGATGGAAGCCTTTGAGCTGGGCATGCAAGAGATTGCGGTGCGCTTCAAGATGCAAGACGCCAAAGGCCAAGCCCATGGTTTGAGTGCATCGGCGGTGGACTCGATACGCGCCACGCTGGACGCTTTGATGCTGCGCGTGAGCCAGCGGTTGAACAGCGGCATTGTGTTGCTGACGATTTCGATTTCGGGCGGCCCATTCCTGGGTTTGCTGGGCACGGTGGTGGGCGTGATGATCACCTTTGCGGCCATTGCCGCAGCGGGTGACGTGAACGTGAACGCGATTGCCCCCGGTATTGCGGCGGCGCTGGTGGCCACGGTGGCGGGTTTGGCGGTGGCGATTCCAGCCCTGTTTGCTTACAACTGGTTTGCCATCCAGATCAAGAACATCAGCTCGGACTTGGCCGTTTTCTGTGACGAGTTCCTGACCCGTTCGGCTGAACTGCACAACGATTAAGACAAGGCTTTGCTGTGCAAGTTCAAGAAGAAAACGCGCCCTACGACGACATCAACGTCACGCCGATGCTGGATTTGGCGTACGTGCTTTTGGTGATTTTCATCATCATGACCACGGCGTCGGTGCAGGGCGTGAAGGTGGATTTGCCCAAGACCAAGGTGATCGACAACCTGGCCAAAAAGGGCGTGAAGGCGGTGACGATTTCGCAGGCGGGTGACATGTATTTGGACACTTACCCGGTCAATGCCGAGCAACTGGAGCAGCGCTTGAGTGAGATGAAGCGGGCCAACCCGGAGCAGTCGATTGTGGTCAAGGGCGATGCCCGCACGCAATACGCCAAGGTGATGCAGGTGCTGGAAATTTTGAAAAGGGTGGACATCACCGACATCGGTCTGGCCACGGGTCGGGCCAAATGAGGCAGGGCAAAACATGAAAACACAAACCGAAACCAAACCCTACGACACGATCAACGTCACGCCGATGTTGGACTTGGCGTATGTGCTTTTGGTGATTTTCATCATCATGACCACCGCTTCGGTGCAGGGCCTGAAGATCAATTTGCCCAAGCCCAGCAACAAGCCGAGCACGGTGCAAAAAGAGGTGCGGATCATCCAGATTTTGCCCAATGGCAGCTTGCTTTTAAACGGCGCGCCGATCACTTTGCCTGAGCTGAGCTCGCGCTTGGCGGCAGCCGTGGCCAAAGACCCGGACGCGCCCATCATGGTCAAGGGTGACGCGCAAGCGCATTACGAAAAAGTGATGGAGATTGTGGACTTGGCGGCCGAACTGAAGATCAGCAACGTGGGCTTGGTGACGGCCCGGATTGGAACCTAAGGTGAGCATTTCGCGTCGCAACATGGGCTTGATCGCAGCGGGGGCTGTGGTTCTGGCATTGATGGCTTGGGGGGTGTATTCCTTTGTCTCCAAGGTGGAAGACAAGCCGCGCAAGGCGCCCAAGATCAGCTTGATTCCGACCACACCACCGCCGCCACCGCCGCCGCCCAAAGAAGAGAAAAAGCCAGAGCCTCCCAAAGACCTGAACAAGCCGCCCCCGATGGAGCAGCCCAAGATGGCACCACCGGCCCCGTCGGCCGATTTGAAGATGGATGGCCCTGCCGGCGATGGCCCGAGTGCTTTTTCGGCCGGCAAGATCACGAGCGAAGATTTGTCGAATGTGGGCAAAGCGCCAGTGGTGGCCCCCACTGGTGGTGGTGGGGTTGTCGGTGGCGGGTTCAACGCTTTCAGCTTTTATGCCAATCTGATCAAGGGCGAGTTGCAGCGCCAACTGACGCGCAACAAGGATCTGCGCGAGATGGCCTACAAGGCCGAGGTGCAGGTGTGGGTGAACCGGGACGGCAGCATCGGCCGTTTTGAGCTGATCAAGGGCACGGACGACAAAGAGCTTGATGCTTTGCTGAAAAAAGCCATCGAGTCGGCCAATGCGTTCAGTGCTGGCCCCCCCGAGAAGATGCCGCAGCCGATCCGTTTGCGTATTTCTACGGGCCGCTGATGGGCTGCCCAGATTTGAATGAAACAAGGAATGTGACAATGAAAAAAATTGGTTTGAATCTGAAAGTATCGGCCCTGGCTTTGGCGCTTGGCGCCGCATCGAGCCCTGTGGTGCAAGCGCAAACTGCGGCTGAAGAGTTGCAGCAGCTGCGTGCAACCACACAAGTGTTGATCAACACCTTGGTGGAAAGTGGTTTGCTGAACCGCGAAAAGGCTGCGGCCATGATGCGGCAAGTCCAGCCCAACGTGGCCAGCGCGCCTAACCAAATCGCAACAACAACGCCCGAAACAGGCGTTGACGGCAAGCGCGTGGTGCGTGTGCCTTTTGTGCCCGAGTCGGTGCGCCGGGAAATGCGCGAGCAGATCAAAGGCGAGGTGCTGAGCCAAGCCAAGGCCGAGCGCTGGGGTCAGCCCGATGCCTATCCGGATTGGCTGAGTCGACTCACCTTTGAGGGGGATATTCGGGCAAGGGCGGAAACCGCCAGCTTGGGCCAAGACAACACTGCGCCGGGTTTTGGCTTTCGCGGGGGTCAATACACCCGCGCTGCTGACTTGGCCCTGAACAACACCGGTGGTTTGCCCAACAGCAACACCCAGGAAGACTTCGACCGCACTCGTGTGCGTGCCCGTTTGGGTGTGGTGGCCAAGGTCAACGAACAGGTCACGTCGGGCGTGCGTTTGACAACGGGCAGCAGCACGGGCAGCCCCACGTCGACTAACCAGACCATGGGGCAGTCGTTCAACAAATACGCGGTGGTGCTGGACCGTGCTTATGTGCAGGTCAAGCCCGACGCCTCTTTGGGCGTGACGGCTGGGCGCATGGCCAATCCGTTTTATTCGACCGACTTGGTGTATGCCGATGACCTGGGTTTTGAGGGCATTGCGGTGGCGGCTCAGGAAAAGTGGATCGGCGGCGAAGGTTTTGCCGCAGTCGGTTATTTCCCCCTGACCGAGAACAGGCCGGGCACCAGCGCTTCGCGCAGCATGGTGGGTGTGCAGTTGGGCAATGCCTTCAAGATGGCCAACCGCGATGAGCTCAAACTGGGCCTGTCTTTGTACACCTACCAGGGCATCACGGCTTCGCGCGAAACCGAGGAAGCGCGCTTGACGCGTCCGGACTACGCGGTCCGTTATGAGTACAGCAGCGCATTGCGTCAACGGGGCAATACCTTGTTCCGGGTCAATTCTCAGCTGGACACGGCCACCAACTTGGGCCTGGCGTCCGAGTTCAAGATCTTGAACCTGACCACCTCTTTGAGCTTGAACAATTTGCTCGGCCAGCCTGTGGTGCTGACGGCCGATTTTGTGAAGAACCTGGGCTTTGACAAGAAGAAAATCAAAGCGCGCACCGGGTACGAGTTGGCCGACGGCAAGGATTCGGGTTACATGTTGCGCACCGCCTTTGGTCCTGCGCAGGCGTACCAACCCGGACAGTGGAATGCTTCTCTGGCTTACCGCTACTTGGGCAGCGATGCGGTGCTGGATGCTTTCACCAATTCTGACTTTGGTTTGGGCGGCACCAACAATAAGGGTTGGGTCTTGCAAACCAGCTATGGCTTGTACAAAAACACCTGGGCTTCGGCCCGTTGGTTGTCGGCCAACCAGATTGATTCGTTTGCACCGGGGAACATCACCAAGTTTTCCAGCGACATCTTGCAGCTGGACTTGAACGCCCGTTTTTGAAGTGAGATGAGATGCGCACACCTATAAACCTTTGCTTGGCCAGTTTGATGCTGTTGTCCACGGCCGCCATGGCGGTTGATGACAAAGGGGCCAATGAAAGAGCCGCCAAGGCCTTGCAGCGCGCTCAGCAAAAGACACAGTCTTTGGAGCAAGAGAAAAACCGTTTGACGGCCGAAAAAACGCAGGTGCTGGACGACTTGAAGAAGGCGCAAGGCGATGCCTTGCGCTTGAAGTCTGCATCGGCTGCCAAATTGAGTGCGGTGCAAAAAGAAGTGGCCGCTTTGCAAGAGGACAAGCAGCGTTTGAGCGAGGAGCTGACCAAGCTCAAGGCGCAAGCGTTGGAGCAGCAAAACACGGCGGCGGCCCAGGCGCGTGTGCAGCAAGGTAATTTGCAGGTGTCTCAAGGCAATTTGCAGGTGTCTCAAGACAATTTGCTGGCCAAGTCCAAGCAGCTGGTGCAGTGCGAGAACAACAATGCGGGGCTTTATAAGATCAACACCGATTTGCTGTCGCGCTATGAGCAGGCTTACAAGTCGGCTTATCTGCTCAAAGGCGGGGTGTTCACGCAGCTGGGCATGGTCAAGCTGGAAAACGATAATGACCAAGAGCGCGAGAAGCTCAAGAGTTTGCGGCTGACGGATCGTGCTCCCTGACGGTTTGCAGGGCGTGTTCCACGCCCATCGCGCGCGGGGCGCAGCTCCTACATTGACACAGCGACGCGGTTTGTAGGAGCAGCACCCTGTGCGCGATTGCATGCGGATCAAAAACCATCGTGCGCGGGGCGCAGCTCCCACAGTGACACAGAGACGGGGTTTGTAGGAGCAGCACCCTGTGCGCGATTGCATGCGGTTCAAAAACCATCGTGCGCGGGGCGCAGCTCCCACACAGACGGGTATCGCGCGAGGGGCGCAGCTCCCACATGGACCGGGCTTTCACATGGACCCGGCTCCTACATTGACGCGGTTCTACAAGGGCGCGGCTTCTTCACCTTTTGAGGGGCAGTGAGTGACGGATTTCACGATATTGTCACTGTGTTTGCGTAAATTGTCAGTTTTGAGCAGTTATTGTTTGCGGCTTGTCTGTACCGGCTGCTCGTTTTTCTAAATGCCCCTAGGTGCTTGTGCAGCTTCGGGCTGAAAGCCAAACTCACATGATTGCCCATCGCATTGCGCCGCCTTGTTCCAAAGGCCGTGTTTTGAAGCCTTTAAGACGCGAAGCGGGTTTCACCTTGCTGGAGTTGTTGGTGGTGATCGTCATCATTGGCATGTTGGCGTCTTATGTGGGGCCCAAGTATTTTGCGCAACTGGGCAAGTCGGAGGCCACCACGGCCAAAGCCCAGATTGAAGCCTTGGCTAAGGCCATGGACACGTTTCGTTTGGATGTGGGTCGCTACCCTAGCAACGACGAGGGATTGGCGGCTTTGACCACTCAGCCCGATTCCGCCAAGGGCTGGAATGGCCCTTACCTGAAAAAAGCTGTGCCACCCGATCCGTGGGGACGCAAATACCTCTACACCTTTCCGGTGGGCAATGGCGATTTTCAGATCCAGTCTTTGGGCAAAGACGGGCAGCGTGGCGGCTCGGCTGAAGACGCCGACATCACCAACTGAGCAGTGCTTTGAAGTTCCGTGCCCGGGTGATCAATGCGCAGCAGCTGATTGTGGATCAGGTGTTGGAGGCGCACGATCTGGAGCGTGCGCGGGACCAACTCACGCAATTGGGTTTGCGGGCGATTTCGATCCAAGCTGACAACCCAGGTGCTCTGAACTTGCAGCGCTGGCTGGGCGTGGGTCGGGTGGATTTTTCGGTGTTGCTGTTTAGCCAGGAGCTGCTGGCGCTGCTCAATGCTGGCTTGGGCATTGTGGAGTCGACCGAGGCCTTGAGCGAGAAAGAAACCGACGCAGCGCGGCGACAGGTGTTTGAGAAATTGCTGCACGACTTGCGCTCGGGCAAACGCTTTTCGGTGGCCTTGCAGGCGCAAGAGGCGGTGTTTCCGGTGCTCTACATCGGGGTGGTGCGCGCAGCCGAGGGCACCAGCGATTTGCCGCTGGCTTTGCAGCGTTATGTGGACTACCAAAAGCGGCTGGAGGCGGTGCGCAGCAAGGTGATCAGCGCCTCGATTTACCCGGGCATTTTGATCAGCGTGGGTTTGCTGGTGAGTTTGTTTTTGATGGTGTATGTGGTGCCCAAATTTGCCGAGGTGTACCAGGGGGCCGGACGCGAGTTGCCGTTCATGTCGGCGCTGATGCTGTCTTGGGGGCGCTTTGCAGCCGAGCACACCTCTTGGTTGTTGCTGGCCTTGGCGGGCGTGGCGGGCAGCTTGCTTTGGCTGTGGCAGCGCATTCGGAAAAACGGCGGTTGGGTGGTGATTTTGGCCAAGCTGCCGCAGATTGGCGAGCGCGTGCGCATTTACGAGTTGTCGCGCTTGTACATGACCATGGGCATGTTGTTGCAAGGTGGTATTGCCTTGGTCAAGGCCATGGAGGTGGTGGCCAGCGTGGTGTCGATGGATGTGCAAAACAAGTTGGCCAGAGCCAGGCACGACATCGAGTCGGGGGTGTCTTTGTCGGTGGCATTTGAGTCGGCGGCCTTGACGACACCGATCTCGCAACGTTTGCTGATGGTGGGCGAGCGCACCGGCGATTTGGGCAAGATGCTCACGCAGTCGGCGCTTTTTTACGACGAAGAAATCACCCAGTGGATTGACCGTTTCATGCGCAGCTTTGAGCCTTTGTTGATGACAGCGATCGGTTTGATCGTGGGGGTGATTGTGATCTTGCTGTACATGCCGATTTTTGATTTGGCGGGGAGCTTTTGATGAGCATGCCAACCCCCTCCAGGACAGAGCAGGATCTGCAGAATTTGAGCGCTTGGCGCGCCAGCGCTTTGGTGGCTGGGCGCGCACTGGTGGACGAAGTGGCGGCGCAAATGCGGCTGGAGCCACGGCAGGCTTTGGGCTGGATGGCCGCGCAGTTTGACCATCCGGTGATGGAGACGGCGCAGATGTTGGCGCTGTCTGATGCCTTTGATGTGCTGCCTTTGACCAAGGCGATCAAGCGCAAAGGGATTGTGTTGCGCGATGAAGGCCGCTTGTGGGCGGTGATCAGCGACCCGCTGGACCTGGCCTTGCAAAGCTGGATGGAGCGCAGCGCGGGTGGGGCGGTGCATTACGCATTGGCCATGCCCGAAGATATTTTGGCCTACTTGTCGCGCAAGGAAGAGGGCGCGCGCGCGACCGATGGCATGGGCATCGAAGGCGGCAGTTATGCCCGCGAAAGCAAGCCTGCGGCGGTGCTGTCATTGGCGGGTTTGAGCGAGTCGGCCAGCCCGGCGGTGAGGCTGGTCAATTCGGTGCTGTATGACGCGCTGAAGGTCACGGCGTCAGACATCCACATCGAGTCGACACCAGGGGGCATGGAGGTGAAGTTCCGCATTGATGGTGTGCTGGACCATGCACTGAGTGTGGCCGGCGTGGAGACCGCAGAGCATGTGATCTCGCGCTTGAAGGTGCTGGCCGAGCTGGACATTGCCGAGCGCCGCATTCCGCAAGACGGCAGTTTCACGGTGGAGTCGGGTGGGCGCGACATTGACATGCGTTTGTCGGTGATGCCCAGCATCCATGGCGAAGATGCGGTGATCCGCGTGCTGGACAAGCGGGCCATGATCGAGTCGTATGGTGCGCTGACGCTGGAGGCGCTGGGCTTTGACGAATCGGCTTTGGTGACTTTGCGGCGCTTGGCGTCTGAGCCCTATGGCATGTTGTTGGTGACGGGGCCGACGGGCTCGGGCAAGACCACCACTTTGTATGGCGCGCTGACCGAAATTCACGATGGCAAGAGCAAGATCATCACGATTGAAGACCCGGTGGAATACCAGTTGCCCGGCATTTTGCAGATCCCGGTGAACGAGAAAAAGGGGCTGACGTTTGCCAAGGGTTTGCGCTCGATTTTGCGGCATGACCCGGACAAGATCATGGTGGGTGAGATCCGAGACAACGAGACGGCCGAGATCGCGGTGCAGTCGGCTTTGACCGGCCACTTGGTGTTGACCACGGTACACGCCAACAACGTGTTCGATGTACTGGGGCGCTTTACGCACATGGGCATTGACCCGTATTCCTTTGTCTCGGCGCTCAACGGCATTTGGGCGCAACGTCTGCTGCGCTGCAATTGCCCGCGCTGCGCTGCGCCCTATGTGCCCAGCGCGCAGGAGCTGGATTTGCTGCGCATCGCCCCAGAAGATGTTCCGAACTGGCTGTTTCGCGCCGGCACGGGGTGTGGCGATTGCCGCGGCACGGGCTACAAAGGCCGCCGGGCCATTGCGGAGGTACTGTTGCTCACAGACGAGATCCGCGAGTTGATCATTGACCGGGCACCGATTCGCGCCATCAAGGAGCAGGCGCGCAAGTCGGGCACGCGCACCCTGCGCGAAGCCGCCATGGCCATGGCCCAGCGTGGGGAAACCACCTTGGCCGAAGTGGGCAGGGTGACCTTGAATGCTTGACATGTTCAAAACCCGCTGGGAGTTGGTGTTGTCGGCCAGTGCGTTTCGTTGGGTGAGCCGGCCGGCTTGGGGCCAAGGGCCTGCGCAATGCGTGGCACAGATGGACTTGGACAGCCCTTTGCAAGGGGCCGATCGCTTGGCGGCTTTGGCTTCTTTTTTGGCCTCGCCGCCAGTGCGGTTTCGGCCTGTGCGGGTGAGCTTGGACGACAGCTGGTTGTATGCGGCACAAGTGGCCCCTTTGCAAAACGCCGAGCGTTGGCAGGATGTGCAGGCCTACACGGCCATGCAGTTGCAAGAGGTTTTTGAGCTGACGCAGCCGCTGAAGGTGGTGATGGCACCGGTGCAAGACGCGCCTTATTGGGCGTGTGCGGTGCTGCAATCGGATGTGCAGGCGTTGCGCGACTTGCTGTGGGCGCAGCGCTTGGCCTTGGCCTCGTGTGTGCCGCAGTGGTCGGTGGTCTGGAACCATGTGGCAGGCCAGGTGCCCGAGGACGAAGCGGTCTTACTGGTGCAGCCTCAGGGCAGCCATTTGGTTTTGTCACGGCAAGGACAGTTGTGTGCGGTCAGGCATTGGGCTTTGGCTTTGAACAGTTTGCCGCCCGGGCAGTGTGAGGACTTGCTGGCGCAGGCGTTCAGGCGACAGGGCCTGGCCATGCCCGAACGCATGGGATGGATGGGCACCGGGGCACTGCCGCAAACGCAGGGTTTGCAATGGCACCGATTGGGCGATGTGGCGAATGTGCTGAGTGTGTGGAGGGTGCAGCCATGAAACAACTGGACTTGGATTTTGCCGAGCGCGGTGTGGTGTTTTGGCTGTACCGCGCTGGGTGGCGTTTGTGGCTGCTGCTCTTGCTGGCCATTTTGGCGCTGCTGGTGGGCTGGGGGCAGTGGCGTGCGGCCGAGCAGGATGGCTTGCGCCTGGAGCAAGAGCGTGCGCAGTTGCTCAAGACGCAGGCCCGCCAGGCCCCGCGTGTGGCCGTGGCACCCAAGCTGACGCCCGAGCAGTTCAAGGCTTCACAGCTGGTCATTCGGCAGCTGAACCAGCCTTGGATGGAATTGCTGGAAACGCTGGAGACCACGCGCAAGGGCCGGGTGGCCTTGCTGGAGCTGCGCTTGGATTCGGCCAATGACCGCATCAGGGGTGTGGCGGAGGCCAAAAATGCGCAAGAGATGTTGCGCTTCTTGTCGCAAATGAAGGCTCAGCCTTTGTTGACTTCGGTGGAGCTGAGCGTGCACCAGATGAGCCAGACCGATCCGAACAGGCCTTACCGCTTCGAGTTTTCTGCGTATTGGCAGCCAGAGGAGGCCGCGCGATGAAGTCGTCTGCCTTTCAGCGCGTGGCCATGGAGCGAGCCTTGCAATCGGTCAACCCTTTGTGGTTGTTGATGTGCGCTGTGTGCCTGGTCACCATGGTGGTTTGGTGGGGTTTGCTGCCCAAGGCCCATCAGCAATGGGCAGCGCAAAACCAAGACTTGAAGACTTTGCGTCAACAAATAGCCCAAGCGCCTGTGATGACGGCTGTAGAGGCGGCACCTGCCATGGAGCCGGGCTTGGCGTTTCAGGCGGTGCTGGGCGAGTTGGCGGAGGTCGAGTCGCATGTGGGCACTTTATTGAGTTTGTCGCAAATACTGGAGATGCCGGCGGTGTCGGGTGAGTACAAGCTCAGTTGTGAGGCGGCCACGCGTTTGTGCCGCTACCGGGTGCGCTTGCCCTTGGTGGGCTCGTATTTGCAAATTCGGACCTTTGTCGAGCAAAGCTTGTTGGAGCTGCCTTTTGCCAGTCTGGATGAGTTGAGTTTGCGGCGCGAGGGCGTGGCGTCGGACGAGCTGGAGGCGAGCTTGACGATGACCTTGCACTTGGCCTATCCCGCACAGGGCCTGCTGCTTGCCAAGGAGGGTGCCCCATGAACTTGCGGACATGGATTTTGCTGTTGGCCTTGGGCGTGACGGTCGGCTTGTCAGTGATGGGGCCAGATGAAGAGGGAGATGAGGCAGGGGGCGTGGCCGAAGCGGTGGTCCGCCCGGCGAGCAAGGTCGGCACGTCTGCCCGGGTGGCGGACAAGCGGGCCGGGTCCGAGACGGCTTTGACCGCGCTCAAGCCACGGGCAGCACCTTACAAATCTGTGGATGAGGCATTGGCCACTGAATTGGCAGAGAAAGAGCCGCCGATTTTTCATGCGCAATCGTGGAACCCGCCGCCGCCCAAAGTGACGACCAAAGTGGAGCCGCCCAAAGCGCCGCCTTGGCCGTATGCGTATTTGGGCCAGCAGTCCTCGCAGGGGGAGTGGTGGGTGTATTTGACCTTGGGGGAAGAGACGCGGGTTGCGAAAAAAGACCAGGTGCTGGACGGCAAGTACCGGATTGACCGCATTGAACCCCCGCTTTTGTCCGTGACGTATTTGCCTTTGAACGAGGTGCAGACCGTGAACATTGGAGCATTCAAATGAGCAAATTTTCAGTGGTGGCCTTGGGTCGGCATGGGCGCACGGGCTTGCTCTTGAGCGTATTGCTCGGGGCTCTGAGCCTTTCGGGTTGTGCGAGTTACGTGGGTTACGCGCAATTCAACGAAGGCAAGCGCTTGTTGCAAGACAACAAAATTTTAGAGGGCTTGGGCCAGTTGCAAGAGGCGGTAGAGAAGAACCCGTCCAACACCGAGTTCAAGCTGGTGTACCGCGCGGCCAAAGAGCGTGCCATGCAGGCCTATCTTCGCCAAGGCGAGCGCCTGCTCAAGGCTGGGCGTCTGGATGCGGCCGAACAGGCCTTCAAGCAGGCGCAGGCCATGGATGCAGCCAACGGTTTGGTCCAGCAGGGGCTGGATCAAGTGGCGATTCAAAAAGGATTGGCGCTCAAGTTGCAGTATTTGCGTGTGGTCAAGCAGTCTGGTGACTGGTCGCAGGTGCTGGCTTTGGCCAAAAGCATGTTGTTGCAACAGCCCGATCACACCGAGGCCCTGAGCGCCCGCCAAGAGGCCGCCTTGAAACTGGCTCCCCCTGCCCAAGAGGATGTGTTGGGCGAGGCGTTTCGCAAACCCACCAGTCTTGAGTTCCGCGAAGCGCCTTTGCGCCAAATTTTTGACGCCTTGTCGCGCTCCTCGGGTTTGAACTTCATTTTCGACAAGGAGCTGAACAAGCCGGATTTGAAGGCCTCGATCACTTTGCGCGATGGCACGGTCGAGACGGCTTTGACTTTGTTGCTGACGGCCAATCAGCTGGACATGCAGGTGTCCAATGCGAATACGGTGTTGATTTTTCCGGCCACTGCGGCCAAGTTGAAGGATTACCAAGAGCTGACGGTGCGCATGTTCCCGATGGCCTATGCCGACGCGAAGTTTGTGGCTGCGGCGATCAAGACCTTGTTCAAAGGGCGTGAGCCGGTGGTGGATGACAAGCTGAATTTGCTGGTCGTGCGCGATACGCCCGCCGCCATCAAAGTGATCGAGAAGCTGGTGCGCTTGTACGACGTGCCTGAAGCGGAGGTCATGCTGGAGTTGGAGATTTTGGAGGTCAGCCGAAGCAAGTTGATGCAACTGGGCGTGGGCTGGCCGGAGAGTCTGAGCTTGACGCCTTTGGCGGGTCAGGGCGCCACCAGTTTGACTTTGAGGGGTTTGCGTAATTTGAGCAACGACACCACGGGCGCGCAATTGGGCAACCTGACCTTGAATTTGGGTGAGCAAGACGACAACGTGAATGTGTTGGCGAATCCGCGTATCCGGGTGGTCAACAAGGAGAAGGCCAAGATCATGATTGGTGACCGTGTGCCTGTGGTGACCGTGACCACTTCGCCCACGGGCGGGTTTGCAGAGAACGTGACCTATGTGGATGTGGGTTTGAAGCTGGATGTGGAGCCTGTTATTTATCGAGGCAGTGACATCAGCATCAAGGTGTCGATGGAAGTCAGCACAATTTCGGGCTCGCAGACCACCAAATTGGGCACGGTGGCCTATTCGTTTGGCACGCGAAATGCCACCACCACCTTGCGTTTGAAGGATGGCGAAACGCAGGTTTTGGCGGGCTTGATCAGCGACGAAGACCGTGACTCGGTCAAGAAAATTCCGGGTGCGGGGGATTTGCCGGTATTCGGGAAACTGTTCGGTGCCAACCGGGACCAGTCTAAAAAGACAGAGATCATTTTGTCCATCACGCCGCGTTTGGTGCGCCAATCGATTGTGCGCGACAACGTGGAGTTGGAGTTCCCAAGCGGGCCTGAGTCGCGCTTGAGGCAGGAGGGCTCGTCGTCGGCGAGGTCTTCTGCGCCGACACCTGCACCTACTTCGACATCCGCTTCTGCACCAGCTGCTGCTCCCCGAAGGCCTGCACCCGCTGCACCTGTCGGTGTGGGGACGAGCAGTCTGACCCTGTCGCCAATCGGTGTGAAGGCTACAGACGCCAAAGAGGGTAAGGACGATGCGCCTTGAAAAGACGATTCGCCTTGGGACTGCGCGAGGATTCACCCTCATTGAATTGTTGGTGACCTTGGCCATCATTGCCACCTTGTCTTTTTTGGTGGTGCCGGTGGTGCAGGTGACGGTTCAGCGATCGAAAGAGGCCGAGTTGCGTTCGGCGCTCAAGGAGATCCGGCAGGCGATCGATGCCTACAAACAATCGAGTGAAGCGGGCGAAATCATGGAGCCCACAGGCGAGATTTCTGGCTACCCGCCCAATTTGGATGTGCTGGCCGATGGCGTGAAATTTCGCGATGAGAAAGCCAAAGGTAAAAAGTATTTTTTGCGCAAATTACCGCGTGATCCCATGAACGCCAATGCCGAGTTGCCTGCCGCCGACACATGGGGCAAGCGCAGTTATGAGAGCGAAGCAGCAGAGCCGCGTGAAGGTGCCGATGTCTACGATGTGTATTCGCTGTCCAGCAAAACTGGTTTGAACGGCATTGCCTACAGATGGTGGTGATGTGTGAAAAATTTGAACGAAAACCTGCGCAAAAAATCAAGTGGTTTCACTCTGATTGAATTGTTGGTGGTGTTGGCCATCATCTCGATGTTGTTGACCTTGGCTGTGCCTCGGTTTTTTTCGAGCGTGGACACGGCCAAAGAAACCATCTTGGTGGAAAATCTGCGTTTGACGCGTGAGACGCTGGACAAGTTTTACGCGGACGTTGGGCGTTACCCGGATTCACTGGACGAGTTGGTGCAAAGCCAATATTTGAAGGATTTGCCGAACGACCCGATCGTGGACAGCCGCACAGCTTGGGTAATCGTGCCGCCAAAAGAGGGCATCAAGGGCAAGGTGTTCGATTTGCGCAGTGCCGCACCGGGTAAAAACCGCTTGGGCGTGAGCTTTGATCAATTATGAAAATCCGGCAGCGTGGCTACGCTTTTTTGATGCTGCTGTTGGCCTTGGCGGTCACGAGCTTGGTGGTCGCGTCGCAGTTGCAGCTGGGGCTGTTTGGTCAGCGGCGCGTGGCGGAATTGCAGTTGCTGGAGGTGGGTGCGCGCATGGATGCGGCCTTGTCCAGTTATGCCCGGCTGGGGCAGGGCGGGCGGCCACCGTTGCCTACGCGCCTGGAAGATTTGCTGCGTGATCCACGCTTTCCCAAGCTGGTGGTTCGCCATTTGCGACAGATCGAAGTGGACCCCATGACGGGCAAAAAGGAATGGGGTGTGGTGTGGTCCGAGGATGGCAAAGGCATCGTGGGCGTTCACAGTTTGTCGGAACAGAAACCCTTGAAGACGGTGTTTGGACCTGATCACGTCCAGTTCAAAGATTTGCCGCGCTATGCCGATTGGGTTTTTGGCCAAATGCCTTGACAGGTGCAGAAACTTCAGTGGTCGTAGGCTTTCATGTCCGAGGCGTCAATCGTCTCGCGGAAGATGTGCTCCACCTGATCCGCAATGGCATGCCAGTCGAGGTTGGCAACGCTGCTTGCGGTGAATGGCCGGACTTTTTCAAGCGTCTGTTTGTCTTTGCAAATGTCGAGCGCCTTGAGGACGTAGCGTTGCGCATCCTCGCCATGGATCAGCCATCCGTTTTGTCCTTCCTTGACCCACTCGCCGGCTGCTGCGCAATCGAATGCCAGCACGGGCGTTCCGCAGGCCAATGATTCCATCGTGACGTTGCCAAAGGTTTCCGTCAAACTGGGAAACAAAAACAAGTCTGAGCTGGCATAGACGGTGGCCAGTTCTGCGTGACTGCACATGCCTGTGAAGATCGCGTCTGGGCATTTGTTTTGCAGGTAAGCGCGGTACGGTCCGTCGCCTGCGAACACCAATTTGACCTTTTCGCCGCTTTGCATGAGGCTGAGGTAGGTGTTGACGATCAGGTCCAGGTTTTTTTCAGCGGCCAAGCGACCGACAGACAGCAGAACGGTGTCTTCGGCACTTGCGCCCCAGCTGTCGCGCAGGGTTTGGCTGCGCTGACCGGGATGAAAAAGCTTTGTATCGACGCCACGTGCAATGACGCGAAGGTTTTTAAAACCTGATGCTTCAAGTTGCGCTTTGAGCGACTGGGTAGGCACCATGGTGCAGGCGGTCCTGTTGTGGAATTTTCGCAAATAGGCCACGATCGGTTTGCTCAACCAACCCACGCCGTAGTGTTTGCTGTAACTGTGAAAGTTGGTCCGAAAGTCAGAGGTCACAGGAAGTCTGAGCAAGATGGCCGCTTGCAAGGCAGACCAACCCAGTGGCCCTTCTGTGGCAATATGCACCAGGTCGGGCCTCTTTTGCGTCCAGGCTTTGATCAGGGCTTTTTTGCTGGGCAGACCGAGTTTGAGTTGGGGGTATTTGGGGATGGGCAAGCCGCGCAGCAGCAATTCAGTCCATCCGAGTTTGTCGTTGCCGAAGTCATATTTGTCTTGACGCGGGCGTATGAGCTGGATGGCGTGGTCCTTGACCCGCAAATGCGCGACCAGTTTGGACAAAGTGAGGGCGACGCCATTGACTTCGGGTGGCCATGTTTCAGTCACAACAGCAATGCGAAGTGGCTTTTGCAAGGGTTCAAAATTTTCGACCCATAAGGCGTCTTGATTGGTTTGCGACATGGACTTGATGTTGACCGTGTCCTTTAACAGAATTATGACAAGTGACACTTTTTAGCAATATATATTTCCAAGATATGTCGGTTTGATGTGTCACTGAATTTTCACAACTTTTCTGGATGATTGAGGTACCGATTAATTTTGAGAGGATTGCGTGAAAGATTTTTTTAATGAGTTGCGAACTCAGCGTTGGGATGACCACCGTTATTACCACCATTGCCGCATCAACCAGTCATTGCACTTGCTCAGTGCCATGGCTTTTGTGGTGGCTTACGGCATGCTGTGGATCGATCCGGCCATGGCCGCATTGCTGGCCTGGACGGTCTCTATGACCTCCAGACAAGCCGGTCACTTCTTCTTCGAACCTTTGGGCTATGACCATGTCAACGAAGCCACCAACGAATTCAAGGAAGAGATCAAGGTCGGCTACAACCTGCGCCGCAAGGTGGTGTTGCTGAGCGTCTGGGCCCTGTTGCCTTTGGCCATTTACATGAATCCAGGCTTCATGGGCTTGTTGCCTGAGCATGAGACCTGGTTTGAGTTCATGCGCGCCGTGGGTTTTGCTTGGTTGTACTTGGGCGCGGCGGCTTTGCTGTTTCGCACAGTGCATTTGTTCTTCCTGCATGACGTGCAAACCGGACTGGTCTGGATGACCAAGATCATTACCGATCCTTTCCACGACATTTACCTGTACCACAGGGCGCCTTGGCAATTGTTGCGGGGTGAGCGCTTCGCTGACAGCACTTTCCACACCGGCCGCTGAGTAGTACTGACCCCGGTTCACTGTGCATCAGTGAACCGGGGTTTGTTTTCAGCGAAACAGTGTTTCTTTCAGGATGCTGCGGCGGATGGATTTGTTGGTGATTTCAGGGGCATGCCACCACCAGCCATCGCGCTTCATGTCTTGACAAGCCAAGACAAACTTTTGCAGCACCGCTTCAAAGTCGGCGTCGCTGTAGTTGAGGCTGAAGATCAATCGACCCGTTCCCACCCAACTGAGCGCCAATCCATGCAGCCTGAGGTAGTACTGCAGCATCCAGTTGTACCGGCTGGGCTGGGTGTAAAAGAGTGTCCAGACGCTCGACATGTTGGCCGCTTGCAAGGGCAGCTCGTGCTTTTGCATGGTGCTGTTGAACAGCGCAGCGCGGGCATTCCAGCGCTCGTCCAGGCCTTCGTAAATGGCCTTGATTTCGGGGGTTTCCAGTTGTTCCAGAAAGACCGACATCGCACCCATGACCGCAGGGTGTGCGTTGAAGGTGCCGCGTGCAAAACAAATGTCAGCCGGGCGTTTTTCATTGAAGCGGCGCATCCATTCGCGCTTGCCGCACACCACGCCAACGGGAAAGCCACCGCCCAAGGTTTTGCCATAAGTGACCATGTCGGCCTGCACGCCAAAGTAGGCTTGCGCGCCCCCAGCGGCCAATCGGAAGCCCAGGAAAACCTCGTCAAATATCAATGCAATGCACTTTTCTGTGCAGACCTGTCGCAAGGCCTTGAGCCAAGTGGTGTAAGCCTCGCGGTCATAAGCGGCGCGGCGGCTGCTGTCCACCAGGGTCGAGTCGCCTGGCGCGTTGACGTTTGTGTGCAGCGCCTGCAGGGGGTTGATCAGCACGCAAGCGATGTCCTTGCGGGTGCGCAAGACTTCCAAGCTGCGCTCGTTCATGTCGCTCAGGGTGTAGGTTTCACGCGGTGGCATCGGGTTGCCCGGGCCGGGCTGCACATCCTCCCACCAGCCGTGGTAAGCCCCGCAAAAACGCACGATGTTTTTGCGGCGCGTGTGGTAACGGGCCAGGCGCACGGCCTGCATCACGGCTTCGGTGCCCGACATGTGAAACGAGACTTCGTCCAGGCCCGAGATGGCCTTGAGTTTCTCGGCATTGCCAGCCACCACAGGGTGGTAAGAACCCAGCACTGGGCCCAACGCTTGGGTGCGGGCCATGCCTTCGGCCATGGTGTGTTTGTAAAAGTCGGCGCCAAACACGTTCACGCCATAAGAGCCTGTCAGATCGTAAAAAACCTGACCGTCCAGATCGGTGACGTGCACGCCATGGGCCGATTGCAAGAACGAGCCGACCTTCAGGTGCTCGCGCACCACTGGACTGAACTGGAAGGGCACGCGGTAGGCCGCGATGAATTGCATGTCAGAGATGTTCTCGCGTGCCGCCGCGGTGGCTTCGATGCTCAGGCGGTGTCGCGTTTGCAACGTTTGGCCCAGTGCAAAAAAAGCCGCGCGGCGTTGCGCCTGAATGTCTGCGGGGGCACCGTCGCAGCCGAAAAATTCAGCCTCGTCGAAGCCGTAACCAGGCAACCAGCGCGCCAGCCGTTTGGCCATGCGCGAGTGCCCGGCCAGCGAGCGGTGCTTGGCACGCGAAAGTTGTATGCGCCGATGCAGGCTTGGGGCCAAAGTGGCCAGTACGCCCAAACTGATCCAAGTGGAGTTCACAGCAATTTCCTTGTGTCAATGAAATTTATTTTTATTCAAATTGAGTGACAACATGATGAACATTCGCCGAATTTTTCAAAAGTGGATGCTGCAAGAAGACCTGAACTTCTTGCTCACCAACCGCATCCCGCGCATCACCCTGACCCGGTTCATGGGTTGGTGGAGCCAGATCCGACACCCTTGGGTGGTCAAGTCGTCCATGGCGGTTTGGCGCTTGTTCAGTGACCTGGACTTGAGCGACGCCAAGCACACGAAATTTGACAGCCTGCATGCGTGCTTCACGCGTGAGCTCAAGCCTGGGGCTCGGGTGGTCAACCCGGACCCTGCGCTCATGACTTCGCCATGCGATGCCATCGTGGGCGCGTGCGGCACCATCACGAAAGGCCAGGTTTTTCAGGCCAAAGGTTTCCCTTATCAGTTGGAAACATTGCTGGGTACATCCGCGCACTGCCAACATTGGGCAGCTGCGCTAGAAGGGGGCACTTACATCACGTTGCGCCTGACCAGTAGCATGTACCATCGCTTCCATGCGCCGCACGATGTGCTTCTCCAGCATGTGACTTACATCTCGGGCGATACCTGGAATGTGAACCCGGTCGCATTGGCGCGCGTACAAGAGCTGTTTTGCAAAAACGAACGGGCGGTCTTGCACATGCAAACGCAAGAGGGTGTGCCGTTCTTGATCGTGCCCGTGGCGGCGGTGTTGGTGGCCAGCATGCGCTTTCATGCGGTCGATGTCTTGCTCAACTTGCGCTACAAAGGCCCGAACGAAATGCCCTGTGACGCGGCTTATGTCAAGGGTCAGGAAATGGGCTGGTTCGAGCACGGCTCCACCATTTTGGTGTTTGTGCCCAAAGGTTTTGCCTTGGCGCCAGACATCGTGCTTGGGCAACGCATTCAAATGGGCCAAGCCTTGCTTAGCAAAATCTGAGGAGTCTGATCGGTGGCGGGCTGGGACAATTCGCAGGCCGAAAATTCATGTGTTTCTTAGCCGGTGGAGACGCCAATGGAGCCAAACTTGGCGGATCAACAAATTGGTCCCCCAAATGGCCACCAAGGAAAAAATCACATCGAACAGGTAGTGCCCACCCTGCATGATCCTGCCCAGACCAATCAAGCTGCCGGCCAGTGTCCCGAGAATCCACCAACGCCTGCGTGCTGCGGGCGCAGACCACAGTCCCAAGGTCATGATGCAAAAACCGATGGCGGCGTGACCACTGACGAACGAGCAGTTGCGTTGGCACAAATGACTGCTTTGCAGTGCAGGAATGAAAGGAGCAGCGCCACCCATGCTGATGGTGTGGGCAGGTCGGGGACGACCGACCTGATTTTTCAATCCCTCATGGACCACGAGCCCCACGCCAAGCAAAACCACCAAGAGCCAAGCAAGAGATTTCCGCCAGATGCCCCTGAGCACCCGAGCAGGTTGGATCCAGCGCGCTGCAATCACAACCAAGGCGCATAAGGTCAGTGCAAAACCCAAGCGAGGAGCCCACAGGTGACTGAACTGGACCCAAACCCAATTGCGGGCAGGAAAGATGCCATTTTCCTCATGAAACTGCTGGGCCACCCAAAGGTCTATTTGGGGCCAGATCAGGACAATGAGGCATGAGGCCAGCAACAGAGTTGCCCAAGCGAGCCAAGAGCGATAGCGGGGTTTCAAAGGGAGTCCAGCTTCCAAAGGAAAAAAGTTCTGCCTGCCTCGGTGTGCCGATGGAGCAGATGCCGGTGAGGAAAAAATTCCAGCCAAGGGTGGCCCCAGGGCTTTTCCTCATTGGAGATCAGCAGGACTGAGGCCCCGGTATTTTGGGGGTGCTTGGGGTTGTAGGCGTTGACCATTTCGTAGTGGTGAGCGGGTGACGCGGCGGGTGACCACGCTAGGACGCGGCGGTTGTGGTCTCGCCATGCGTAGGCGGCATGCGCGATGAGTGCACGGTCCGAGGAGACGATCTGCAAGGCCGGGAAGTTGGCGATGTGGGTGCTCATGGCAAGCAAGGCGCTGTCCCAGCCTTTGGCCCTTGACCACAGGTCCCAGCGCGGCCCCTTGCTGCCAGGCATCAGGTGCTGACGCCAGTCACCGGCCAGAGAGATGGTGGCACCGACCAAGGTGCCCGCAATCCAGACCACCCAAGGCCCTGACCATGTCAAAGCCGGGCGTCTGACGCGCCATAGGGCCATCATCAAGGCCAGTGCCAGCAAAGCCGGTGCGGGCCAGTTCATCTGGGATTTCCCCCAAAGAGACTGCAGCAGACCCGCCAGCCATAACGGCCACGCCCAAGACCAGCTCCAAACCATCAAGGACACGCGACCTGCAGGTCCGCTTGTTGCGATGGGTGGTGCCGGGCTTTTGCGCCAGTACAGGATCAGCCAGAGCAGGGCAACCACGAGCACAACAGGTCCGATGAGCAAAGCTTGGCTGAGGATGTAAACAGAGGCCGAGACCCAAGAAGATGCCGCTTCGGCGCCCTGGCCCGAACCCAGCAGTTCGGAGGTGTGCCTGAGGGTGGGCCAAGCATGGCGGTGGTTCCAAGCCAAATGAGGGCTGAGCAAAACTGCGCAAACCATGAAGGCCAGCAACAAGCCCCGCCAGATCAAGCGTTGGCGCAGGCGCCATGCCAGCCACAAAAGGCTGGCGCCAGCGGCCGTGGCGGTGTACTTGGACAAGATGGCCAAGGCCAAGAACAGGCCCATGAGGACCCAAGCCGCCATTTGCTCTGGTGTTTGTTGCGCGCGCCAGAAGGACCACATGACCAGGGACCAGAAAAAAAGAAGAGGGCCATCGGTCGTGCTCACCTGCCCCAGCAGCGCGAAGGCCAGCATAGCGCTGCACAGTGCGGCGGCCCAGGCACCCGCGATCAAGCGGGAGTGGGCATCCAAATCGGTGCTGTCGCGCAACATGTCCCGCGTCAGCCGCCAGATCACCAAAGGGGTCACCGTCCAGATGAAAACCACCAGCCAGCGGACACCGGTCAGGCTGTCGCCGCCGATCCATGTGGACAGACGCATGAGTGAGGGCAAAACCGGGGGCTTGGAAAAATAGCCCCAAGCCAGATCGCGAGACCAGTCCCAATATTGGGCTTCGTCAACAAAAAGGCCGGCCCCGCTCCACCACGAGGCCGAAAGCCGCCAGAGCCCAGTCCCCACCACCAACGCGACCACAAAAAGGAACATGTGGCGCCGCTGGGCTGCGCCAAATCTGGACGTGGATGTGGAAATGGATGTGGATGTGGATGTGGATGTGTTCATGGCCGGGTAGCCGTTTCAGGTTGGAACAAAACCATGCCCTTGTTTTTGGCCCACACCCGAGCACCGGGCGGGACTTGAGACTCAGGGGCCAGGTACAAGCTTGCTGGATTGCCTTTGGGGAGCATGGCTTGCTGACGGTAAAAGGCAAAGGATGGCCAGTTGCCCCCGATTTGCCCCACAGTGGATGGCCAATTTCTCGCTTCTAGCCCCAAGGCTTTGATGGGCCCCTGAAGGGTGTTGGCCCACCAAGGCCAAACGACCAAGGCCAAGACCGTGCCGTGAACCAAGGCCATGGCAGACAGGGTGTCTGCAAACCCCAAGCGGGGCATGCGGGTGCGCCAGATCAGCAGGGTCAGCGCCAGCAGGCCCCAGAGGGTGGCAATCGTGACCAGCGGCAAAGGGTCCAGGCCATGCCGGAAAACTGGCCTCAGCGCCTGCGGCACCAGCTCAGGAAAAGTCATCCAGACCCAGGGCAGTCCGACCAACAGGGCCTGCCAGGCCATCAAGGCCACCGCGCACAGACCAGCATGCCACGTTTGCATGCGATCCAAAGCGACTGTCAGCAACAGCACAACCCCGGGTGCGGCATAGATGCCGTAGTGAGGCAGCTTGGTGCTGGAGAAACTGAAAAAAACCAGCACAAAAACAGTCCAGATCAGGGCTTGGCGGGTCAGCGCATGGCCCCACAGTGCTTGCCAGCGGCCCCACCAAGCCAGCACCAGCGGCGTCCAGGGCATCCACAAAATGGGTGCCACGATCACAAAGTAAAGCCAATGGCCGTCATGCCCTTCCATCGGGGCGGTGAAACGCTCAACGTTGTGTTTCAAAATGAAGCCTTGCACGAAATTCTCCCCGTGCCGCCAGACGGCGTAGGCGTACCACGGCAAGGCCATGGCCAACATGTAAAGCCAGGCGCGCACATCCAGCAGCGCTTTGCGGCAAACAGCCCATTGACCAGACACAAGGCAGTGGATGAGCAGGCTGGCCGCTGGGATCAAGAGGGCGACGGGCCCTTTGACCAACAGCCCCGCGCCCACCCACAAGGCCAGCCGTCGCAATGTCTTCAAGTCTTCGGTTTGCAGGTATCGCCACAGTTCAATGGCGCTGAGCATCAGGAACATGCCCAGCACCGCATCCGCCGTGGCCGCATGGGCCATGGCCCAGCTGCCAAAACTGGTGACATGGATGATGGCAGCCCATGCCCCAGTCCGAACACCCCATTGGCCAGCGACGAATCTCCACAGGGCCAGTGCGCTCAACCAAGTGGCCAAAGCCGAGGGCAGCCGCATGGCCAACTCGGTCGGCCCCAACAGCACCCCACTGAGGGCTTGCAGCCAATAGACACCAATCGGTTTGTCAAAGCGGTCCAAACCATTGAGCGTGGTGTGGCCCCAATCACCTGTCGACAACAGGCCCCGGGTCGCTTCGGAGAAAGCCCCCTCGTCAACATCGAACAAAGGCGGCTGGCCCAGCCCCATCAAAAGGAAAACCAGCAAACCCAAGGCCAACGGGATGGCCCAGAGGGGAGGCTTGGCTGTCAAGCTGGGTGTGGAGTCAAGGTGTGGCATGCCATCCTGCGTCTTCGTCCAGGGTGGCCAAGTCCCGGGTGTGGTAAGCCAGCGACTGTCCCCCGTCAAAATAAGTGCGCATCAACATTTCCGACAACACTCCCGTGGTGATGAATTGCAGACCAGAGACGATGCAGAAAAAACCCACAAACATCAGGGGCCGGGTGCCGATGTCTTCGCCCATCCATTTGATGGCCGCCAGATAAGCCAGGATCAGCGTGCCGACTGCACTGACCAACAAGCCCAGTCCGCCAAAGAAATGTCCCGGTCGTGTGCCAAAGTTCAAAAAGAAATGGATCGACAGCAAGTCGACCAAGACCCGGATGGTTCTGGAGATGCCGTATTTCGATTGGCCCTTGGTTCGAGGGCGGTGGCTGACGGCCAACTCGGCCATGCGATCAGGCGAAGTGACGGTGGCCATCCAGGCGGGGATGAAGCGGTGCATCTCGCCATAAAGCCTGATTTTGCGCAACACGCTGGTGCGAAAGGCTTTCAGGCTGCAGCCCAGGTCTTGGAATTGCAGCCCGCTGACGCGCCTGATGAGGCGATTGGCCAGTCTGGAGGGAACTTTGCGCAACAGCAGACCATCCTGCCGATTTTGTCGCCAGCCGGCGACCAAGTCCAAGTCTTCGCGCAGCAATTTATCGACCAACTGGGGGATGTCTTGGGGGTCATTTTGCAAATCCCCATCCATGGTGACGATCACATCACCTCGGGCCATGTCGATGCCCGCCTGCATCGCTGCGGTCTGACGAAAGTTGCGCAGCAAACGAATGATTCGAATGTGTGGGCCCACTTGCTGGGCACGTTGGCGCAAGCGCTTCCAGGTCTCGTCAGTGCTGCCATCGTCGACCACCAAAAGCTCCCAAGGGTGCGGGTAGTGGATCAGGGCCGCTTGGACCGCATCGATCAGGTCGTGGGCCAGTTCCTCCTCGTTGAACATGGGGACCACCACAGACAGACGGTGAGGGGGAGTTTGAAGCAGCATAAATAATCAGTGTTGAATCGGATCGATCCGGTTTTTTTCATTGGGCGCACGCCAGAAGGCGGGCCCGTCCACAGCTGCCACCAGCAAGGCCAGCAACAACGAAACGCCCAGGCAAAACAGGTGAACCAGCAAAGCCGCCATGCCCACCAAGGGGGCCTGCTCAAGCGGCAGGCCGGAAAACAGCCAGACCCCAGTTTCGTAAGTACCCAAGCTGGCGGGGCCTTGAATCGGCAACAGGGCCGCGATTTCGCCTCCCAAAGCCGAGGACACGCTCGCTTGCAGGCCCAGGCGGATCGATTCCTGCAAGATGACCTGCAACAACAGGGCGACCACCGCGATCTTCAGCAGCCAGTTGCCCAAGCTCAGCAGCCAACCTGCGTGGCGGTCGCGGCCGTGCCATAAAAATCCAAACCACTCTACGCGGCCGCGGCAGGCGAGCACGAGCTTTTCCAAATGCTGGCGAGAAGTCAGCAGGGCAATGAGCACAGGTGCCGCGATCAAGGCAGCCGCGATTGGGTGAGCGAACGGCCAAAACAACAGGGCCAGGAGACCCAGTACCACAGCGTCCTGGAATCTCAACCACAACAGACTGCGCAGCGACTCTGGCCAGCTCGCGTCAAAGACTTTTCTCACCAGCAGCGGATAGCCCAATTCACCCGATCGCAGCGGCATCAGCAAGGCCGCCGAGTTGTGCAGCAGCACCACGTGCAAGGCAGTTCGCAGGCTGATGTGCCGCTTCCATTGCCACTCCTGGCGCAGCCTGATGGCGCGCAAAATGAAAGTGCATGCCCAGGTCGCCGCTGCGGCTGCCCAAACCCAAATGGGCACATCGCGCCACCATTGAGCCAAATCGGGCCGGTCAAGTTTTCCCCAGGCCCAGACAAACAGCCCAAGTGCCAGCGCCAGACCCAGGAGCATGGCCATGAATTTCAGGAGCCGCAGGGGTGTTTTGAGCACGGATGGCCTCAGGCTCGGGCACGCGGCAACAAAGCGAGCGCTCCCAACAGCACGCCGGCTGAAATCGCCCCGCGAGCCAAGGTCATACCGAAGCCTTCCAAGGGTGCAACCCACACCAAGTAGAGGACCAGGACTTGCAAAGCGACGAGCCAAATACGGGTCCACTGCGCGTCGGGGTTCAACACCCAGGGTTGAAGTTTTTCCCAATGGCAGGCCAAGATCACCAGCAACCCACCCAGACCGAAACCCGTGATCACATCGGCCGGCCAATGCGCTCCGACCGACACCCGCGAGAGTGCCACTAAGGCGAACAGGAAGAAAACCACCCATTGAAGCCGAGGTCGTTCGGTCCGCAAGAATAAAAACAAAAGCGCAGCGGCAGAGCCCGCAGCCATCGCATGGCCAGAAGGCATGGAGTGACCCCCAAGTGGTGGTTGGCCAATCGCTTGTAACCACTGTGCTTCGAGCACGTTCAGGGGGCGAGGTATGTTGAGCGTGTGCTTGAGCAAAATGGACACCGGAATCCCCAAGAGCCAAGTCTTCAAGATCAAGCTCAGTTTTACGCTGTCTTTGGCAAAGAGAATCAGCAACAAAAGCAAGCATTGCCCCGCGTCACCCCACTGCGTTACAAAAAGCCAAAATTGCTCGGGCAACCAAGAGATTTGATGACCCTGAATGAGCCATTCCTGATTGAGTGGTGAGTGGTGGAGCCAAGCACCATAGCCGATGCACACCAGTGCCAACAGCCAAGCGGTCTGGGTCACCGACGGTGAATAAACTGCCAGTGGGTCGGATTTTTTTCGAACTACTGTCATATTTGCATTTCAAAATACTATGAAGACAATCAAAACATATTTTTATGACAGTTCCATGGATGGTCACTGGTGCGGCCGGCTTTATTGGCTCAAGGCTGGCTTTGCATTTGGCCCAAACGGGCCACATCGTGCACGCCTGCGATTGGGCTGACGACTCTGGGTGCACCCCCCTGGACGCTGATCCCAACAGCACGGCCTCAAGGCTGCGTGCGGCGCGCATGGCTGCAGTGCGACAAGCGCCTGGTGTGCATTGGCAAAAGCTAGACGTGGCGAATTCCAACGAGTTGCTGGATTGGATGGGCCGTGTTCGGCCCGAGCGTGTTATCCACTTGGCTGCTCAAGCCGGTGTTCGGCACTCCATGCAGGCGCCTCAAGACTTTGTCGCTTCCAATCTGGTCGGATTTGCCAATGTTCTTTGGGCCTGTCATCGGCACCAAGTTGCGCGTTTGCTGTATGCCAGTTCGTCGAGTGTTTACGGAATGCGATCGGAGGCACCTTTTGAGGAGGCTGACAGGACTGACCGGCCCCAGTCTTTTTATGCCGCCACCAAACAGGCCAATGAAGCCATGGCGTTTTCCTTTCATGCCCAATATGGCCTGCAAAGCTTGGGCATGAGATTTTTCACGGTCTACGGACCTTGGGGACGGCCTGACATGGCGCCCTACTTGTTTGCACAAGCCATTCGGCGGCAACAGCCGGTGACGTTGTTTGCCGGCGGGGAACTGATGCGCGATTTCACCTATGTGGACGACACCGTTGCAGCAGTGATCGCCTTGGCTCGGCAGGAGGCCCGCTGGCAGGGTGCTGCAGTGGTGAATGTGGGCCACCAGCGACCGATTCGCGTGATCGATTTTGTCCAGGTGTTGTCTGATCTTTTGCAGACCAGCCCCCTCATTGAACACGCGCCCATGCAAACCGCAGACGTGGCTTTGACCTGTGCCAGCGAGTCACGCCTATTGAGTTGGGTGGACGTTTGGCCCGATACCCCCCTGCAAGAGGGGCTTGGGCAGTTCGTGCGGTGGTTGGAGGGCTGGGACCCGCTGGGCAATCGTCAGGCCTGAGCCCGATTCGGCCGCTCAGTATTTTTCCGGAACAATCATTTCAGACGGCACCGGGTGACGGATGTAGTCCGGGTTGCGGACCCGTCCGGGCAGATCGACTGAGGGGTGCTCCACCTCGTGATAAGGCACTTGGTTGAGCAAATGGTCAATGCAGTTGAGTCGCGCTTTTTTCTTGTCAACAGCCTGCACCACCCACCAAGGCGCTTCGGGGATGTGGGTGCGCTCGATCATGGTTTCTTTGGCGCGGGTGTAGTCTTCCCAGCGGCGGCGACTTTCCAAGTCCATGGGGCTGAGCTTCCATTGCTTGAGCGGGTCGTGGATGCGGCCTAAAAAGCGGGCATGCTGCTCATCGTCGGTGATAGAGAACCAGTACTTGACCAGTTGAATGCCACTTCGCACCAGCATTTTTTCGAACTCGGGCACCGAGCGGAAGAACTCTTCGTACTCTTGGTCGTTGCAAAAGCCCATGACTTTTTCAACCCCAGCGCGGTTGTACCAGCTGCGGTCAAACAACACGATTTCGCCCGCAGCAGGCAGGTGAGAGATGTAACGCTGAAAGTACCACTGGGTTTTTTCGCGGTCGTTGGGCGCGGGCAGCGCGGCCACGCGGCACACGCGCGGGTTCAGGCGTTGGGTAATGCGTTTGATCACGCCGCCTTTGCCTGCAGCGTCGCGCCCCTCAAACAAGATGACCATGCGGTGGCCGGTTTTCACCACCCAGTCTTGCAGCATCACCAGCTCGGACTGCAGGCGCAGGAGTTCACGAAAATAACGGATGCGGTCACCCGCTTGGTTATCGTTGGCCGCTGCTTCAGCGCCCCAACGGTCGTCGAGCTCCAGCTCAAGCTCTTCGTCCATGCTGTCCAGCAGGTCTTCGCGCAGCTGGCGCATTTGGGCTTCATCGATGGCGTGGGTGGGTGTCATGGCGTGAGGGCTGCATTAAAAAGTCCAATGTCGTTGTTTTGTGTGAATTTTTGATGAATGCAGCCCAGGTTGAAGCCCAAGGTGAGTGCTTCAGACTTTTGCGGTGGAGCCTGTGCCAGGCCGGGCCGCACGCCACACCAGCGCTGCAAACAGCGCCGACACCAAGGCCAGGGCCAAGCTGCTGCTGATCCAGAACGTGTCCACCGCCGGGCGGCCGCTCCATTGCAGCCAACCGCTCAGCGCTGAATCGTCGTAGGCCCACAGGTAACCGCCGTACAAGCCGAAGCCCCACAGAAATGCGGTGTAGATCAACAGGGGCGCGATGGTGATGCGGTAGCAGCGCAGCAAGAAAACGCAGACCGCCTGCACCGCATCGGCCAGGTGGTAAATGGCCACCCAGACCAGCCACACCATGGCGGTTTGTGCCACCAGAGGGTCGTTGGTGAAAGCATGGACGATGGCTTCGCGGCCCAGCAGCAAGGCTGCAGCGCACAGCACGGCCGCGCCTATGGCCAGGACAATGCCCAAGCCCGCCGCTTGTCGTGCGCGCTGGGGGTGACCTGCGCCCAGCCAGTAACCGGTGCGGGCGCTGCTGGCGATGCCCAGAGCCAGAGGCACCATATACAGCACCGAGGCCAAACTGGCCGCAATCTGGTGACTGGCCGAGGCCACCGAGCCCAGGCGCGCAATGAACAGCGCCATCAGTGTGAATGACGTCACCTCGACCATGATGGACAGCCCGGCAGGCACGCCCAGGCGCAAGAAGTGCACCAGGACGGGCCATTCGGGTTTTTCAGGCAGGCGCCACAGTTGGTAGGGGCGGTAAATGTCTTGCGTGCGCAAAAGCCACAGCCCGGTGAGCATCATCAGGGTGTTCACCGCCAGCGTGGCCCAGGCGCAGCCCACCACGCCCAGGCCCGGCACACCGCCAGCGCCAAAGGTCAGCAGCACCGACAAAGGAATCTTGACCAGCAAAGCGCCCGCTTGCAGCCAGGTCACCAGGCGCGGGTAGCCCAAGCTTTGGTTGAGCGTGCTGTACATGCGAAACAGCAAGGAAGGCACCAACGCCACCGCCAGCACACGCAAATAGGCCCGCACATCGGGCCACAGCTCGGTCGGCACTTGGGTCCATGACAACCAAGGGTCAGGGAACCACAAACCGGTGATGCCCAGCGATGCCGCGATTGCCGAGATGTACAGCGCTTGGCGCACAGAGCGTCCGAACTCAGCGCGTCGGTTGCTGCCATGCAGCTCGGCCCAGACCGGCAGCAGCGCTTGCAGCATGCCATTGAGCGCCACATAAATGCTGATGTAGATCGACGATGCCAGTGACAGTACAGCCAGCGCATGCGGGCTGTAGCGCCCGGCAATCACCGTGTCGGCCACACCAAAGGCCATGACGGCCAGCTGTCCGACCAACACAGTGCCCGCATGCTGGGAGATGGTGCGCAGCTCGGACATGGATCAGTTCTTGGCAGCTGCTGGCTGGGTGGGCGTGTCGTGATGGTGGGGCTGTGAGGGGCGGAAGATCAGCAGGCGATCGCTGCGCTCACCCAGTCGGGCCGCAGTGGCTTCGGGTGTCCAGCCCAAGGCCTTAAGGCGATCGTCGAGCAAGGGCAGGTTCTTTTCGTCCATGACCAACCAGGGGCACTCGGCAGTGGGTTGGGTGGCCGCTTGCAGTCGAACCCGCGCGTGAAACAAAAGGGCTGCACCTTGAGCCTGGCTGATGCCGGCGTATTGTAAACAGCGGGCGGTGCCGGTGGCCACTTGCACTTTTTGCACTGTGGGGCCGTAACTGCGGGCAAAGTTGAGCAGAGGCAACCACAGGCTCATGAGCAGCAGCCAGCACAACACAGCACCGGCGGCAGGCAAGACCATGCTTTTCCAAAGGGCGGCGCGGTGGTGGCCAATGCGCCACTTCACCAGCCAGGCCCAAGCCAGCGTGGTCAGCACGCCCAGACCAAAAGCCAGGGCAGAAAACTCCGGCAAAAAGCCCGGTGCCAGCCGTGCGACGTTGGCCGCAGGTTTGGCCGGAAAGCCCGTTTGCATGGCCACCCAGATGACCCAGATGGTCAGGGCGCAAAAACTGAAAAACAGCAAAGTGAACCAGTCGATCAAGGCCCCCAAGCTGCGCCGCAAGGTGGGAAGAGCAAAAGCAGCCAACGCGGCAATGCCGGGCAGTGCCAAAAGCAAGGCTCGGTCAGACAAGCCCGTCAACCAGGTGGCGCCTACCGTGACGGCCACAAACCACAAAGGCAAGGCCAGGTGCGGGTAGCGCCAGGCTTGGGTCAACTGGGCCCGCCAGCGCCACAAAGACCAGACTGCCAGGGGCCATGCGGGCCAGGTGAACCACAGCATCAGCTTGGCCAGGATGTGCACATCCAGCAGGGTGTGAGGCACCACGCGCCAGCGCCACAAATCGAGTGCGCCTGCAGTGGTGATGCACAGCAGGCACAGCAAAGCCAGCAGCCCCAAGTCGAGCACATGCATACGGCCCTGAGCCGGGTCGATGGGGGCTACAGCGCGGATCAGCGAGCCGCCAACGCCCAGCCAAAGGGCCACGCTGGGCGCGCCCGAAAGGGTCAGACCCAACATGCCCAGGCCCACAGCCAGGCCACTGTGCAAGCGCCAGCGAGGCAAGGTGGACAGGCCCACAAAAATCAGCGATGCAAAGCACAGCTGGCTGAGTGCGGGCGTGGCTTCGTGCGCCAGCCGGGCCAAGCCCAGGCAGGCCAGCAATGCCAACAGACTGCCGTCGGCAAGCGCGCGGGCGTAGTCACCCGGCTTGGCCTCGCCCCCAAAGGCAAAAGCCACAGGCTGCGCAGCTGGGTGACGTGCCAACGCGTACACGGCATACCAGGTGGCGGCCAGTGTCAAGCCCAGCATGCCCACAAAGGGCAGTCGTGCGAAAGTGTCTTCCCAGCCGGGCGGTGCCCATTGCAGGAAAACCGCCCCCAGCCAATAAGGCAGCAATGCCAGTTGCGGGTCGTGCTGGCCCAGCAAGCTGGGCCTGAACCAGTTGACCGTTTCGCCCAGTGCAGGTTGGGCCAGTTGCAGCATGTAGCCCAGGGATTCGAGATCTTCTGCTTTCCAGGGTTCACGCCCCCAGAAGCCGGACAAGACATAGGCCACACACAGCAGCAACAAAGGCAGGCGTGGCAGTCGGCGCACGGCACTTTGGGCAACGATGGCGGGGTTGGGCAGGTTCACGTTTGCAAAGGAGATCAGGTGTGTGGCAAAGGTTGAGATGCTGGATCTCGTATTTTATGGATCTGGCCCTGTGAAGTTCGCAGGTGTTTGGGCTAGACAGTTTGCTTTGTCATCCAAGCTTTGTTTTAGTCATCCCGGCCTTCTTTTTGTCATCCCGGCCTTGAGCCGGGATCCAGTGCATGCTGCAGGTATTTGCTAAAAGCTGTGGTGCGCACTGGTTCTCGGTTCTTCGCCCGGGATGACAAAAGTGTCATGGATGTTTCAATTTCATCGGGCAGATCACTGTCAAAGCCATTCGGGCGGCGGGCGGGCCCATGCAAAAAGGGCAGGCCGGTTGCCCGGGCTGCCCTTTTGGAGAACACCAATGCGCGAATTACTTGGCGATGACGGTGGTCTTGCCGAAACGGTTGCGGAATTTCTCCACGCGGCCGCCCATGTTGTCGACAGACTTTTGGGTGCCTGTGTAGAAGGGGTGCGACTCACTGGTCGTGTCCAGCTTGTACCAAGGCAGCTCGCGGCCGTCTTCCATTTTGATCATCTCTTTGGTGTTGGCGCATGAACGGGTCACGAACTTGAAGCCATTGGACATGTCTTGGAAGCAAACTTCACGGTAGTTGGGGTGAATGCCGTCTTTCATGGGGAAATCCTTTTATTTTCGCTACGGTAGCCACTCCTCAGCCTATCTGAGAGCACTTTCCGCAAAACTTGTCGATTATAGGGTATCAGCCGCCGCGACGCATCATGTCGAAGAACTCGGAGTTGTTCTTGGTCGCTTTCATGCTCTTCAAGACCATCTCCATCGCCTCGATTTCGTCCATGTTGTACATGAACTGACGCAGGATGCGGGTTTTTTGCAGCACTTCGGGCTGCAGCAGCAACTCTTCGCGGCGGGTGCCACTGCGGTTCAAGTTGATGGCGGGGAACACGCGCTTTTCATACAGTCGGCGCTCCAGGTGAATCTCGCAGTTGCCGGTGCCCTTGAATTCTTCAAAGATCACTTCGTCCATGCGGCTTCCAGTGTCCACCAGTGCGGTGGCAATGATGGTCAAGCTGCCGCCTTCTTCCACATTGCGGGCCGCGCCAAAGAAGCGCTTGGGGCGCTGCAGGGCGTTGGCGTCCACACCGCCCGACAACACTTTGCCCGACGAGGGGACCACGTTGTTGTAAGCGCGGGCCAGGCGAGTGATCGAGTCCAGCAAGATCACGACGTCTTTTTTCAATTCCACCAAGCGCTTGGCGCGCTCGATCACCATCTCGGCCACGTGCACGTGGCGCGAAGCGGGTTCGTCAAAGGTGGACGAGATCACTTCGCCGCGCACGCTGCGCTGCATTTCGGTCACTTCTTCTGGGCGCTCGTCCACCAGCAACACCATCAGGTGCACATCGGGGTAGTTGGCGGTGATGGCGTGGGCAATCTGCTGCATCATCACGGTCTTGCCCGACTTGGGCTGCGCCACGATCAAGGCGCGTTGGCCACGGCCGAGTGGGGCAATGATGTCGATCACGCGTGCGGTGATGTTTTCTTCGCCCTTGATGTCGCGCTCCAGACGCATCTGCTCTTTGGGGAACAGGGGCGTCAAGTTCTCGAACATGACCTTGTGTTTGTTGTTCTCGGGCAGGTCGTCGTTGACCTTGTCGAGCTTGGTCAGGGCAAAGTAGCGCTCGCCGTCTTTGGGAATGCGCACTTCGCCTTCGATCATGTCGCCGGTGTGCAGGTTAAAGCGGCGCACCTGGCTGGGGCTGATGTAAATGTCGTCTGTGGATGCGGTGTAGCTGGAGTCGGGGCTGCGCAAAAAGCCAAAACCGTCGGGCAAAATTTCGAGTACGCCGTCGGCAAAGACCTGTTCGCCTGCTTTGGCGCGTTTTTTAATGATGGCAAACATCAACTCCTGTTTGCGCATGCGGCCGGTGTTCTCGATTTCGAGCGTGTCGGCTTGCTTCAGGAGTTCGGACACATGAAGTGCCTTGAGTTCGTTCAAATGCATGGGATGGGGCCTGTGGCGAATCGGTCGGCTGGGGACCGTTGTTCGGATAACCGAGTGGATATGTTCTGGACCGGATGCCGCCCGGGTTTGGGGGTTGGTGCTTCCGGCAGTCTTGGCGCTGTACCGTGTTTGGACTGCCTGCGAGAAATTATGACAGGTTTTCGGGCAGCCCCGAAAACAAAAAACCGGGCCATGTGGGCCCGGTTGTTGGAGGGGACACGTCTGGTGCAGCCAGACGACATGCAAAGGTCAGGCCAATTGCTGGTCGATGAAAGCGGTCAATTGGGATTTGCTCATGGCACCCACTTTGGTGGCCGCAAGCTGGCCGTCCTTGAAGATCATGAGGGTGGGAATGCCGCGAATGCCGAACTTGGCAGGGATGTCGCGGTTGTCGTCCACGTTCATCTTGGCGATTTGCAGTTTGCCTTCGTAGGCGCTGGCCACTTCGTCCAAGATGGGGGCAATCATTTTGCAGGGGCCACACCATTCGGCCCAGAAGTCCACCACCACAGGTTGGCTCGATTGGAGCACGTCGGCTTCGAAAGTGGCGTCGGTGGTGTGTTTGATCAAATCGCTGGCCATGGCCTTTTCCTTGTGAACATTGAGATGCAGCTAAAGTGGTTCTATTTTGACAGAAACTCGGTGCATTCGCGCATCCCCCCCCTTCTTGCCAGATCTCCTAGACATGAGCCTTTCAGAACCGACTCCCGACTTTCAAATGGCACCAGAGCTTTCCGTGGAGGTGGCCATTGTGGGAGGTGGCCCGGCCGGCTTGATGGCGGCCGAGGTGTTGTCACAAGCGGGCGTGTCGGTGCACTTGTTTGACGCCATGCCCTCGGTGGGGCGTAAATTTTTGCTGGCCGGCAAAGGCGGCTTGAACCTCACCCATGCCGAACCCTCTGCCAGGTTCAAAACCCGTTTTGGCCCGCGCGAGTCTGAGGTCAGCCATTGGCTGTCAGGGCTCGATGCGCAGGGCGTGCGCGACTGGGCACAGAGCTTGGGCGTGAGTACTTTTGTGGGTACATCGGGCCGTGTGTTTCCAGCCGAGATGAAAGCCGCTCCCTTGCTGCGGGCCTGGCTGCAGCGCCTGCGCCACCCCGCCAGCGGTGTGCCGGTGCAGTTTCATATGCGCCACCGTTGGCTGGGTTGGCAAGGCGATCGGCTGGTTTTTGGGCGTCGGGACGATGCCTCGCCGCTTCAAGTGAAAGCCGGTGCCACGGTGCTGGCGCTGGGCGGGGCCAGTTGGCCGCACCTGGGTTCGGATGGGGCCTGGCAGGTCCATTTGCAGGATCAGGGTGTCGAGGTGGCCCCCTTGAAGCCCGCCAATTGTGGTTTTGATGTGATGGGGCGTGATGGTCAAGGCTGGACTACACACTTTAGACTTAAATTTTCAGGGCATCCCCTCAAGTCGGTGGTGCTCACGTTGCCAGCTCCAAAGGAGGCCGGGTCTCAGGGTGCCGCAAAGCCCCCGCGTTTTGAGCGCAAGGGTGAATTTGTGCTCACCGAGACCGGGGTCGAAGGCAGTCTGGTGTATGCCGCCTCTGCCTGGCTGCGTGACGATCTGGCCGAGCTTGGACAGTCCCGCTTGGTGCTGGACTTGTTGCCCGACAAAACGCCGGAGCAGGTCTTCAAAGACGTCGCTTGGCCCCGCGGCAGCCGCAGCCTGAGCAGTCACCTCAAGAGCCGTCTGGGCCTGGACGGCGCCAAGATGGGTTTGTTGTTTGAGTTGTGCTCGCCTGAGACTTTGGCGCGGCCGGATGAACTGGCCGCGCTCATCAAGGCCCTGCCTGTGCCCTTGAAACGGCCCCGACCCGTGGCGGAGGCAATCAGCACCGCCGGTGGGGTGGCGCTGGAGGCGATGGGACCTGATTTGATGCTCTCGGCTCGCCCGGGCGTGTTCTGCGCGGGTGAGATGCTCGATTGGGAAGCGCCCACGGGCGGTTACCTGCTGACGGCCTGCCTGGCCAGCGGACACAGGGCGGCCCAAGGTGTGCTGCGGGGCCTGGTGGCCAAGTCGCACACAATTTGATACCGGTTGTGTATTCCTTTCAAGCCAGGGATGCGTTATGTAAGGGTTCACAAACACATCCATGACCGAGGTCCCCATGTCTCCAGAAGCCAGCCAGGAATACCAGCGTGCCGTAGAAGAGGCGGCCAACGCCTTTATGAAGGTGATGAACCTCAGGGGTTTTCAGGTGCGTGACTACCCACAAAACTTTGTGGCCCAGATGGCCCAAACCACCCGTTTGGCCTTTGAAGCCAACCGCCAGGGCGCACACGATCGCGCCGATGCCTTGGTTTCGGACATGCTCAACGCTGGCGCTGCCCTGCGCGTTGCTCCGGCCAAAGTCACTCCCCAAAAATCCGCTTTCCCCTCGCTGCGCAGTCGCCTGGCCTGATGGCCTGGGCCTGGTGTCCAGTTTGCCCCTGAGCTGGGGCTCTGGCTTAGGGTTTGCGCTGCCATTTTTGGCAATGGCAGTTCAAAATGCGACAATAGCGAGTTAATGACCGACTCTTTTTCAAATTTATCGCTGGCCCCCACGCTGGCACGAGCCGTGGCCGAAATGGGCTACGAATCCATGACCCCTATCCAGGCCCAAGCCATTCCGGTGGTGTTGACGGGCCAGGACGTGATGGGCGCAGCCCAAACCGGCACGGGTAAAACGGCGGCTTTTTCACTGCCTTTGCTGCAACGGCTGCTCAAGCACGAGAACCCCTCCACCTCCCCAGCGCGCCACCCGGTGCGTGCCTTGGTGTTGTTGCCCACGCGCGAACTGGCCGATCAGGTCGCCCAGCAAATCAAGATGTACGCCAAATACACCCAGCTGCGCAGCGCGGTGGTGTTTGGAGGCATGGACATGAAGCCCCAAACCTTGGAGCTGAAGCAAGGTGTTGAGGTGCTGGTCGCCACACCCGGCCGTTTGCTGGACCACATTGAAGCCAAAAACGCGGTCCTCAACCAGGTGGAATATGTGGTGCTGGACGAAGCTGACCGCATGCTGGACATCGGTTTTTTGCCCGACTTGCAGCGCATCCTGAGCTATCTGCCCAAGCAACGCACCACGCTGCTTTTTTCGGCCACCTTCTCGCCAGAAATCAAGCGCCTGGCGGGCAGTTACCTGCAAAACCCCATCACCATCGAAGTGGCCCGTCCCAACGAGACGGCTTCAACGGTCGAGCAGCGGTTTTATGCCGCCCAAGACGACGACAAGCGCCGCGTGATCCGCAAGGTGCTGGACGACCGAGGCATCAAGCAGGCCTTCATTTTTGTCAACAGCAAGCTCGGCTGCGGCCGTTTGGCCCGCTCACTGGAGCGCGAGGGCCTGAAAACCGCTGCGCTGCACGGTGACAAGAGCCAAGACGAGCGTCTGAAAGCTTTGGAAGCTTTCAAAAAAGGCGAAGTCGATTTGCTGGTCTGTACCGACGTGGCCGCACGCGGCCTGGACATCAAAGACGTGCCCGCGGTGTTCAACTTCGATGTGCCCTACAACGCCGAAGACTATGTGCACCGCATTGGCCGCACGGGCCGCGCCGGGGCATCGGGTCTGGCTGTGACCTTGGTCAGCCCCTCTGATGCCCGTTTGGTCGGCGATATTGAAAAGCTGATCAAGAAAAAGCTGGACGTTGAAACCCTGCAGCTGGACACAGCCCCCACTGGACCAGCCCCCGAGAAGTGGGGCACACGCGCGGAAGACCGCCCCCGTGGCAGTGCTTATGAAGGCCGTCGCCGCGACGAGTTTGACCCGCGTGACGCCTTGGACACGCCGCGTGAGCGCCGAGGCGGCTTTCGTCCCGCACCGGTCAACCGCGACCCCTTCTTCAGCAAGCCTTACGAGGCATCATCTGCCAACGTTTCGCCAAGCTGGGATGCGGTCCCCAAAGCGCCGCGCTCGTCCATTTCGGCCAACATCAAGCCCAAGCGCAAGGTTGCGGCTTTGTTCAAAGCCGACGAGTGATTCTTCGGGGGCCATGCCGGGTCTGCCCTGCAGGTCCCGCTTAGCTCCTGGCACTGATCCCGGCTTTTACATCTCCTTCATACATTTGTAGCCGGGCGCTGTCAAAATGTGTGGATGCCTTCACTTCACCCACACACCCTCCATCCCCTGACCCACAGCCTGCTGTTGGCTGGGGTTGCCTTGTATTTGCTGCCCGCTTGGGCTTGGGCTCAAAGCCCAGCCAGCTCGCCGCCCAGTGCACCTTCGGCAACTGCACCTGCTGCGGCTGCTACTGATCTGGGCCAGGTGGAGATCCGCAGCAACCGCAACAACGACACCGAGGTGCGCCGTGAGTCCTCGGCCTCCAAAATCGTCATTGGCCGCGAAGAGATCGAAAAACAAGGCGATTCGACCTTGGGAGAGGTGCTCAAACGTTTGCCGGGCGTGACGGTGCAAGGTGCTCCGGGCCGAGGCGGCGCTATCCGCATGCGCGGCTTGGGCGGGGGTTACACCCAAATTTTGCTGGACGGTGAGCGTGTGCCGCCAGGCTTTTCCATCGACTCACTCACGCCTGAACAGGTCGAAAAAATCGAAATCATGCGCGCCCCCACGGCAGAGACCGGGGCGCGTGCCATCGCAGGCACCATCAACATCGTCTTGCGCGAAGGGCAAAAAGCCAACCCCGACGACCTCAAAATCACCCGCAGCCAGGAGCATGGCGAGGGTTCGACCGCCCTCAGCTGGGTGCACAACCTCAAGACCCAGCCCCTGAGTGGCACCTTCACGCTGTCTGCCATGGATTCTCAGCGTGCAGACGAAAGTGTGACCGAGATCGATTCTGACTTCCGTGAAGACCAAGTGCGTTTAGCTCAATCCTCGGGCCGTCGCCAAGGAGTTCACGCCAATGCCCGTTTGCAGTGGAAAGGTGAGCAGGGAAAAACACTGACATTGACGCCGTTTCTGATTTACTCCGAATACGCTGCTGATGGCCGGATTGCTGCTCGAAGGCTTTCGTCAAACGTCTTCACCGACACGGCCTTGACCGACAACGAAAGCCGATATGCTGCCATTCGTTTGAACGGCCAGTGGGCTCAGCGCTTGTCTGCCGATGACCGGCTGGAACTTCGTTTCGGTTTGGGTCAAGCCAAGTACGACCAGCAAATCACGCAAACCACGCTCTTGAGCAGTTCGACGGCTCTTTTATCCAACGCACTGGACGAGCAGCGCTTTACAGACCGCAACATCAGCCTGAACGGCAAATGGACCCGTGTTTTAGACAACGGTCACCAGTGGGTCAGTGGTCTTGAACACGAAGGCGTACGCCGAGTTGAGGAGGCCAGCCCAGGTGCGGGAGACGAAAGCGGCAATTTGAAGGCCCGAACAGCGAGATGGGCGGCCTATACGCAAGACGAGTTCAAGATCAACCCGAACTGGTCCGCCTATGCAGGTCTTCGCTACGAAAGCATTCTGACCGAGGGCCAGCTCAGTGAAGAGTTCAAAAGCAACAAAAGCCAGGTTTGGACGCCGTTACTCCACGCCCTGTGGAAGCCCGATCCGGCCAAGCGCGACCAAGTGCGCATGAGCCTGACGCGCAGCTACAAAACCCCCACCCTTTACAACCTGGTGGCCCCTTTGCGGTACTCGCGCGATTACCCCGTGTCAGGTAACAACGTGCCCACTCAACCCGACCGTGTCGGTAACCCCGATTTGTTGCCCGAGTTGGCTACTGGCATTGACTTGGGGATAGAACGTTATCTGGCTGGCGGTGGGGTACTGAGCGCCAACGTGTTCCGTCGCAACATTCAAGACCTGATCCGTTACCAGACCCGTTTGCAGGCCGTGTCATGGTCCGGAGAACAGCGTTGGGTGTCTAGCCCCCAAAACGTGGGTGACGCCATTACCCAAGGCCTGGAGCTGGAGGCCAAGTTCCGATTGAACCAGGCTTGGGACAAGGCTTGGCCAGTGGACATTCGAAGCAATGCCAGCTTTTTCCGATCCAAAGTTAAGGACGTACCCGGTCCCGATAACCGTCTGGACCAGCAGCCCAGCATGACTGCCAACTTGGGGGCGGATTACCGGCTTCGTGGCATGCCGCTGACAGTCGGTGGCAATCTCAACTGGAACCCCGACTACGACACGCAGCGCAGCCAGCAACAACTGTCTTACCAAGGCGTCAAGCGCATCCTGGACGTTTATGGCTTGTGGCGATTTTCGGGGGCGACCGCTTTGCGTTTGACGGTCAGCAACCTGCTGCCGCGAGACTATCAAACGGCCACCACTTTCAACACGGGCGCTCAGCAAGAGACGTCCCGCAACACTGACCGCAATTGGCGCAACATCCAGCTTCGTCTGGAAATGAAAATTTAAAAGGAGACGCACCCATGCCCAAAAAAGATGGCGCCTGGCACGACAGCATGTACAACAACCGGGTCTTGGTGCCCGACTTTGCGGACCACTTAGCCCATTGGACGCTGGCCTCAAAGCAGGCGCGTGAAACGCATCAACCTTTGCTGGACGTGC
>JAIXOZ010000096.1 GCA_027486495.1 Comamonadaceae bacterium | reverse complement strand
CGACAATCACCATCTTTGACACTCGGTCTTCAACAGCTCTCTATGGCGATTCAATGGTTCCCCGGACACATGCACCTCACGCGCAAGGCGATCGGGGAGCGCATCAAAGACATTGACGTCGTCATTGAGATGCTGGACGCACGCCTGCCGGGCTCGAGCGCCAATCCGATGCTGGCCGACCTGATCGAAGGCAAGCCCGCCCTCAAAATCCTGAGCAAACAAGACCTGGCCGATCCGGCGCAAACGACGGCCTGGCTGGCCCACTACAACGCCCTGCCTGGGGTTAGCGCTCTGGGCTTGGACACCAGCGTGGTGTCGCCCGCCAAGGCCTTGATCGATGCCAGCCGCCAGTTGGCCCCCAACCGGGGCGGCATGGTCAAGCCCATGCGGGTGCTCATTTGCGGCATCCCCAACGTGGGCAAGTCCACCTTGATCAACACCCTCAAGGGCAAACGCGCCGCCAAAACCGGCGACGAAGCGGGCGTGACCAAGCTGGAGCAGCGCATCACGCTGGCCGACGATTTCTATTTGTACGACACGCCCGGTGTGTTGTGGCCGCGCATCATCGTTGAACAAAGCGGCTACAACCTGGCCGCCAGCGGCGCGATAGGCGTGAACGCTTTTGACGAGGAAGTGGTGGCGCTGGAGCTGCTGAACTACCTGATCCCGCATTACCCGCAAGCCATCACCGAGCGCTACAAGGTGAAAGACGTGGCCAGCCACACCGACGAAACCCTGCTCGAAGCCATCGCCCGCCAACGCGGCGCGATCCAAAGCGGTGGCCGGGTCAACACCACCAAAGCCGCCGAAATCGTGATCCACGATTTCCGCTCGGCCGCTTTGGGACGCCTGACGCTGGAAACACCTGCAGAATTTGCCATCTGGCTGGCCGAAGGCAAAAAAGCCGATGCCGAGCGGGCTGTGCGCAAAGTTGGAAGCAAGAAGGCCCCAAAAGCCTCGAAAGACTGACCGAATGCATGCCCAACTCCCGACCCCCGACAAAGACGCCATCGCCCTGCTGCCCGAATTTGAGCGCCTGGGGCTGGACCGCATCAGTCTGGTGAACACGGCAGCGCAGGCGCATGACGCGCACGACCAGTTGGTCACTGCCCGCGCCTGGGGTTTTGACACCGAGTCCAAACCGACCTTCAAGGTGGGCGAGCAATCGGACGGGCCGCACATCTTGCAACTGGCCACAGCCGAGCGGGCCTGGGTGTTTCAGCTGCACGAGCCCGAGTGCCGCGCTGTAGCCGCCGATTTGCTGGCACGCGGCGGCATTGCCAAAGCCGGATTTGGTCTGGGTGACGACCGCAAGCGCATCGTGCACAAACTGGGCATCGATCCGCAGGGCATCCTGGAGCTCAACACCATCTTTCGCGAGCGTGGATACCGCAAGGACATGGGCGTCAAAGGCGCGGTGGCGGTGCTGTTCAACCAGCGCTTCATCAAGTCCAAAAAAGCCGCCACCAGCAATTGGGCCAACGCGCGCTTGAGCGAGGCGCAATTGGTCTACGCCGCCAACGACGCGTATGCGGCCATTCGGGTCTGGCAGGCGCTGGGGCTTTGAAGCGACGGCCGCAACCAGTTTCCCCGGTTCTCGCGGTGCACCGGATCACGACAAACTGACCAAGCCGCCTTCTTGCAAACGCCAAGCGGTGCTGGCCGTGGCGCGGGGCAACAAGGCTTTGGGCAAGTCAAAAGAGCGGTGGGTCATGACCCGCCGCTGCGTGGCTGCAGCAAAGCCCGCGTGTGCCCAGGTCCTGCCTGAAGCATGAAGCTCAAGACCGTCAGCAAGCAGGGCGCACTGAGGGAAACCATCGCTTCACGCTCTCTGCGCTGGCACAACCCAGATCCGGTCAGAGGGGGGTGTCTCAGCCCTGGCTGCACAGTGCAGCCAGGGCACCCCCGGTGAAGTGTGGGGCATCGAAGGCAGGGATTTGCCGGGGTAGGAACTTGCAGGCACGCGAGTGTTACCCGGACAGCCCCACATCACGGCGCTGGGCAGCGCCGATCAGGTGCCAATCAGCTGCCGCTGAAGGGCAAGGACGAGTGGTGCACCACGATGCGCAGTTGTCCGGCATCGTCCTTCACGTATGTCCAAGTCTTGTCCACGGTGGTCACTTTGCCCGCTTTGTCGGTGATCATGACGTTGCCCATGCTGCTGGCCGAGTCGCCAGCGATGAAAACCGCGGCATTTTTGGCTTCACATTTGGTCCAGCCTTTGAGCGCAAAACCCGTGTCCTTGGGGAAGTTCGCATCACCGCCCACAAAATAGGCCAAAGCGCCCGCCCTGGTGGTGCGGAAAGTCTGGGGCACGACGGTCAGTGTGGGCTTGAACAAAACCGCGCCCATTTGGTAGCCATAGGCGGCATCGATCACCTTCTCAGCCAAGGCTTTGGCTGCAGCCGGACCCTGGGTGGCCCCTGTGGTGCTGATATCGACCAGGGCTTTGCACCAGGCGGTTTGCGCGCTGCGCACTTCAGCCTCGGTGATGGCCTGGTTGACCACTGTGGTGGCTTGGGCAGCGCCGGACAGACCCCACACCGCCAAGGTGGCGGCCATCAAGGAAAAGGATTTCATGGTTTGACTCCAGTCATTCAGGATTAATAAGTTGAAAAAGACAAACTGTTTGTTTTCAGATGCCTGACCGAATTGAACGCCCCACCCATGAACCCGACTTGAAGCCCGCATGACGCACCGCTGAACACGGCATTAACCCCAGATGACACAAACGCCAACTCACGCCACGGCGGCGACAATACAAAAATGTTCAGAAGACAACTCAGTGGCGTTTTGCTTGTTTTGGCCGCTTGCATCATTTTGCAGGGCGTCGGGGCCGTGTTTGCCCTGCGCGAGGCCGAGCGTCAGGTGGTGCGCGGGCGCTTGGCCAGCGACATTCACCAGGGCTTTGTGCAGCTGTCGGCCACCAAGCAGCGGCTGCGGTCGTGGGTGACCCAGCACAAAATCGGCGCGGGTGGCAACCTGGATGAGCGTGACGACTTGCTGCAGCATATGCAGCAAAACCTGGGTGAGTTGGCCCTGCTGGCCCAAAAAGCAGCGGCGCTGGGCCTGGACGGCCGGGACAGCCAAGAGCATGCAGCTCGCACGGACGCGGTGCAGGTACTGGGACACAACGTGCACGCACTGGGCCACGCGCTGGCACAGGTCAAAACTTTGCCCGCCGACATGCCAGCCCGGCTGGGTTGGGACAGCCTCAGCGAGGTCTTTGAAAAATCCGAGGGCCGTGATTTGCGTGAACTGATCACCCAAAGCATCACCCGCGAAAGCGCGGCCATGCAACGCGAACGCCAGGCCGCTGACGCCACGCTGGACCGCATACGCTGGCTGTGGATCGGCATGGCCTTGTCCCTGGCCTTGCTGGCTTTGGGCGCCACGGTCTACTTTGCTCGGGCACTTCGCCGCCCCATCGATGAACTGGTGCAAGGGGCGCACATGCTTCGCCAAGGGCAGCTGCAGCACCGCGTGCCACTGGACAATCAGGACGAATTTTCTGACGTGGCCCGCAGCATGAATGCGATGGCCGCCGAGCTGGAGAAACACCAACAACAAGAAACCAAGCACCGCCAGCGGCTTGAAAGCGAGGTACGCGAGCGCACCAGCGCCTTGCACGAGGCCAACCAGTCACTTCAGCAAACCGACACGCGCCGCCGCCAGCTGCTGGCCGACATCAGCCACGAACTGCGCACCCCCACCACCGCCATCCGGGGTGAAGCCGAAATCACCTTGCGCGGCGGCCAGAGACCCGCGGCGCAATACCGCGACGCGCTGCAGCGCATCGTCGCCACCTCCAGGCAACTGGGCTCGGTGATCGACGACTTGCTGGCCATGGCCCGCAGTGACATGGAGACGCTGAGCATGGTGCCCCAGCGTGTGGACCTTTCCGAACCCCTGGCCGACGCCTTGGCGCAAGCGTTGGCTCTGGCGGGCGAGCGGCACATCCAGATTGACGCGCAAGCCATGCCAGCGCAGACCGTGCACGTCATGGGCGATGCCCAGCGACTGTGCCAGCTGCTGCTCTTGCTGTTGGACAACGCGGTGCGCTACTCCCACCCTGCAGGCTGCGTGAGCCTGCGTTGGTGGCGCAGTGACGAGGCACCCCCCACGCTGGTGCTGCAGGTGATCGACCAGGGTATTGGCATTCCGGCCGAAGAATTGCATCAGGTGTTTGATCGGCATTTCAGGGGCCGCATGGCTCGCCTGCACCGTGCAGCCGGCAGCGGCCTGGGCTTGCCCATCGCCAAGGCTTTGGCCTTGGCCCATGGTGGCAGCTTGACCCTGGAAAGCACGGTCGACGAAGCCACAGGCCAGGGCACCCGCGTGCAGCTGCGCCTGCCTTTGTTGCCCGAGCAGCCCTCCCCGGCCGTGGTTGCGTCAGCTTCAAAAAGCTGACGGCTGCACAGCCTTGATTTGCACACATGTTTGAACGCCACAAACCCCGCCTCAGAGCCAGTCCCTCACCATGAACATCATCCTGATCGAAGATGACCCGCGCATTGCCGATTTTTTGCAACGCGGCCTGAAGGCCGAGGGCCTGCAGGTGCAGCGGGCTGCCACTGGCCCCGAGGGCCTGGCGCTGGTGCAGGACGCGGCAAGGCAAACCGCCGCAGGCCATGTCCCCACCGTGGTGGTGCTGGACCTGATGCTGCCGGGCATGAACGGCCTGGACATTTGCCAAACCCTGCGGGCCCAGGGCGTGCCCTTCCCGATCCTGATGCTCACCGCGCTGAGCGCACTGGAAGAGAGGGTGGCAGGCTTGCGCATGGGCGCGGACGACTACCTTTGCAAGCCCTTCGAGTTCGAAGAACTGCTGGCCCGTTTGGAGGCCTTGGGCCGCCGTGCACAGGGTATGGCCACCCGGCTCAGTCAGTTGCAAGTGGCTGACATCGTGCTGGACCGCGACAGCATGCGGGCCAGCCGTGCGGGTGAAACCCTGAACCTCACCGCTCGCGAGTTGGCACTGCTGGAACTCTTGATGAGCGCACCGGGCAGACTTTTTAGCCGCGAACGCATTTTGTCCAGCGTCTGGGGCCTGAACGAAGACCCCCTGACCAATGTGGTGGATGTTTACATTCGGCGCTTGCGCAGCAAAATCGACGAAGGCCGAGCCGTCCCCTTGATTCAAACCATGCGCGGTTTGGGTTACCGACTGGAAGCGCCTGCAGCCATGGGCTAGCCGCTCAAGGTCTGAGCCACCATGCAAACGGCCATCAAATACTTCGATTTTTAGAGAATATACATCCACCATTGTCTTGTTTTTCGGATGATCCAATGACGTTATCTTCACGTCACTTTGAACCACCTGAAGAAAGCAAGCCCATGAAAATTTGCACGCCCTGTTTGGCAAACCAATGTCCGGTTGCGCCGTCCTGTCAAGACTTGGGAGTGCGCGCATGAAGGCACTCGTCTGGTTGGTTTTTCTGCTCCTGACAGCCTTTTGGACCGGGCTGGTCGCGCTCACTGAACAACTGAGCCAGTGGCTGCTGGCCAGCATTGCAACTGGACAGGTGGGCGAGCTGGCCACCTTGGCGGGCCAATGGCCTGTGCCCGCATGGCTTGGCTTTGGGGTAGACACGGCATGGCTCCAAAGCCTGCAAGAAGCCGCAGTGGGCTTGGTGCAGTGGCTCAGCCATGTGATGCCCTCTTCGCAAGGCCTCATGAGCTGGATCAGCCCCCTGCTTTGGCTGGGCTGGGGACTGGGCACCTTGCTCTTGTTGGTGGCAGCAGTCATGGGACACATGCTGATGGGCCAACGCTGGTCCACCCCGCGCAAAGGCCTGAAGCTTTGAGTAACCCACTGCGCCCCCAGAGAGCAGCACCTTGAAAGCGACCCTGTCCCAACGCCTGCGCCAGGCAGCCGAACAACACCGCGCAGCAGACAGTGGTGCCGATTTGACACTGAGCCTGCAAGATTTGCTGCGCCTGCACGGAGAATCTTCGCTGGCTGTTCTGCTGATGCTTTTGGCGGTGGTGAGTGTGCTGCCCGTGGCCGGTGCGGGCACCCTCATGAGCTTGGGCATTTGGGCGGTGGCATGGTCCTGGGTGCGCGCGCGCGAGACACTGCACTTGCCACAACGCCTGGGCCAACTGGCGCTCAATGAACGCTGGAGTGGCCGCTGCCTGCACGGGCTGGCCTGGTTGTACGAGAGCAGCCAGCGCTGCATGCGGCCACGCTGGTCTTGGCTCTCCCATGCGGCAACGCGTGCTTGGTGGGGTGCTTGGATCGGCCTGATGGGCCTGGTGATTTTTGTGCCCCTGCCCCTGGGCAACGTGCTGCCCAGCCTGAGCCTGGTCCTGCTCAGCCTGGGCTGGATGTTCCGCGACGGCGTGGCGCTTGTGCTGTCCGCCGCCACCGGGCTGGCGGGGGTGGCTTATGGGCTGTCAATAGGGCACTTGGCCATCAACGCCTTCAGTCAAATGATGGCGCTGGACCCGCTGCGGTGGCTGACCAACTGGCTTTGAGGGTTTGATGCATCCGCAATTCACCAGCCCGTTGTCATCCGCTTGGCGCCAGAGGTCCAGCGTTCGTTGAACGCTCCCCAGCGATCGACATCCATCCCCTTACATCCCGGCGTCAAGCCTGCTCATCAACCCCGAAACTCAAGGCTCGGATCAATACATGGCACAAGCAAGTTCGCGCGATTTATGATCGAAACCACAACAGCTTGAAGGGAGATCCGAATGAATACCAGACATTGGCCTTCCACATGGGCCTGCGCAGGTTTGAGCATTGGCCTGCTGATCGCAGCGACCAACACATGGGGTGTGGAGACTTTCACCGCCACCACGGGCGCAGAAAAGCCCGTCAAAGGCAAAAAGCCCAAAACCGCCAAATCGCCCAAACCACCCAGCGACAAAGGCTCGGCCGAAGGCCGGTCCGAACGCGACAAGCGCATGCTGCGCGAATGCCGGGGCCGCCCCAATGCGGGCGCGTGCGAAGGCTACGCCAGTTAAGCCCACCACAGGCGCAAGCCGCTCACGCGCACGCTGGGTCGGGCCATGGCAGCATGAAGCAAACCGCTCTGGCCCTCGATCAGGGTGAACTGCTCGCGCGCGCGCGTGATGCCGGTGTAAACCAGCTCGCGCGAAAGCACATCGGCCGCGCCCGACGGCAAGACCAAGGCCGTGTGGGCGAACTCCGAACCCTGGCTTTTATGCACCGTCATGACAAAGGCGGTGTCGGCATGCGCCAAGCGCGAGACACTGACCGAGCGCAACTGCTCGCCATCCGCAAACCAGACCTTGAGCACGCCCTTTGGGCTGGGCAAGACCACGCCCACGTCGCCATTGAACACGCCCAGCTGCGTGTCGTTGCGCGTGACCATGACCGGGCGGCCGGCAAACCACTCGCCTTTCGGCTGCAGCCAACCGGCATCGGTCAGCGCCTTTTGCACCGCGGCATTGAGCGCAGTGGTGCCCCACTCGCCTTGGTGTACGGCGCACAAAATGCGAAAACGCTCGAACGCCTGAAGCACGCTGCGCACCCATTGGGCATGGGTTTCGCTTGACACCTCAGCGCCCTGCCCTGCCGGGCCGGTTTGCACAAGGCGCAGGTAATCGGCATACGAAGGCTTGCCCGCTGCACCCAAGGCCAGGGCGCAAACGGCCAGGGGGCTGCTCGGCTGCAGGGCCAGCAGGGCAGAAACTTGCCCTGTGGGAGCGGTCTGCGACCGCGATAAAACGCCAGCAGGGCCATCACGGCCAGAGGCCGCTCCAAAAAATTCCGCGTTGTTTGGGCCACCCAAGCAGGCTCGAGCCGCCGCTGCATCGCCACGGTTCACGGCCAGCGCCAGTTGGCCAATCGCGCCTTTGAAGCGGCGGCTTTCGCGCAACATCACGGTTTGCTGGGCCAGCACGGGGGCCGGATCGGGCAACACAAATTCGGCACCCAAAGTCTGTCCGGCTGCGTGCTGCACAAACAGCGCAGTCGCCGCGCTGTAGCGGCCCGCTGCTGCGTCTTGGCACAGGTCGCCCAGCACAGCCCCGGCTTCAACCGAGGCGAGCTGGTCTTTGTCGCCCAACAGCACCAATCGCGCCGTGGGTGGCAAGGCCAGCAACAGCGCGTCCATCATTTCCAAGTGCACCATCGAGGCTTCGTCCACGATCAGCACATCCACATCGAGCGGGTTGGCGGCGTGGTGGCGAAACTGGCGTGTGTCGGGCCGCGCGCAAAGCAGCGAATGCAGCGTGCGTGCCGGGCCCATGCGGGCGATCAGCGCGCCCAGGTCCAACCCTGAATCAGCAGGCACGGGCAAACGGGTCAGGGCATCGTCGATCGACTGCTTCAGGCGCGCCGCCGCCTTGCCGGTGGGCGCAGCCAGTGCCACGCGCAGCGGGCTGCCATCGGGGTGCAGCGCCAGCAGCAGCGCCAGCAAACGGGCGGCGGTGTAAGTCTTGCCGGTGCCAGGCCCACCGGTGATGACCGACAGCCGCGCGCGCAGCGCCACGGCGCAGGCCACTTTCTGCCAATCGGTGGCATTGGGTTCTTCGGGGTTAGGCACAAAGAAACGGTCCAGCCATTCGCGAGCCGCCGCTTCGGGCACTGTCAGTGGCTCACTGGCACGCTGCAGCAGGCTCTGGCCCACGCGCTGCTCGTAGCCCGCATAACGGCGCAGGTACAAAAGCGGCTCATCGGCCGAGCCGCCCAGCACCATCGGCTGGCCTTGGTCAGGGGCATCGGCCAAGCGCGCACAAGCGCTGGACGAGTGGCCTAGCAAAGCGCCTTGCCAGTCGACCCGTGAGGCGGGCAGGTGCTTCCACAAGGCCTTCAGGCCCTGCGCACCGTCCACCATCGCCGCAGGCCAGCCCAGCAAGGCCACGGGCGGCTGGCACAGCTCGGCCACGGACAGGCAGGTGTGGCCGCGCCCTTCCATGTGCGCGAGCACGGCCGATGCCACCAGCAAAGGCGCAGATGCCTCAGCGTCCAGACGCAGCACTTGCGCCGCGAAAGCGCTGTCGATGTGGCGCAGCAGACCTTGGCCAGTCCACAGGTTCAGCCATTGCACAGTTTGCGCAGCGCTCAAGGCTTGGGCGGGCAGGTCGCTCAGCCAGTCCATTTGCGCGGCGGGCACCGGCATCATGCGTGGTGTTTTTTTCAAGCTCATCACGCCACCTCTTTGTTCAGCATGGCGTCAAGGCCCTCGAGCAGTGCCAAAGGCGCAGGCAAAGTGCAACAGCCTCCCGCAGGCCCGTCGATACCGCGCAAAAACAAATACACCGCACCGCCCAACTGCTGCGCCGGGTCGTAGGCACTTCCTAGACGGGCGCGCAACAAGCGGTGCAGCGCCAGCATGTACAGCGCAGCCTGCACCTCGTAACGGTGTTGGACCATGGCCGCATCCAGCGCCTGTGCGGTGTACGCCGCGTCATCGGCCCCCAGGTAATTCGATTTGTAGTCGAGCACCCAGTAGCGGCCTTCTTGCTCAAACACCAGATCGGCAAAGCCCATCAGCATGCCGTGCAGTTGCGCGTCGGGCAGTTGCGGGCGGCTCACGCCGGGCAACAGGTGCTGCTGGCACAGGGCATCGACCTGGCGTGCATGCAGGCGCTCGGCGGGCAACCAAAATTCCATCTCGGGCAGCAGGTCACCCAGCGCGTTCAGCGGTGCGTTCGGCCCGCGCAAAGGCTGATCCACCACACGGGTAAGCCACTGCAGCACGTCGTCGGCTTGGGCCTTGTAGCCTGCGTTTTCGCAGCGGTACTTCAGGCGCTCAGCCTTGGTCGCGTCAACCATGAAGCCGTCAGCGGCCAGCCATTCGAGCTGGTCGTGCAAAAAATTACCCGCGGTGGGGCCTTTGGCAAAGCGGTGCCACGGGGCCAAAGCATCGGGGCTGGCCACCGAGACCATGGGCATGGCCGCATCCTCAGGCGGTTCGTCGTCAGCGGGGCGCGGTGGGTTCAGGTGCAATACCAAGGGCACCAGGGTTTGCGAAGACAGGTCACGCGTCAAACGAGAAAAACTCGCAATTGTCCACGACTTGTCGATGCGGGCGGTGCAGTTCAGCGCCTCGCGCAGTGCGGTGGTGTGCGCAGGTTTTTGCCACAGCGTCAGCGGCACCTGGATGGGGGCGACTTGCATGTGCACCGACAAGACTTGTCCTTGCCCATCCGTCTGCAGGGCTTGCAGCTTGCTCAGCCAATCGGCAGCCACTAATTCTTGACCGCTGCCCAGCAAATGCCCTGCGGCACTGCCATGGTTCACGCAGGTTTTGCCGTTGCCGCGCTTGACCGCACTCCAGCCCACCCACAGCGCATGGCGCGCCCGCGTGAGCGCCACGTACCACAAGCGCAGGTCTTCACGCAGGCGGTCGTGGTCAGCGAGCTTGGAGTCGTCTTTGTCAAAGTCCAGCGTCCAGTGCCTTTGACCCTCGCCACCCTCCAACTGCAGCACGGCGGCTTTATCGGCCGTGACCACGCGGTGGCTGTGCGCAAAAGGCAGGCACACCACCGGGTACTCCAAGCCCTTGCTGGCGTGGATGGTGATGAGCTTGACCAGGTCCTCGTCGCTTTCAAGCCGCACGGTTTGCTCTTCGCCGCCGCTGGTGTTGCCCGAATGCGCTTCGTCCATCTGCTGGGCCAGCCAGCGGATCAGGGCCTGCTCGCCATCGATCTGGCTGCTGGCCGCTTGCAGCAATTCGGCCAGGTGCAACACATTGGTCAGGCGGCGTTCGCCATCCGTCTGGCCGCGCCAGCGCCCGGCCAACTTCAGCACATGCAGCGACTGGCGCAGCATGGCCAGCACGCCCTGACTTTCCCAGGTCTGGTGCAGTTCGCGCATCTGCTCAGCGCGGGTGTCCAACAATTCGTCTTGCGTGGCCAGGTCGTACAGCTCGGCCAGCGACAGGCCCACCGTGCGCGTGCCCAATGCGGCGCGCACGCGGCGCATGTCTTGCGGCTCGGCCACACCGCGCAACCACAGGCACAGGTCTTGCGCTTCGTCGCTGGCGAACACCGAGTCGCGGTCTGACAAATACACCGAGGCCACGCCACGCACGCGGAGCGCTTCTCGCACGGCAGCGGCCTCTTTGCCGGTACGCACCAGAACGGCGATGTCTTTGGGCTGCAAGGGTTTGTCGCCTTTTAACGCATCCGCAAAATGCGCTTGTGGGTCGCTCAGCCAGGCCACGATTTGCTCGGCGCACAAGGCTGACAAATGCGTTTGCGCATCGCGTGTGCTGCGCAAAGTGGCGTCGTGCACCACGGTCATGGCTTTCACGTCGCCTTCGCTGGTTTTGAAGACTTCATCGCGACCCTTCGCGCTCACGGGCTGGAAGGGCAGCGGGTCTTCACCGCCTTGTTTGTAGCCAAAGGCGTCCGGCGCCATATCGAACCAGCGGTTGACCACCGCCACCACCGCTTGGGTGGAGCGGAAGTTGGTGCCCAGCACATGGTGACGGCCTGCGGTGGCGAGGCGTGCGGCCAGGTAGCTGTGGATGTCCGCGCCCCGAAAACCATAGATCGATTGTTTGGGGTCGCCAATCAGCAACAGCGCGATGTCAGGCAGGTTCTCGGCCGTGCGGTAGATGCGGTCAAAGATGCGGAACTGCAGCGGCGAGGTGTCCTGAAACTCGTCGATCATCGCCACCGGGAACTGCTCGCGCAGGCGCTGGGCCAGTCGCTCGCCCGATTCGGGGTCGGCCAGCGCGACATCCAGGCGCTGCAACATGTCGGCAAAGCCAAACAAACCGCTGCGCCGCTTGAGCTCGGCCATGCGTTGCAGCACATGGGTGCGGGCGTGCAGGCGGGCGACTTGGGTGGGATCGGGCAGGGCATCCAGTCCGGCCAACAGCTGCGCATAGGTTTGGCTTTCTGGCGGCAAATCCACCACATCGCCATCTTTGCGGCACTCTAAAAGTCCTTCGGGCGTGAAACGTTTCCAGCCTTTGCCCATCGCGTCTTTCAATGCTTTGAAGTCGCCATCGCTTTGAGCCCAGGACTTCAGAGATTCAAGCCACTTTTGAGAACGACCCACCTGCAGCAAAGTGCCATTCCAGCCGTGTTTTTTGACTGCCAGCTGCGCCTCGATCCATCCCAGCAAGTGATCGGCCTTCTCGTCCCAACCTTGTTTGAGTGCCTGCAGTTGCGCATCGCGCTCGGCCATGGCTGCGCCAAACACCTGCGCCAACGTTCCTGGCTCGGCGTCGGCCAAGGGCACGGCCATCAGGGCGCGCATGTCTTGCTCCAGCGCGGGCACATCGCGCCAAACGCCCAGCACCTGCGCCACCAAAGTCGTGTCCATGGGGTAGAGCTGCTGACGCCAGTAGTCCTGTACCGCCTCGAGGCGCAGCGCAGCTTCGTCGCCCACCAGGTTTTCTTCGAAAAGACTGCCACTGTCGAACGCATGTTCGCGCAGCATGCGCTGGCACCAAGCGTCGATGGTGTAAACAGCCGCGTCGTCCATGGCCTGCGCCGCCAGCGCCAGGCGGTGGGCAGCTTGCTCGCGCAGCTCGCCTTCGGGGTACTCGGCCTTCAGTGGTTGCAAAAAGTCATCGTCGGTTTGGGCCATGCCCCTGAACACCTGCGCGGCCTCGGTCAATCGAGCACGGATGCGGTCAGACAGCTCGCGGGTGGCGGCGCGGGTGAAGGTCATCACCAAGACGTCTTGCGGCAGCATGGGGCGCACAGGTGCGGTGCCATCTTGGCCGTGGCCCAGCACCAGGCGCACATACAGCGCGGCAATCGTCCAAGTCTTGCCGGTGCCAGCGCTGGCCTCGATCAGGTGGCTGCCGCGCAAGGGGAAGGTGTGCGGATTGAGAGCGTGGGCGGTGCTCATGCCAGCTCTCCCTCTTCGCTGTCCTGAGGCGCATCGGGCAAGGCTTCGATCTCGGCTTGCTCGGCCCAGGCCTTCAAGGGCGCGTAAACGGTTTGGGCCAGGCGCTCGAAAGCGCCCGTGTCCAGCAAGGCACCGAGGTGGGGGTAGGTGCGGGCCAGCGCCGGGTCTTTGTCTTTTTCGGCGCGCTTGAAGTCACTGCCTTCGTAGGCATCGGCCAGGGCGTTGGGGTTGTCCGGGTCTTTGAGCCACTGCAGCGCCACACCGGGTGGCAGCGGCAGCGGCCAACGCATGCCCTCGGCCCAAACGGCCAACAGCGCGGTCAACTGGGCGCGGGCAGCCTCTGGCTCTGACTCGGCCATGCGCAGCACGGCATTGCGCCCCACCACCACACACTTCAAGGGCTGGTCCATGGCGGCAGCGGCCAGCGACAGCAGCCAGATGTCGATCAACTTGTCCGGGTGGGCCAGCGGCTTTTGGGTCTTGAAACTGGCCAGATCGCTGGCGCGCAGGTGCAAGGACATCCGAGCGCCTTCATTGAAAACTGTGCCCACCAGCACATCGCCCAGCGCGTCCTGCAAGGCGACTTGGGGATGCGCCCAATCCACCAACAGGCGTTCGGCTGCATCGGGGTAAGCCTGCCGTTCGCGCAGCGCTGCGCCCAGCATGGCCTGCAGGCGGGCCTTGAGATGCTCTGCAGCGAGCGTTCCCACACCCGCCAGTGGCAAGGCCCCGGCCTGGCGCAGGCGCTGCACCACCTGCTGCACATGCGCAGGCAATGTGTCGGCACTCAGTTCAGTGGGCACATGCTGAAGCTCGTGGTCGATCAACTGGTACAGCTCCAAGCCCACCAATCCAAAGAGTTCCTCGTCGTGCAACTCGCTGCGCTCGTCGTCCAGATGCACTTGCAGGCGTTCCCGAAAAAACGCCCCCACGGGTTTGCGCAGAAAGCGGGTGAGTTGGGTGAGCGTGATGACGGGCACGCCCTGCGCGGATTCCAGTGGGGGCAAGCAAGCGACCGGTGTACCGACAGAGGCGGCCTCTGACTGCGATGGCTTTTCGGCGAGGGTTTGGCGGTCTAAGACCGCTCCCATTGCCGCCGTGTCCTGCGCTGCACGCCACTCTTTGGCATAGGTTTGCAAACCAGTGCCCTCTTCAAAATAGTTACGGCTGAAGGCTTGCAGCGGGTGCACGGTGGTCTGGCGTTGGGCCGTGCCCTTGCCCCACAGCAAGTCGATCTCGTCGCGCAGTTGTGACACCAGCACCGAAGGCGGTTGTTCGCTGTTGTCGCGCACGCTGCGGCCGCTCCAGCTGACATAAAGCACTTGGCGCGCTGACAGCAAAGCTTCGAGCATGAGCTGCCGGTCGTCGTCACGGCGCGAGCGGTCGCCGGGGCGGCTCATGCCATTGAGGCCCATCAGGTCAAAGTCCGCTCGCGGGCTGCGGCGCGGGTAGTCGCCGTCGTTCATGCCCAGCAGGCACACCGCCTTGAACGGGATCGCCCGCATCGGCATGAGCGTGCAAAAGGTCACGCCCCCGGCCCGAAAGCGCTGCTCGAGTCGCGGCGTTTTGAGCGCTTCAAGCCAGGCCGAACGGGCCACAGCCAGCGGCACGGCCTCTGCAAATCCCGCCTCAGCGCAGGCCCGCACCCAGTCGGTCAACGCTTGGTCCAAGGCAGACAGGGCGTTGCGGTCGTTGTCGTCTCGCGGCTTGAACATCGCGGCCAGTACGGCGCGGCCACGCTCGGCCCATTGCACGGGCCTGGCCTCTTGGGTGCTGGTTTGCCACCAGTCGATCAAAGCTTGCAGCAGGTGCGCAAGCGACCCGGCCAGCTCGGCATCCAGCCCGCCGACCTCTGGGTAAGGCGTGGCCCCGGGGGCGTCGGCACCCACAGAATCGGGACTCACTGGTTCTGCCCCGCAGGCATAACCCATGAGCATGCGCTGCACACCAAAGAGCGCCGAGTTGTCCTCACCGCACATGCCCAGGCCCAGGCCTGCGCGGTGCTCGGCAGACAAGCCCCAGCGGATGCCCGAGCCCGCCATCCAGCGGGTGAGCGTGGGCAAGCCCGCTTCGCTCAGCCCAAAGCGGGCAGCCAAGGCAGGCACTTCAAGCAGCTCGACCAGCTCACTCATGCGGCTGCGCTGCTGCGGCAAGGCCAGCAACCACTCGACCGCATGAATCAGCCCACTTGTAGCCTGCGCGCCCAAGTCGGCAATGTCATAAGGGATAAAGCGCGCATCGGCGCGCTTGTACTGGCCAAACACGGCGCGAATGGCAGGGGCCATGGTTTCGATGTCGGGCACCATGACCACCACGTCGCGGGGCGACAGACTCCCGTCGCCCGGTGGCGTGTGGAACCACTGCAGCAGCTGGTCGTGCAGCACCTCGAGTTCGCGCACCGGACTGTGGGCGATTTTGAACACCAACGAATGATCGCCCGCTGCCAGTGGCTCAGGCGCTCGCCCGCCACTGGACGGCTCCAGGTCGCGAATGCGACGCTGCAACTGCGCCAACATGCGGGTGCCGTCTTCGCCGGGCACATCGTCAAAAAAGTCCAAACGTGGCCACTGAGTGAGTTGCTTGGCCGCTTGCAGGTCGTCAAAGGCGTCAAGCTGGCGGATGAAATCGCGTCCCTGCCGCCCCCAAGCGGCCAAAAGCGTGGGCGCGTGCAAGTGCATCTGCGCCAACGGCAAAGCGGCCAGTGCCTCACCTCGGTAGGCATGGCGACGGCGCTCGGACTGCAGCCATTCGCGACCGTCGATGATGTCACCCCAGTGGTACTGGCACGGGTTAGGCACGGCCAGCATCACCTGGCTGTGTGCGGCCAGCGCCGCCAATATCTCCAGCAGTTGACCGGACATGTGACTCATGCCAAACACCGACACGCGCCGCGCCACGGCACTGGCCAGGGGCTGGGCTGACTGCAAATGCGCCAGCGCCCGCGCATGCAGCGCCGGGCGGGTGGCCTGGCGCTGGGCGTCATCGAGTGTGGCCAGCACGCGCCGCCACAACTCGGCCTGCCAAAGTTGGTCGTCGGCCAACGCAACAGAACCAGCCGATTTGCGCAACACATCATGTCCAGCGGCCCAGTCTTGCAGCCAATCGGGGCGGTAAATCTGGTACTGGTCAAACAAATCCGCCAGTCGACTGGCCAGTTGCAGCAACCGGTCGGGCTCGTCGCCCCGCAAAAAACCCGCCACGGGTTGGAACACCGGGTCACCCAGGCAGCCGGGCAGCAAAGCCATCAGCCGCCAGGTCATGGGCAGTTTGTCCAGCGGCGAGTCGGGCGGCACATTGTGCGTGCCCAGCACCTGCCGGTAGGTGCGCCACAAAAAGCGCGAAGGCAGCTCCACCCGCGTGGCAGCGCACACACCGCTTTGACGCGCCAATTCGATCTTGATCCATTCAGCCATGCCGTTGCTTTGCACCAGCACCACTTCGCTCTCCAGCGGATCCAGCGGGTGCGCACGCAGCCAGCCCGTCAGGGTGTCGGCCAGCCGCTCGGAGCGGTGGCTGTGCAGGGCAATGAAACCGGGGGAAATGGTGGAGGCAGGCATGCGGTGAACAAGTGCAGACATGGGAACGAAAGGACAAGAATAGCCGCAATCGTGCCCGTCACCAGGCTCATGACAAGCGCCCTGCGCTGCCCAATTTTTAAGCACCAGCCGCCACGTCAATCGGAATGCGGCTTGGCGCAGTTGTGCAAGGACTTATCCACACCTTTGGGCACGGGGATTGGGGGCAAACTTCATCACAACATCGGCACTGCCCAGTCGAGATGATTTTGAAGATAAAACAACTAGAAAACGGCCCAAATTTGGGCCATCAGAGCCAACCCATGCGCTCCAGTGTCCAAAACACCCCCAACACCACAATGGCCACGGAGCCACCCACCACCACAACCCAGCGGTAAAACCGAGTGTGGCGCAGCAGCCAAGCCGCAGGCAAAAACACCCCCACGATGGCGAGTTGCCCCAACTCCACACCGATGTTGAAGCCACCCAAAGCGGCCAGCAACGCACTTGCGGGCAAGCCAAGGTCTAGAAGTACGCTGGCAAACCCAAAGCCGTGCACCAGACCGAACACAAAGGCGAGTCGCCAGCGTTTGAGGGCGCTAAAACCCAGCAAATTGTTCAGCGCGGCCAGTACCACCGACAGGGCAATCGCAGGCTCGACCAAATCAGCCGGGGGCGTGAGCCAGCCCGTGATGGTCAAACCCAAGGTGATGGAGTGAGCCACAGTGAAGGCCGTGACGACCGCCAGCACATCCAACACCACGGGCCGTGCCTCCTTGGCCGCTTGCCAATGCACCACCCTTTGGCGCGAAGACTGCAAGGGGGCCAGAGCCAACAGGCTGAGTAAAAAAACAATGTGATCGATACCAATCCAGATGTGCCAAACGCCCTCGATCACATAGCGCCCGAAAACTTTCAACGGGCTGCCGTCAGCGTGACTGACTTGCGCCTCGGGCCTTTCCGGGCTCAGCAAAGCGCTGGTTTGGTCATCGCCGAAATCGACCTTGAGCAAGCCGCGGTGCAAACTGTCTTGTGCAAAAATCAAGCCATAACGCAATGCCAGACCCGCTTCAGCCGCCTGCGCTGCAGAAGAAAGGCCTGGGCAATTGACGACCCACTGGGCGCTCAGGTAAGTGCCATCTGCGTGCTCACTGGCTTGCAAGTCAGGGCTGGTCAATGTGCATTTTTGGCCTGCGGCCGTGAGGACGATGCCTTGGCCCAACCACTCATTCAATTCGGTGCTTCGAACCTGGATTTCACCCCAAGTGACTTGACCATCGCGATTGGCATCCAAGTCAAAATTCAAGTCAAGGTCGCGCATGTGGACATCGGCCCTCAGTGTCAAGGCCGGACCTGAGGTGCTGAGCGTGAGGTAACTGTTGCTGCTGGAGTGCGCATGGGCCGCAGGGGTAATCAGCAAGTTGATCCCTGCCAAAACAGCTGCAAAAAGCCATCGCTGAGGTGTCCAGTTTCGGGCAAAAGACATCATGGACGCCCTCCTTTCCAACTCGGGTGAGCTTTGAGCTGCGCCAGCAGAGGCGTCAATTGCGGATCCGTGTAACCGGTTTTTTCGGCCCAGCTGACCACGGGTTCGGCAGCACGGGCTTGGCCCAGCGCCAACGCGGCCTGCACAAACAGCAAAGCGTCTGGTGGTTCTTTTTGCAACTGCCAATTGTCGACGGACAAGGCCAGCCCTGCCTTCACATCACGCCCATAGGCAATTTGGTAAATGAGTTTGGGGCGCTCAATCAAGGCCTCTTGCCGCAGCGCTTGCGACTTCAGCCGCGCTTCCAACTGGCTGGCCAAACGGCTCTCATTCGGGTCTTTCAAGCCGCGACTGGCCAACACCGCCTGCATCAAGAGCGCATCGGTCATGGTGGCGGTGCTGTTTTGGACATTGCTACGGCTGGTGGCAGCCATGGCGGTGGTCAGGGCTTGGCTGTACTGGCCTTGCTGGTTGAGCAGATCGGCCAAAGACAAGCGGATCAGATGCGACTGTGGACTGGTCTTGAGGCGCTGCCCCCAAACGGCCAAAGCTTTCGCAGGCTGTCCGGCCACGCGGTGCGCCTCGCCCAAATGGAACCCCAGCCAGTCTTGCGAAGAAGCGTCTTGGTAGTTGACCCAGCGAATGGACTGGCTCAGCATCTCCACCGCTGGCAAAGGCTGGCCTGTGCGGTAGAGAAAAACAGCGCGGTAGACTTTGGCTTCTTCTTCGCCAAACAACCGACCTATTTCCTCAATGTCCTTTTGGACCGAAGCCATATCTGCCAAAAGCAAGTGCAAAGCAAATCGCCAAGACCAAAACTCGGCGCGTGAAGGCTCCAAGGCGATGGCACGGTTGATGTCTTGCAAGCCATCCTGAAAATCGTGAAAGCCTTGCTTGACCAAGCCCCGCAAAAAATAGGCCTCCGCTGGCAAATCAGAAGCAGTCCACCAGGGTGTTAAAGCCGCCTTGGCCGAACCATACCAACGCAAGTCACCCTCGGTCAGGCCCAATGTGAAAACCGCCCTGGCATAGGTCAGCGCGGAGGGCAAATTTTGAGGTTGAGACCGCCAGGCTTTGTCCAAAGCTCGCAAAGAGTTTTCACGTCCACTGACCGCATGCACCGACGCGGACAAAACCACGGTAGCCTCTGAGGGCCGATAACGCTCTTGGGCTGCAACGGGTGACAAGGTCACAGCGAGCCCCAACAACGCGGTGGCGACTGCGACTGACATCGATCTGAGAGCATCCGAGTGGTGGCGATGGGTTTTGTCCATTGTTTTCATGTGCCTTTGATGCTTGATAGTATGGGTCTGTGTGTTAGCCCACGTTAACCGACCATTTTTGCTCTTTTTATCAACCTCTCTCCTTTAAGGTGTTTTTTATGAAATTCGTGATGACCGCTCTCGTTTCCGCTTTCATGTTGGTGTCCATGCCCGCCTTCGCAGGTGCGCACGGCGGCGGCAAAATGGACGACAAAAAAGTCGACTGCTCCAAGAAAGAAAACGAAAAGAACCCAGCTTGCGTCAAGAAGTAAACATTCTTGCCCTTAGGCCTAAACCCCTCTCGAGGGGTTTTTTTTCGAGCTGACCCATGTGCGTTTTTATGAACCCGACTTCAGCCAAAGGCACTTTTGTCTGGAAACGGATCACGGGAGAGCTGACCAAGGTGATGAACCCAAGCTGTGGGGCCTGACCCCCCGTTAGCTGCTGGGTAAACCAGGCCTTGACTCTCAACACCCGCAAAAACGCGCTTTTGGCTTAAGGGATTACGCTGAAGGGAAAACCACGCATCCCGCAGATACTTTCCAGATCCATATTGATCAACAAGGAAATCAAACATGACAGCCTCCTGGATGAAGCGCGCCGTTTGCCTCGCGGGCGCGGTGTTGGCCGCCGGCTTGCCCCTGGGCACTTGGGCCCAAGCCTGGCCCAGCAAACAGCCCATCAAATTGGTGGCGGTGTTTCCGCCGGGCGGATCGGTGGACCAAGTGGCGCGCATTTTGTCGGGCCCCCTGTCTCAGCAACTGGGCCAAAGCGTGGTGGTTGAAAACAAAGGCGGCGCCTCGGGCGTGATCGGCACGGCGAGCGTGCTCAGCGCCCCCGCCGATGGCTACACCTTTGCAGTCGTGTTCGACACGCATGGCGTCAACCAGAGCCTGATGCCCAACATGCCCTACGACAGCAAAAAGGACCTGACCCCTCTGGTGCTGGTGGGCACCTCGGCCATGATGCTGACCACACACGCCAACACCGAGTACAAAACATTTGGCGACGTGGTGGCCGCTGCCAAGGCCAAAAAGAACGTTGCCTATGGCTCGATTGGCAATGGCAGCCTGGCGCATTTGGCCATGTCTTTGCTGGGCAAAAGTGGCGGCATGGAATTCAACCACGTCCCGTTCAAAGGGGGTGGCCCCTTGATGAACGATGCCATTGCAGGGCACATCCCCCTGTCCATGGCCACCGTCTTTTTGAACAAACCGCACATCGACAGCAAGCGCTTGAGGCCGCTGGCCGTCACATCGGCCAAACGTGTCGCCGACTTTCCTGACGTGCCGACCATTGCCGAAGCGGGCTTTGCAGGATTCGAAGCGCCCGCTTGGTGGGCACTTTTGGCCTCGTCCAAAACGCCCCCGGACATCATCAAACGCATGAACGAAGAACTGAACAAGGCACTGGCCAACCCGGATGTCTCCAAACGTCTGGTGGCTCAGGGCATTGAGATTTCAGGCGGCAGTGTTGAAAAAGCCAAGACCTTCATTGACGGCCAGATCGACACCTGGGCCAAAGTGGTCCGCGACAACGGCATCAAACCCGACTGAGTTCAAGCAGCCGCGTCTGGTAGCGGCGCGTCGACCACCAACTCTGCGTTCAGTGCGCGCACCCGGTGGTCCACGTAGTAGCCCCCAAACTCGGTGTACCTGAGCAAAAAACGCTCGCAGCGGCTGCAAGAAAAAACATCGCATCGGTTGTAAGGGAAAAATTGCGGCGCAATGGGCGCAAGGGCACTTTCGTAACGTGTGCCCTGGGGGTGGAATTCTTCAAACGTGGGCTCACTGCCCGAAGCTTGGTCACCATCGGCGGTGTCTGCACGAAGACTGCCCACGGCGGTCAAGCTGGGTGTCGGCCAGCGGTCTTCGGTCACGCTCTCCCAGCCTGAACAGGGCCCCAATGGACATTGGCACGACTTCGGAGATGCCGCCAGGGCCAAAGCTTTCAAAGACTGGGCATCGAAGCGGCGGGGAAGGTTCAAGGCCATGGGACTCCAAGGGTTGTCGGCACAGAGCTCACTCGGTGTCGCACAGTCAAATAAAAGTTGGGTGGCTGGAATTTAGCAGTTTTACTTTCCTTTGGAACTTGGGATAAGACAGGTCGATGATGAAGGGTTGTCACCCTCCCAAATCGACGGCTTGGGCACCCTGTTTGCGCACGGCCGACCAAGCTGAGTTGGCACGCAGAAGTAAAACACATATACTCCCACATACACTTTCCCGTATCGGAGTCGAACATGGCACAAATCACGCTGTATTTGGACGAGGCCACGCAAGCATTGGTCGATGAAGCCGCAAAAGCCAATGGGGTGTCCAAAAGTCGGTGGGTGGCGGACATCATCCGCACTTACGCGGCGCACGATTGGCCGCAAGACTGCTTGGCGCTGGCGGGACGTTTTGCAGACTTTCCGATGCAGGAATCTGCACCCCACTCCCAGCCTGGCGATGTAGCGCGCCTGATTTTTTGATGCCTGGCCATGTTGATCCTCGACAGCAACACCATCAGCTATTACTTCAGAGGCGACCCACATGTGGTGCCTCGCATGCAAGCGGTCAGACCGGGCACACTTGGCGTTCCGGCCATTGTGGCGTACGAGTTGCGCTACGGACTGATGCGCTTACCCCAAGAAGCGGCCGAACCTCGCTTGGCCGCCTTGGCCCAATTTCTTCGACCCCTGCACATGCTGCCCTTTGACGATGAATGCGCCTTGCAGGCCGCCAAAATTCGCATCGCTTTGGAAGCGGCAGGCACGCCCATCGGCCCACACGACACTTTGATAGCGGCCACCGCCCTGCGCCATCAAGCCACACTCATCACGCGCAATGTGCGCGAGTTTTCTCGGGTACCGGGCCTGCAGTGGATCAATTGGCATGACGACGCTCCAGCGCTAGACCCCTGACCGAACACCCAGGCCCAAAGCCAGCCCAACCCGCTCCACAGGTCAACACCCGCTTTGTCATGCACATGACTGGTTTGAACCTGGCCTCAACTTAAAGTCTACGCATGATGCATTTCTACGAACCCCATCTGGGCCACGGCCTCAAGCACGACCCCTTCAACGCCATCGTGGGTCCCCGCCCCATTGGCTGGGTGTCAAGCCGCAGCGACAGCGGTGTGCTCAATCTGGCCCCGTACAGTTTTTTCAACGCCTTCAATTACGTGCCCCCACTGATTGGTTTTTCCAGCATCGGGCGCAAGGACTCGCTGAACAACATCGAAGCCAACGGCGAATTTGTCTGGAACCTGGTCACGCGCCCCCTGGCCGAAACCATGAACCAGACCTGCGAAGCCGTGCCCCCCGAAGTGGACGAATTTGCCCTGGCCGGGCTGACCCCTGCCCCATCCCGCTTGCTGAGTGTGCCTCGCGTCGCTGAAAGCCCCGTCAGCTTTGAATGCCGCTGCACCCAGATTTTGCAAATGCAAAACCTGCAGGGCGAGAAAGTGGACACCTGGATGGTGTTTGGCCAGGTGGTGGGTGTGCACATCGACGAGCGCCTGATCCCCAACGGCATTTACGACACCGCCAACGCCGGGCACATCTTGCGCGGCGGCGGTCCGGCCGATTACTTCAGCATCGGCCCGGAACAACTGTTCAAGATGTACCGGCCCGCAAGCGGTGCCCGCGATTTGCCCAAGTGAATCGGCCACACTGAGTTGACACAAGCGACACGGGCCTTGGGTTTTCCCTAGCCCAAGCGGGGCACTAAGGGACGCATGATTTGTGCAGACCCGTTCAACCCACGCCCTTCATGACCGCAGCTTCATCGCCATCCGCCTCCCAGCCCCCCATCTGCAGCACCATGATGCAGATGCCCTTGTCGCTGAACCACTTGCTCGAACGCGCGGGCACTTTGTTTGCCCGCAACGAGATCGTCTCGCGCCTGCCCGACAAGTCGCTGGTGCGGCACAGCTACGGCGCTTTTTACCAACGCACCCGCCAGCTGGCGCAAGCCCTGCAAAACATGGGTCTCCAAAAGGGCGAACGTGTGGCCACGCTGTGCTGGAACCACCATGCGCACCTGGAGTGTTATTTCGGCATACCGGCCGCAGGCGGCGTCATGCACACCCTCAATCTGCGCTTGTCGCCAGACGAGATCGCCTGGATCGCCAACGACGCACAAGACAAGGTGCTGATCATCGACGACGTGTTGTTGCCGCTGTACCAGCAGTTTGCGCACCTGTACCGCTTTGAGCGCGTGATCGTGTTCCCGTTTTCCGGGGCACCCGTGCCTGCGCCCTTCACCGACTACGAGCAGCTGCTCGCCAGCACCGACACACAGGGCTTTCAATACGCCCCACATGCCGAAGACGATGCCGTGTCCATGTGCTACACCTCGGGCACCACGGGCCGCCCCAAGGGTGTGGTGTATTCACACCGCTCCACCCTCTTGCACACCCTTGTGGGTTGCCTGGGCGATTTCTGGGGCCTCAAGGGCAGCGATGTCATCTTGCCCGTCACGCCCATGTTCCATGCCAACAGCTGGGGCATTCCGTATGGTGCGGTGATGATGGGCGTCAAGCTCGTGTTTCCCGGCCCACACCTGCACCCCGAGGATTTGCTGGACCTGATGACGGCCGAGCCACCTACTTTGTCGCTGGGCGTGCCCACCATCTGGATGGGCTTGATTCAGGCCTTTGAAGCGGCACAAACCACCCAGCCTGACCGCTGGAAGTTGCCCACGGGCATGCGCTCGCTGGTGGGCGGCGCGGCTGTGCCCGAGGCGCTGATTCGCGCCTTTGACCGGCACGGCATCTGGATTTTGCAGGGCTGGGGCATGACCGAAACCTCGCCCTTGTGCACCGTGTCCTACCCCAAGTCGGAGCTGAAAGACGCGTCCATGGACGAGCGCTACCGCCGCGCCGCCATGGCGGGCGTGCCCGTGCCGCTGACCGAATTGCGCATCCGGGGCGAAGACGGCCAGGACGCGCCCTGGGACGGCCAGCATGTGGGCGAGATTCAGGTGCGCGGTCCCTTCATCACCGGCAGCTACCACCAAGTGCCTGTGAGCGACGACAAATTCAGCGCCGACGGCTGGCTGCGCACAGGCGACGTGGCCAGTGTGGACGCCTTGGGTTTTGTGCGCATCACCGACCGCACGAAAGACCTGATCAAGTCCGGCGGCGAATGGATCAGCTCGGTCGATCTGGAAAACGCCCTCATGGCCCACCCCGATGTGGCCGAAGCGGCCGTGATCGCCATCCCCGACCCCAAGTGGAGCGAGCGGCCCCTGGCCTGCATCGTGCTCAAACCGGGCAGGCAAGTGCAGCCCGAAGCCTTTGCCGCGCACTTGCTGCAGCACGGCTTTGCCAAGTGGCAGGTGCCCGACCGCTACGAGTTCATCGACGCCGTGCCCCGCACCTCCACCGGCAAGTTCTACAAACTCAAACTGCGCGAGCGCTTTCCCGCCTGACGAAGTGGCGTCGCCGGCGCAGCCCCTGCTGCTGTCACCCCGGGGGAAGACCCGGAGTCCATCCCCTTTGGCGGTCATGGGTCCCGGCTCAAGGCCGGGAAGACACCTCGACAGCCCATCCAGCGTCACTGAAGCGGCAATTGCGCCCCAACATTTGAAACCGTCCAAAGGCGGATCAGTAGGCTTTGAGAGCACGGGGTTAAGAGGCAAAGCACAAAATAGGCATGCGCTGATGAGGCGCCAACCTATTTTGAGGGGATGGGCATGCATCACCGATTCGTGACCGCTTTTTGCGCAGGCTTGTTGTTTTGCACGCTGGCTGGGGCGCAGTCTGACAGTTCGCTTCAAACCAAGCAAAGCCTGCCCATCACCTTGCCGCCCGAGCGGCTGCAGCGCGTGCTGCAATCGGTGGTCACCGTGCAAAGCCGCAGCGACGCGCAAGCCAGCACCAGCCGCACCCTGGGCCAGCGGCGCGAAGGCTCTGGGGTGGTCATTGGTCCCGACCTGGTGCTGACCATCGGCTACCTGCTGCTCGAAGCTGAAAGCGTGGACCTGATCGACCACCTGGGCCGACGCATTCCGGGGCAAGTGCGGGCTGTGGACAACCTCACGGGTCTGGGTCTGATCCGCACCTTGATCCCCCTGCGTCTGGAGGCCGTGCCACTGGGCGACTCGGACACCCTGCCCTCACCCGGCAAACTCTGGACCCTGGGCCAAAACGAGACCGCGCTCACCGCGCTGGAGCTGGTCTCCAGAAAAGTTTTCGCGGGCAGCTGGGAATACCTGCTGGAAGCGCCCCTGATGACGATTCCTGCCGTGAACAACTGGAGCGGCTCGGGGCTGTTTGACGCCCAAGGCCAGTTGGTGGGCATCGGTTCTTTGCTGGTGCAAGACGTGTACGGCGACCAAGTGCCACTGCCGGGCAATTTGTTTGTGCCCGTGAACCTGCTCAAAGACCCTCTGACCGACTTGGTGCGCACAGGCAAACGCACGGGCCCGGCCACGCCCTGGCTGGGCATCACCAGCCAGCGCCTGCCCAGCGGTGGTTTGGCCGTATTGCGTGTGTCGCCTGGCAGCCCCGCAGCACAGGCAGGCATCGCCGTGGGCGACACCTTGCTGGCCCTGCAAGGCCAAACGCTGCAAGACCTGCCCGACTTTTACCGCCGGGTTCGGGCCCTGGGGCCTGCTGGCAGCCGCTTGACCCTCACGGTGCGAAGCGAGGGCCAAAGCCGTGAGGTGGATGTGCTCAGCACCGACCGCACAACGGCACTGAAACGGCCCAGCGGGATTTGACTACTTGGGCCTTCCTTGTCGAGACGTGATCCCAAGCCGTTCCAGGAATTTGCAGAAGCCCACCCCGCGGGCGTTCGGTGTGGAACCCCTCTCAGGCGGAAAAATTCGGCGGGCGCTTTTCGATGAAGGCGTTCACCGCCTCGTGGTGATCCGTGGTCATGTGGGCAATGGCTTGGTAGCCCGCAGACAACTCCAGCAATGACTCCAACGAACTGCGCTCACCTTCGCGCAACAAACGCTTGGTCATGCGCAGCACCGCGCCCGGGTTGGCCGCAATCTTGCGGGCCAGAGACATGGCTTCGGGCATCAATTGGTCAGGCGCGACCACGCGCGAGACCAAACCACAGGCCAGCGCCTGCTCGGCCGATAAAGCCTCGCCCGTGAAGGCCATCTCGGCCGCTTTGGAAGCGCCCACCGCTCGCGGCAAGAGCCAGGCCCCGCCGTCTCCGGGCACGATGCCCACTTTCACAAAACTCTCGGCAAAGGTGGCCTTGTCCGACGCGATGCGGATGTCGCACATGCAGGTCAAGTCAAGGCCCGCACCAATGGCCGGGCCGTTGATGGCCGCGATCACGGGCACATCCAAGTTGTAAAGCGCCTTGGGCAGGCGCTGGATGCCGTTGCGGTACTCCTCGCGGATCACATCGGGCAGCAGCTGCTGGGTTTGGTAGCGCAGCATGTCTTTGACGTTACCGCCCGAGCTGAAAACCGGTCCTTCGGCCGTCAGGATCACCGCGCGGATGCTGGTGTCCTTGGTGATGTCGGCACAGGCCTGCACAAACTCCTCGACCGCCGTGTTGCCGGTCAAGGCGTTGCGGGTCTCGGGCTGGCTCATGGTGAGGATGGCAATGCTGCCCTCACGGGTGATTTTGAGAAATGAACTCATGGCAATTCCTGAAATAAATGGTCAGACAACAACATCGGTGAGTGTGCGTATCAGGTCCAGGCTCAGGGGCTCGGGACTGTCCAACAGAGCCTGACCCAGCACGTCGTGCCAGTAGGACTCTGAGCCGGCCGCTTGCCGCCAGGCGTGCAGCCTGCGGGTGTACAGCTGCAGGTCAAACTCGCGTGTGAAACCGATCGCGCCGTGAACGGAATGGCTCAGAGCCGCGACTTCGAGCGCCGCCTCGCTGGTGCGGGCCTTGGCCATGGCCACACGCAATCGGTCGGGCACCGACCCTTCGGTGCGCAAACCCAGTTGGGCGGCCATGCGTGCGGCAAAAGCATGTTCGGACATGACGCTCAGCTGGTGCTGAATCGCCTGAAACTTGCCAATCGGCTTGCCGAACTGCTGGCGGTCATTGGCGTACTGCAAGGTGCGGCTGAAGACCGCCATCAGCGCCCCAGCCAGTTGGGCGGCATACAGTGCCGCTTGCAGTGTCATGAGGTCATGCGTTCCGGGAACCACTTGGGCGGCGTCCCAAGCCGACTGCGGCCAGCTCATCTGCGCGTCGAGGCAAAACCCGGCCACCTGGACCTGTGCCCCTGCCGCAGGCAACAGGCGGCATTCGCCCAGGCTCGACAGCAACACCCAGTCGGCTTGGCTGCCGCAGCGAACTTGGTTGCCATGCAGCTGGCCATCAGGGCCCACCCGGCCCGTGCCCATCACCACGCTGCCCACAGGCACGCGTACACCCGCCCGCGCGATCAGGCCGCGTGCCAGCAGGGTCTCACCCCATGGGACGGGCACAGCAAAGCTGCCGCACAACTCCAGCACCGGGTAGACATCGGCCAAAGACAGCCCTGCGCCCCCCGCAGATTCGGGCACCAGCGCATCGGTAAAGCCCGAGGCTTCCAGTTGTTGCCACAAAACGGCGCGCGTTTGGCCCGCCTCGATGGCACGTACCACCGCAGGTGTGCAGTGGTCTGTCAGTAGCGACTTGACGGCGTCAGAAAAAAGATCGTCCATGGTGTTTGCCTTTCAGCGCAGACCCAAGCCACGGGCGATCATGCCGCGCAATATGTCGCGCGTGCCGCCCCGCAGCGAGTAGCTGGGCGCCACCTGCGTGATGTAGTGGAGGGTGTTGAGCAGCTCAGCGGGCACGTCGGCTGCGTCGCGCGAGAACAAATCATCGGCGATCGCCGCAGGAATCAGCTGCTCCACACCCGTGCCCAGGTCCTTGACCAAGGCCGCCTCGACCACAGGGCTTTCGCCCCGTGTGAGTTTTTCGGTGATGGCCACCGACATGGCGCGCAAGGGTGCCAGCTGGCTGAGGATCTTGCCCGCCAAGCGCTGCGCATGTGGCGTGCGGCCTTGTGGCGTGCGCACATAAGCCAACCATTCGTCAAACAAGGCGATGCTGGAATAAAGACGCTCGGGGCCACTTCGCTCGAACGCCAGCTCGGCCGTGACTTGGTCCCAGCCACCGCCTTCGTCGCCCACCAGAGCATCCGGCCCGAGCTGCACGTTCTCGAAAAAGACCTCGCAAAAATGGCTGTCGCCCGACTGGTCCTCGATGGGCCTCACCCTGACCCCGGGCAAGGACAAGTCCACGATGACCTGTGACAAGCCCTTGTGACGGTCGGTCGTCTCGCCACTGGTGCGCACCAGCGCGATCATGAAGTGGCAGTTGTGGGCGTTGGTGGTCCAGATTTTCTGGCCATAGAGCAACCAGCCCGCCTCATTGGGCGTGGCTCGGGTGCGCACGCTGGCCAGGTCCGAGCCTGCGCCGGGCTCGCTCATGCCAATGCAATAAAAGGCCTCGCCCCGGCAGATCGCGGGCAGGTAACGGAGCTTTTGCGCTTCGGTGCCGTACTTGAGCAGCAAGGGCCCGCTTTGGCGATCGGCGATCCAGTGCGAACCCACGGGCGCACCAAAGTTCAGAAACTCCTCGACCAGCACGTAGCGCGCAAAGGCGCTGCGGCCAGCGCCACCATACGCTGGCGGGAACGTGATGCCCAACCAGCCGCGGCGGCCCAGCTCACGGCTGAACTCGGGGGCATAACCCATCCAAGAACGGGCCCTCACATGGGCCGGTACACCGCGCATGGCTTCGGTCAAAAATGCCCGCACCTCCAGGCGAAGCGCTTCGTTTTGCGCAGGAATGGCCGACGGGTTCAACGAATCAAGCGGGCTCATGCCGATATCCATTTTTCAACAAAGTCTTCACGTTCTTTCCATTCATGGGCAAACACCCGTCATATGACCCACGCCGCGCTTGTGCAGACCGTCAATGTCCGCTTCGCTCAAGCCCGCCTCGCGCAACACCCCGGCGCTGTGCTGACCCCAACGCGGGGCCAGTTTTTGCATACAGACCGGCATGAATGATGCGGGGGTTGATGGCCTGGAGTCGCTCGTCATCGATCCCCAGTCGCTGCATGGCCTGTGGCCGCATGTTGTTGACCACCACATCGGCGCTCTCCACCCGCTTGAAGAACGCTTACAAGCCCTCGGGCTGTTTCTGGTCCAACACCAGGCTGCGCTTGTTGCGGTTGACAGGCAAAAAGATCGAGCCCATAACCGCGTTCCGCATCGGACCCATGCCGCGCTCTGCGTCCCCGGCGGGCGACTCGAACTTGATCACATCCCCCCACGTCCGCCATCAGCTGCGTGGCAAATGGGCCCATCAGGACACTGGTCAAATTAAGAACCCGCAATCCACTCAATGCAACGCCCATGCTGCTTTCCTTCTAGGTTGGGCGGGCATTATCGGTGGCAAGCATGCGGCCATGTGTCTCGCAAGGGCCGGGCATTGCCTCGAAAAAAATCAGCACAGCGTGCGGCAGTACACAGACACCTCTTCGGCGATACTTCTTCACCATGCAGCGCACCATCTTCACCACCCCGATCGTCAACACCTTTCTGCGCTGGTTTTCCATTGGTTTTTTGCGTGCAACCGGTTGGCGCGTCGAAGGGGCATTGCCACCCGCCGGTCACAAAAGCGTGCTGATTGCCGCGCCACACACCAGCAACTGGGACTTGCCCTACACGCTGATGGTGGCCTTTGCGCTGCGCCTGACGCCTTTTTGGATGGGCAAGCAAAGCATTTTTAAGTTCCCCTTTGGCCCCCTGATGCGCTGGCTGGGCGGCATTGCGGTCAACCGCGAACAATCGACCAACCTCGTCACGGCCTCTGCGCAAGCACTGGCGCAGGCACAAGGCCCGGTGCAATTGATCGTGCCACCCGAAGGCACACGCAGCAAAACGCGCTACTGGAAAACTGGTTTTTATTACATCGCCCAGCAAGCCCAAGTCCCCATCGTGCTGGCCTACATGGACTACAGCACCCGACGCAGCGGTCTGGGCCCGGTGTTCACGCCCACGGGCGATGTAGACGCCGACATGGCCGCCATCCAAAATTTTTACGCGCCCTTCAAAGGCAAAAACGCCGACCAATTTCAAACCAAGGCGTGATGGGTTCATGGCCCCAAAATTCAGCAGCATTGACAACAAGCGCTGCTGGCTTAGACCCAGCCGCCACCTGGTGCTGACCAAGTCCCGGTAGAGATTCACACCGCCAAAGTTGGGCGGTGTGATGGACACCCGACCCCTCCAGACCTTCAAGGATCTCGCATGAAAACGAAATGGACACAGCTGAAAGTCGCCTTGTGCGCACTGCTGATGGCTCTGAGCCTGCCCAGCCCAGCGCAACGCACCATCGACCTGCAAGGCCACCGGGGTGCACGCGGCCTCTTGGCCGAAAACACCCAGCCCTCCTTTGCCTTGGCGCTGCAAATGGGTGTGACCACGCTGGAGCTGGACGTGGTGGTCACCCAAGACGACGTGCTGGTGATCAGCCACGACCCAGCACTGAACCCCGATATCACCCGCGACGCCCAAGGCCGCTTTCTGAGCAGCAAAGGCCCTGACATCCGGCAACTGAGCTTTGAACAGTTGCAAAGCTACGATGTCGGACGCATCAACCCGACATCGCGGTATGCCCAGACATTTTCAGAGCAAAAGGGCCTGGACGGCGTGCGCATTCCCCGTCTGAAAGACCTGTTTGAGCTGGTCAAAACCCAAGGCCACACCCAAGTCAAATTCGCCATCGAAACCAAGATCACCCCACAACGGCCCGACCAAACGCCCGACCCCGAGCGGTTTGTGCGGCTGCTGCTGCAAGACATCAAAGACCACGGCATGAGCGAACGGGTGCAGATTTTGTCGTTCGACTGGCGCACCCTTCAAGCGGTGCAAAAACTCGCGCCCGGCATGCCCACGGTTTACATCACCGCGCAACTGGCGGCTTTGGACAACCTGGGCATCAAGTCGGGCCAGCCCTCGGCTTGGACGGCAGGTTTTCAGCACGCGCAACATGGCTCAGTGCCCCAAATGATCAAGGCCGCTGGCGGCTCACACTGGTCATCGTTCTGGCGCGAGCTCGATGCTCAAAAAGTGCGCGAGGCCCAAAGTCTGGGCCTCAAAGTGCTGGCCTGGACCGTGAACGACCGCCAAAGCATGGGCCAAATGCTGGACTTGGGGGTGGACGGCCTGGTGACCGACCGCCCGGACATCGCTGCAGCGCTGCTCAAGGAGCGTGGCATCGGCCACTGAAAAGCATCTCAGCAGGAGCCGCGCTCCTGGTTTTTATTTGTCTTCGCTGGCAATCAGGCGGTAAGCGCCAGCACCCAGTACCCCACCCACGATCGGGGCCAGCCAGAACAGCCACAACTGCGCGACGGCCCAGTCACCCACATACAAAGCCACGCCTGTGCTGCGCGCTGGGTTGACCGAGGTGTTGGTCACGGGAATGCTGATCAAGTGGATCAGCGTCAGGGCCAAGCCAATGGCAATGGGCGCAAAGCCAGCAGGCGCACGTTTGTCGGTGGCCCCCAAGATGATGATTAAAAAGAACATGGTCATCACCACTTCGGTCAAAAACGCCGCCATCATCGAATAGCCCCCTGGCGAGTGAGCGCCAAAGCCATTGGAAGCAAAGCCCTTGCTGACATCAAAACCAGCAGCGCCACTGGCGATCAGGTACAAAACGCCCCCAGCCACCACGCCACCCAAAACCTGCGCCACGATGTAGGGCAAGAGTTGATTGGCCGGGAAACGACCACCGGCCCACAAACCGATGGACACCGCCGGGTTCAGGTGACAACCCGAGATGTGTCCAATGGCAAAAGCCATGGTCAACACCGTCAGGCCAAAAGCCAAGGACACACCATGCAGGCCAATACCCACCTGCGGAAATGCAGCAGCCACAACAGCACTGCCGCAACCGCCCAGCACCAGCCAGAAGGTCCCCAAAAATTCGGCTCCATATCGCTTCATGTTCTATTTCCTTGTGTTTTGAATGTGAAAAACGCCCTTGTCAGGCGCGAGCCAGTTTACTGATGACGGCCTGAAAAAATAACATTTAAGTAAGATAAATTTTGTTATTTTTTATATTTTAAAATTCAACTCATTCGCACATCCAACGCTTTATGTTCAGCCTGAACGTGAAGGGCTGCTCAGGTATTGCCCGACAAACACCAGGCTTCCGGGTGATAACCCCTAGGCAAGCCCCGGCCTAAAGCCTTGCGAGAAAACGTTGAAAGAGTTAAGGTCAAAACTTACTTTTGGACCTCTGGATGTACCTCAATCTACCGGGCCTGCACTTCAACCCGTTGAAGGCACATGCAAGCGCCTTGCTCACCCTCATGTCGTCCTTGGGACAACGCGTGAGCGCCTTTCAGGCCAAGCCCAACAACGCCGACAACTTCAACGCTCAGGACGACTGCAAAAAGTCCCTGACCGAGGTCATCGAGACCCAAATCATCCCCCGACTGGTGCAGGCGCACCGGGTGTCGCAGGCCGAAGCGGACCCCACCACACAGGGCCCAGCCATTTCGCCCAAACAACTGGCCACGTTTGTGGCCCTGAGCAAATCCAGTCAGGCGACCGAGACCACGCAATTCATCGATGAATTGCTGCACCAAGGCATCACCACCGACCGGATTTTTCTGGAGCTGATCGCTCCGGCCGCTCGGCAATTGGGCCTGATGTGGGAGCAAGACCTGTGCGACTTCACCGAAGTCACTTGTGGCCTGGTGCGCATGCACGAGATCACGCACCGCCTGGGTTTCGAATACCAAAATGGTCCGCAACTGGGCGGCGATGTGCAGCGCATCATGCTGGCCTCGGCCCCCGGCTCACAGCATTTTTTGGGCATGACCATCGTGTCCGACTTTTTCCGCAAAGCAGGCTGGGACGTGGTGATCGAAATCTCGCTCTCCGAAAAAGAACTGGTGCACGCGGTCAGCAACGAGTGGTTTGATGTGATCGGCATCTCGTGTGCCACCGAAGCGCAACTCAAAACCTTGCCGGGCCTGATCCGCGCCCTCAAGGCCGCATCGGGCAACCCCGAGCCCGGCGTGCTGCTGGGCGGCCCCATCTTCACCGTGCAATCGCACGACGCCCGCACCCTGGGCGCCGATGGCATCTGTGTGGACGTGAAAGAAGCCGTGGTCCTCGCCGCTTCGTTTCGCTCAGGCCCCAGCCCGGTGGCCAACACCTGAGCGCTGTGTCATCCCGGCCTTGAGCCGGGATCCATTGCACACTGCAGGTTTTTGCAAAGGGCAGCGGTGCCCACTGAATGCCGGGTCTTCGCCCGGGATGACCACGTCTGAAGATGCAGCACACCGACCGCCCCGGCAGACCCCAACCGAACCGGCCCATGACACAACCCGATTTGCCCGCAGACCCCGAAAACGACTGGCATGGGGCCATGAGCACCGCCGACGTGTCCGCCGTCATCGGCATGGCTTGGCAAGACGACACGCCGTTCGAAGCCATGGCCCTGCAATTTGGTTTGAGCGAGGCGCAGGTCATCGCCCTGATGCGTGAGCACCTCAAGGCCAGGTCCTTTCGGGTCTGGTGCATGCGGGTGCGCGGTCGCGCCACCAAACACCAGGCCCTGCAAAAAGCCCAAGACCGCGCAGGAACTCACAACGCTGCGGCCGCTGCAAGCATGCCGGCACACAGCCCACAAGATGCGCTCAGCGAATCAGACCCCTTGGCCCTGCCCTTGTCGGGCGTGACGGCCAAGTCCTTGCGCTAAGTCAGGCCCTCAAGCCCTGCGGCGATCCCCTGACAGCACGCTTTGGTGGGCCGCAGGCGCTTGCACACCTTGATGAATCTCGGCCGACTGACCCGCCAGCGCTTCATGGGTAGGCGATGCACTGCTCCCTGACCGCTCAAAGCCCGAAGCCTGCGGCAGCATGGCTTGCAGCACCGACTGCACCTGCAGCAAACGCGGGTCTTGGGCGTGCGCGTCATCGGTGGTGTCGTTGATGCAAAAAAAGTCGAGCGACCCGAACTCGGCAGACAAACCCTCGAGCTGCGCCTGCTGATCCGCATCACCTGTGGACACATGGCGGTGCCGGTAAGTGCGCATCTGCGCCAAGCCATGGGCCAGCGCCCAGCGCAGCACAAAGTCCGACACGATGGTCGGCTTGTCCCAGCTTCGAAACACCGTCGAGCGCACCCCCTCAAACAACTCGGGCGCCGCCACCTCGAGCTCGCGCAACAGAGAGCGCCGCATGGGCCGGGGCGAATGGGCAAAGGTTCGGAAAGTGCTTTGGTAGAGCGGATCTTGCTGGCGGCTCGGCTGCAAGGCTTGGCCCGCCAGCGCAGCGCCCGCTTGCGCACGCAGCCACTCGATGGACAAGCGACAAGCGTTCTCCAGGGAAGTCGCATCCATGCGCATGGCCTCGTCGGTGACGAGCGGCTCGTCCGACCAAGTGAGGTAAAAACCATCGGGTGTGAACCAGTCGGCCGGGTTCAATGGTGCGCCCAAAAACACATCGTCGTTGAAATAAAAATAGCGCTCAGACAAGCCCGGAATGTGGTGAATCCAGGATTCGATGTGGCCCGAATCGAAGGTGGGCAAGGAGGCCTCGGGCATCAGTTCGCGGTGGTCCACCAACGTCAGCCGGTCCGAAGGGCGCAACCAGTCCGGCGCCTGCGCATCGGTCACGATGTAGACATGGCCGTGCTGCGGGAAAAACTTCTCCAGTGCCCGCAGGCTGTAACGCAACTCGTGGTTGTCCCGAAAGCGGCCCTCTACATTGCTGTAGCGCGCCATGGCCGCGCCCGTGTCGTGGGGCAATTGTTCCAAAGCCGCTTGACGCTTGGCCCGCCAGCTCGAATCGTTGCCGTCGACCCACAAATACACCACATCAATGGGCTCGTCTTTGAGGTGGGGGATGCCCGCTTGGGCTGGCTCTGCGGTCACTGGGTGTGTGGCGCGGCCGGTGGTGAGGCTGATATTTTTCAAGCGGCAAGTCTATCAGCGGGCCACACACGCATTTTCAATACCCACCCCGGTGCCCGGGCCACTGACCCCAAGGGCCTGCAACAAATCCATCACACAGGGTGAACCTGCAACAGCCACAGCAAGCCACTGAGCGTGAAAAACGACAGCACCGTGGTCACCAACAAGGCCGCAGCACTCACGGTGCCATGGCCCTGGCGCTGGTTCAAGATGGTGAAGATGCCCAGCATGGGCATGGCCCCGGTCAGCAAAGCGGCAGCGCGCAAGGCCGGGTCTTCAATGGGAAACAAAAACACCAACACCCCCCACATGGCCAGCGGATGCAGCACCAACTTGCCCAGCGCAATGGGCAGCACGGTGGCCTGCAGCCCCCGCGCCTGCAAGCCCACCAAGGAGCCGCCAATCACAAACAGCGCCAGCACAGCACTGGACTGCGCAAACAAATTGATGGTGCGCCCCAAAGGCGAAGGCATCTGCAGGCCCGACAAAGAAAACAGAAAGCCAAGCACCACACCCCAAATCATGGGGTTGCGCAGCACGTTTTTAGCGGTCTGCAGCCACACGCTTTTCCACTGCCCGGGTCGGCCCTGCGCGTCGGCGATGGCCAACAACAAGGGCAGCAGCAAGAAGTTTTCAACCACCATGTTCAGCGCCAGCGCCACCCCGGCCACCGGGCCAATCGACAGCAAAATGATGGGGTAGCCGACAAAGCCGCTGTTCGGGCACGACATGCCCATGGCCATCATGCTGCTGTAACTCAGGCTCTGCCCCAGCACCTTGCGCGCCCACCACAGGCCCAGGCACATCACCAGCAAAGACCCCAGGGCATAAGCCAGCAAATAATTCAGATTCAAGATTTCCGTCACGCTGCGCTGCGACAACGCGTTGAACAGCAAGGCAGGCAAAGCCAACTGAAGCGTGAAACGTCCAAACACCTGCATCTCGGCTTTGGCAAACAGCCCCATGCGCGTACACACATAGCCCAAGGCAATGGTCAGGTAAATCGGGACGGTGATGCCCAGAATATTCAAGGTTGTGGTCATGGTGGGGGCACTGGCCTGGTGGATCAAGCGGATAAAAATCCAGACCTCAGTGGGTTGAAAGGGTCTGTTCAAGAGACCCGACAAATGACGTGGCACAAAGAAGACCCATTATGGCCGCTGACCACCCCCAACGAACACAACCCCTAAGACTGGACTCGGGCTTTCAAGTCACGGCAGCAGTGGCGGCCCACTGTCCATCTGCACCGAGACCAACCCCCGCCAATCCGTCGTAAACCCCGACGACAACCTCTCCTGCTTCATCCCCCAAACCGGCAGGGCCCCAATGCCCCCCGCGCTGCCCAGCACCAGGCTGCCGCGTCCATAGCGCTGGTTCAGCTGGTCCATGGCTTGCATCAGGCGGATGCGGTTTTCGGGCATGTCGGCATCCAGGTCCAGCGTCAGTTGTTGGCGGGTGGCTGGTTGCAGGTCCATCAGCATCACGCCGGCTTTGGCGTATTTGTAGCCGGGGCGGTAGATGTGTTTCAGGATGGCGCAGGCCGTTTGGGTGATGTGGGCGCTGTCGCTGGTGGGGCTGGGCAGGGGGATGCTGGCACTGCGGCTGTATTGGGGGTCTTT
>JAIXOZ010000146.1 GCA_027486495.1 Comamonadaceae bacterium | reverse complement strand
TGGTTGTTGAACTCAAGAAGTAAGCAGGCAGCACCTCCATGGCAAACGCTTCTCTCGATACCCTTCGTCGGACAGTGCTTGGCATGTTGGTGCCAGCGGTGGTTCTGGTCATCTGGCAGGTGGTCGGCAGCAGGCCCGGCATGGCCGGCATTTTGCCGACCCCCACGCTGGTTCTGGAAGGCTGGCACGGCTGGATTTTTGGATCGCCCGGCATGGGCCTGAACCCGTACCTGGGCTCCTGGGTGTCCAACGTCCAGTACTCCTCGATGCGGGTCGCTCAGGGCTTTACTTTGGCAGCTTTGATTGGCGTGCCTCTGGGTTTGCTGATTGGTTGGAGTCGTCTGGTTCAACAACTGTTTGACCCGCTCATTCAAAGTCTGCGCCCGATCCCGATCACCGCCTGGTTGCCGTTTTCGATTGCCCTGTTCGGCATCCGCGACATGGGGGCCATCTTCCTGATTTTTCTGGGCGGCTTTTATGCGATTGTGGTCAACACCACGCAAGGCGCACGCGATGTCGAGCGCAACTTGGTGCGGGCCGCGCTCATGATGGGCGCCAGTCGCAGGCAGTTGCTGTACCGGGTGGTGCTGCCAGCGGCCATGCCCTCCATCTTCACCGGCTTGCGCATTGGCCTGGGTATCTCGTGGACGGCCGTGATCGTCTCCGAGATGGTGGCGGTCAAGTCGGGGCTGGGCTATGTGCTGTGGGACGCCTACTACGTGGGTCGCATGGACATCGTTTTGGCCGACATGGTGTCGATTGGCATCATGGGTTTTTTAAGTGATCGCCTGATCGTTTTCATCGAAAGCAAGGTTTTGGTCTGGCGCATGCTGCAAAGCCATTGAAACAACTATGTCCCACATTTCCATCGACAAGCTCTACAAGACCTACCCGGGTGCCACACCTGTCAAGGCGCTGGAAGACATCAACCTGCAAGTGGCTCCGGGTGAGCTGGTGGCTTTGCTCGGGCCTTCGGGCTGCGGTAAATCCACTTTGCTCAACCTGATCGCCGGATTCGAGCAACCGAGCCAGGGCCAGCTTTTGGTTGACGGCCAAGGCGTGCGTGCACCCGGCCCGGATCGGGGTGTGGTCTTTCAAGAAGCCGCCTTGTTCCCGTGGCTGAGTGTCTGGGACAACGTGATTTTCGGCCCCAAGGTGCAGGGCATGGCACGCAGCGAATACGAAGACCGCGCCCATGAAATGATCAAGATCGTGGGCCTGAGCGATTTCAAGAACCATTTGCCCGTGCAGTTGTCGGGCGGCATGCGCCAGCGTGTGGGCATTGCCCGCATCTTGACGCTGGGCTCGCGCGTATTGCTGATGGACGAGCCCTTTGGTGCACTCGATGCACAAACCCGATTGACCATGCAAGAGCTGCTGCTCACCGTGTGGCAAAAGCTCAAGCCCACCATCATCTTTGTCACGCACGACATCGACGAGGCGATTTTTTTGGCCAGCACGGTTTATGTGATGTCGGCCCGCCCGGGCCGCATCCAGACCAAGATCACTGTGCCTCTGGCGCGTCCACGCACCGTGGCCGACACGGCCAGCGAAACCTTTGCGTCGCTCAAGCTTGACATTCTCAACCTCATTCGACACTGACATGGCCAACCCCCGCATTCCCTACCGCTTCTCCAACGATGGGCCCGCATTGAAGGCTGCGCCACAAGGCGCCATCATGGTGCACTTGGTGGTGAACGTGGAGCACTGGCAATTCGAGTCGAGCATGCCGCGCACCATCATCACACCGCCGCACGGCAAAGAGACGGTGCCCGATGTGCCCAACTTCAGCTGGGCCGACTACGGCATGCGGGCCGGTCTGCCGCGCATTCTGCGGGCCATCCAAGACCGTGGCCTGCCCGCCTCCACCAGTTTCAACGCCGGGGTCATCACTGCGTACCCCCAAGCCGCGCAAGCCATGCACGATGCAGACTGGGAGTTCATTGGCCATGGCGTGCACCAAAAAAGCCTGAACCACAACCAAGGCGAGTCCGAGGAATCGTTGATCGCGATGAGCCTGGACATGATCGAGCGATTCACGGGCCAACGCCCCAGAGGCTGGCTCAGCCCTGGTTTGCGCGAAACGCACGACACGCCCGAATTGCTAAAAAAGCAAGGCGTTGAATACGTTTTTGACTGGGTGGTGGACGATGTGCCCAGCTGGATGCAAACGCGCTACGGCCCTTTGTTGGCCATGCCCTACAACCTGGAAATCAACGACTCGATTGTTTACGCCATCGAAAAACACACCAGCGACGACATGTACGAACGCCTGGCACGCACGCTCGCCTTGTTTGAGCGCGAAGCGGCCACACACCCGCGTGTGCTGGCCATCGGCCTGCACCCGCACCTCATTGGTGTACCGCACCGCTTTGCCAGCTTTGAGCGCATGCTGGACTTGCTGATGAAATCACCCCAAGTGTGCTTCATGACCGGCGGGCAGATTGCCGACTGGTACACCGCCCAGGTGCCTGCACCCAGCGCCTGATGGTGTGCGCAACCCCTGGCGCAGTCTTGATTTAGAAACCCGGGCAAGCCCAATCACTTGCCCCATTTGCAGGCCTTTTGCATGAACCTCGAACTCGACCAACAACAAGTCATCGTCACAGGTGGCTCCAAAGGCATCGGCTTGGCCATTGCGCTGAACTTTGCCCGTGAAGGGGCGAGGCCGGTTCTGGTGTCGCGCCAGCGCAGCAACCTGGATGCAGCCCTGGCTGCCTTTGCCAAAGAGGGCTTAGCAGCTCCTGCCATCGCAGAAATCGATTTGTCACAGCCCGGCTCGGACCGCGCATTGTTCAACTTGTTTCCGGCCGCAGACATCTTGGTCAACAACGCGGGCGCCATTCCGGGTGGCAGCATCCACGACATTGCCGAGGAGGCATGGCGCGGGGCGTGGGAACTCAAGCTGTTCAGCTACATCAACCTCACCCGGCTGTATCTGGGGGCCATGGAATCACGCGGCCGTGGTGTGATTTGCAACATCATCGGCATGGCCGGGGTGGCACCGCGCTACGAATACATTTGCGGCTCTGCGGCCAATGGCGCCTTGATCTCATTCACGCAAGGCATTGGCGCGGGCAGCGTGCGCAAGGGCGTGCGTGTGTTCGGCATCAACCCCTCACCCACCCGCAGCGACCGCATCGAAAGCGTGCTGAGGCAGCAAGCGGCCAGCAAGCTGGACGATGCCTCGCGCTGGCAGGAGATGACGCAGAAATTACCCTTCGGCCGTTTGGCTGAACCTGACGAAATTGCCCGATTGGCTGTCCATTGTTCGTCCCCCGTGTGTGGCTATTTGAGTGGCACGGTCCTGCACGTCGACGGTGGGCAGCAATACGCTCCAAATTGAAATTTAACGGCCCTGATGCCCATGGACCTGCTGCAATCCCCAGAGACACTGCTGTTGGAGACCCACGCCGATGGCGTTTTGCAAGTTACCCTGAACCGCCCAGATGTGGGCAACGCCATCAACACGCGCATGGGTCAGGACTTGCTGGACCTGTGGCTGCGCCTGACCCACGATGCGCAAGGCGTGCGCTGTGTGGTCTTGACCGGTGCAGGTCCCAAAATTTTCTGTGCAGGGGGTGACCTGAAAGAGCGCAAGGGCATGACGCGCGCGCAATGGACACACCAGCATGAAATTTTTGAACGCATGTCATGGGCCTTGGTGGATTTGCCACTGCCCGTGATCGCTGCCATCAACGGCCATGCTTATGGCGGCGGACTGGAATTGGCACTGTGCTGCGATTTCATGTATGCCAGCAGCAGCGCGCGCTGTGCCATGCCCGAGGTCACCTTGGGCATCATGCCCGGCATGGGCGGCACGCAAAACCTGCCCCGCGCCATCGGCGAGCGCCGAGCCAAAGAGCTCATGATGACAGGGCAAGCCTTCAGCGCCCAGCAGGCGCTGGCGTGGGGCTTGCTCAATCAAAGTATCGAACCCGAACAGTTGCTGAGCGAAACCCTCCGCATTGCGCAAACCCTGGCGCGCAATGCGCCGTTGTCGGTTCGGCAAGTCAAGAAATCCATCCGCTACGGCGGACAGATGGAATTGCGCACGGCTTACCGATTTGAGGTGGAGGCCTACAACCAGCTGGTGGACACCGAGGATCGGCGCGAAGGCGTGTTGGCCTTTAATGAGAAACGGCCGCCCCGCTTCAAGGGCCAATGATGACGCACGCCAGCCCCACGCCCTGGAGCGAATGGCTGGTGGCGGCTTTGCGCAGGCCTGTGCATGGGTCTGACCGTGAACGAGCCGCTCTGCACCTGATCGACTGGCTGGGCTGTGCGCATTTGGGACAAACCACCGAGCTGGGTTCAGTGTTGCAACGATGGGCGCAGGTGCAAGCGCCCGGCCCCATTTGGGTGTGCAGTCACCCCGGCTTGCAGGCCGCAGAAGCGGCCCGCTGGCATGGCACCCTCGGCAGCTGCCACGAGATGGACGATGTGCACCGCGAAGCCGTGGTGCACCCGGGCGACACCGTCATCCCGGCTGCGCTGGCCGTGGCCCAGCGTGAAAACGCCACCCCCGAAGCCTTGCTTGATGCGGTGGTGGTGGGCTACGAAACCGCCATCGTGCTCGGGTTGCTGAGCGGATCCAGCCATTACGCCCAGTGGTACAGCACCGCGACGACCGGAGTCTTTGCCAGCGCCATGGCTTGCGCCCGCTTGCTGAAACTGGACGCCACACAGACACAGCACGCCCTGGCATTGGCCGGCATGCAATCTGCGGGCGTCTGGCAATGCCGCTTGGAGCCCGGCTTGGCCAAGCAGATGGCGGCAGGCCACAGCGCCCAAGCAGGCCTGGTGGCCGCCGACATGGCAGCAGCGGGCATGACCGGCCCCTTGGCCATTCTGGAGGGCCCTCTGGGCTGGTTAAAAGCCACCGCGGGCAACCTGGACGCGGCCCGGGCGCAAGCATTGCTACAAGCCCCACCCGAGCGCGCTTGGCGTGTGCACGAGGTCAGCTTCAAACCCTGGGCAGCTTGCAGGCATGTGCACCCCGCCATCGAGTGTGCGCTGCAGATGCATACCCAAGGGGTCGACCCCGATCAGATCGCCAGCATTCGCCTGGAAACCTACGGCGTGGCGCTGTCGTTTGCAGACCAGCCCCACCCACAAACGGCTTTGCAAGGCAAGTTCAGTTTGCAACACGGCGTGGCCTGGAGCCTGCGCCGCGGCGGGTTCGGGCTGGAGGCCACAGGGCCAGCGGCCCTGGCAGAGCCAGCGTGCGCCGCGTTGCGCGAACGCGTGACTTTGGTTTGTGGGCCAATTCAAGACCGGGCTTATCCGCAAAGCTTTGGCGCAAAGCTGCAGCTGCAGATGGCCAACGGCAGTCAGCACAGCAGCGAGGTGGTCAACGTGTTAGGTGACCCTGAAAACCCCTTGAGCCCTGAGCAAGTGCGGGCCAAAGCAGCTCAGTTGCTGCAAGCCAGCGGCTGGGACGTGGCGCAGGCCGAGCAACTCATTGGCCTGGTGGGTGCGCTGCCTCAGGCCCAGGCCTTGGGGCCTTTGTGGGGCAGCCTCCAAGCCGGGCGTCAGCCCCAGAAGTTGTCGAGCGCACAGGCCAGCGAGAGCAAGCGCTCGTCCTGACCGGGTGCGGCCAGCAACTGGCACGACACCGGCAACCCCTCGGTCGGGCAAGGAAAGGACAAAGCGGGCGCACCCAGCATGTTGGCCAGGCACGCCCAGTCAGCCTGGCTGGCAGGTGCGGCTTCGTCGTGGGCGAAACTCGCGTGCGGCGTGGTGGGCAACAGCAGGACATCGATGCCTTCAAACAAAGCCCCAGCCTGCGCACGCAAGCCATCGATGGCAGCCTGGCTGGCTTGCCGTTTTTCCGGACCCAGGCGGGCCCCGTAATGCAGCATTTTTTGCAAGCCTGTACTCAAACCCGGCAGTTCGGGGCCTAAGGCGTTCAGCCAGTAATCTGCGACTTCCCATTCGCTCATGAGCAAGGCATTCAAACGGTTGCGGGCGGGGGACCAATCGGGCAAATGCACGGTTTGCAACTGCGCGCCATGCGCCCGCAGGCGCTGCTGTGTGGCCTGCCAGGCTTGGTGCACAGCAGGCGCCATTTCCACCTCAGCCGTTTGAGGCAGGATGCCCACGCGCAAACCGCGCCAAACGCTGGCCTGTGCAGCAGGTGCCAGGCGGATACCCAAGAGACAGGCCATCGTTTGCGCGAGGTCGACACCACTGCGCGCCAGAGGGCCCGCCACATCCAGCGTGGGACTCAGGGGCACGATGCCGTCCATAGGGATGCGCGTGCGCGTGGGGATCATGCCCATCACACCGCAGTACGCTGCCGGAATTCGGACCGAACCCATGGTGTCGGTGCCCATGGCAATGGTGCACAGGTGATCGGCCACGGCAGCGGCAGAGCCACCGCTCGAGCCGCCCGGTGTGTACCCCTCGCGCAAGGGGTTGATGCATCGGCCGTACACGGGGTTGTCGGTCGTGGCCCCCAAGGCGGCTTCATGCATGTTGAGTTTGCCCAACAACACCATGCCGGCATCGCGCAAGCGCTGGTAAACGGGCGCATTGTGTTCAGGCATGCGCCGTGCGTATGCCGCTGTGCCTGCCGTGCACGGCATACCCAGCACATCGATGTTGTCTTTGAGGGCCATCACCACCCCATCTAACGGCCCCAATGGCTGCCCCATGGACCAACGCTCGGCACTGGCCTGGGCCTGTTGCAAAGCCAGGTCCTCGCACACATGCACAAAGGCCTGCAATGCCGGGTTGCGCTGCGCGATCCGTGCCAGATGCGCCCGGGTCACGGCCACGGGGTTGGTGAGGCCTTGCGCATAAGCCCGCTGCAAGTCGGCGGTATTCAAAAGGGTCAGATCCTGGTTCATGGTCAGTCAGGCATCGGCCGCTTGTCGGGCTGGAGCTGGGGGGTTCTGGCGGGCCACAGCACAGAAGCAATGGCCAACACGATCAGCACGATGGCGGCCCAGTCTTGCCAATGCAAAGCTTCATTGAGGAAGTAGGCCCCACTGAATACGCCCAGCACTGGAATGAACATCACACTCAGGGTGGAGGCCAGGGGCGGCAAATTTCGCGCCAACGAAAGCCAGGCCGCCTGCGCAAATACAAACACACCAAAAGCGTTATAGAAAATCGATACCCAGGTGATGTTGGGAATCGGCCCCCAGTCTTTGCGCTCAAAGACAAAAGCCAGGACGCTCATCAGCCATGTGCTCATGAAGATCATCCAGAACACGATCGCCAAAGTAGGGACTTGCATGCGGGTGTGGCGAATTTGCTGCGTGCCCAAGCCCCAAAAAGCTGCCGCGATCAGACCCAGCACAATGCCCAGCGGTTTTCCTGCGATGGCACTGAATTCATGCCAAAGCAAGAGCACCACACCGAGGGCCGCACAGCCAACGCCTGCCCAAGCCCGCCAGCGCATCGAAGCACCGAACCAGAGCACCCCAATCAGGGCCGAAAAAATCGGCATGGTGTAACCCAAAATCGCAGAACGCCCGCTGGACAAATTCTGCACGGCCAGGATGATCAACACATGCCAAACCAGCATGTTGGTGATGGCCAGCATGGTGAGCTCTGGCCAGTCTTTTTTCGGAATTTTGAAGGACACCTTCTTGACATACAGCACCAGCGCCAAAAAGGGCAAACCCATCCACATGCTCAAGCTGCGAAAAGACAAGGGGGGATAGTGGTTGACCCCCAGCTTGAGCATGGGCCAGTTAAAGCCCCAGACCAAGGTCAAGATGATCAGCAAGGTGATTTGTTGTCGACTGAGGGTCATGTTGCCCATCCTAGCGCAGGCTCATCTCGCGTGCTGACCAAGCAGCGACACAGGTTGACGGGCTTCACTCCAGCTCGGGCTTGCGTGAAACCTCACCAAGCCGGTTGCAGCGCGGCAAAACCTTTGGGAGCCTGGCTGGACTTCTCAAACGTCACGATCTCGTAAGCGTCGGATTGGGCCAGCAGGGCGCGCAGCAACTGGTTGTTCATGGCGTGGCCCGAGCGGAAGGCGCTGTAGGCGGCCAGCAGGGGTTTGCCCACGATGTACAGGTCACCCATGGCGTCCAGAATTTTGTGTTTGACGAATTCGTCGTCGTAGCGCAGACCGTCGGCGTTCAGCACTTTGTAGTCGTCCATGACGATGGCGTTGTCCAGACCGCCGCCAAGTGCCAAGCCATTGGCACGCATCATTTCCACGTCTTTGGTGAAGCCGAAGGTGCGGGCACGGGCGATGTCACGCGAGTACACGCCCTCTGACATGTCAAACACCACCTGCTGGCCCGTCGAATCGACGGCGGGGTGGCGAAAGTCGATTTCAAAGCTGAGTTTGTAGCCGTGAAAGGGCTCTAACTTGGCCCACTTCATGTTGGCCCCCTCGCCTTCGCTGACCTGCACGGTTTTGAGTACCCGCAAAAAGCGCTTGGGTGCGTTTTGCTCGACAATCCCTGCGCTTTGCAACAAAAAAACAAATGAAGAAGCTGAACCATCCAGAATGGGCACTTCTTCGGCCGTGATGTCCACATACAGGTTGTCAACGCCCAGTCCAGCGCAGGCCGACATCAGGTGCTCGACAGTGAATACCTTGGCCTGACCGACCGAGATTGTGGAGGCCAACCGCGTGTCAGTGACTGATTCGGCCCGAACGGGAATGTCCACCGGCTCGGGCAGATCCACGCGGCGGAACACGATGCCGGTGTCGGGCGCAGCCGGGCGCAGGGTCAACTCGACCCGCTGTCCGCTGTGCAAGCCCACGCCAACGGCCTGGGTCAAGGTTTTGAGGGTACGTTGAGCGAGCATATTTGCATTTTAAAGCTGACTGTCTTGTCTTGTTCTGACAAGGCATTCAGGAAACACGAACGCTTTTGCGATCAGAGGGTGTGTGGCGTAAGAAAGGCCAGTCCGGTTTTTGCCGGTCTGGCCCGTTTGCGCATCACCCGCTGGGCGGAGGGCTCAGTCAGCCTGCTTGCGCAAAAATGCTGGGATTTCGATGTCGTCCATGCCCGCGTTGGACATGCCGTCCACACGCGCTGCGGCGTGGGTACGACTGCTGCGCCAAACGGCGGGCGTGTTCATCCCACTGCCCATGGTGGCGGCAGCACCCATCGGGGTAACCATCGCGTCTTGTCCACCCATCATGAAAGGTGCGTTGTCGGTGCCCGTGCGCAGCACTTTCAGTTCTGGGCGAACCACGCCTGCTTTGGTCAAACCTGTGGCCACCACGGTCACGCGGATCTGGTCCCCCAAGCTTTCGTCATAAGCAGTGCCATAAATGACATGGGCGTCTTCCGATGCGCAGTCGCGGATGGTGTTCATGGCTTGCTTGGATTCAGACAGTTTCAAAGAGCCTTTGGCAGCACTGATGAGCACCAACACACCTCGGGCACCTTTGAGGTCAACACCTTCGAGCAAGGGGCAAGCCACGGCCTGCTCTGCAGCAATGCGGGCTCGGTCTGGACCGCTGGCTGCAGCTGTGCCCATCATGGCTTTGCCCGGCTCTCCCATGACCGTGCGAACATCTTCAAAGTCGACGTTCACATGACCTGGGACATTGATGATTTCAGCAATGCCGCCGACAGCGTTTTTCAACACGTCGTTGGCGTGCGAGAAGGCTTCGTCCTGTGTCATGTCTTCGCCGCCTGGCAACTCCAGTAGCTTTTCGTTCAAAACAACAATCAAGGAGTCCACATTGGCTTCGAGCTCTTTCATGCCTTCATCGGCATTGGACATGCGGCGTTTGCCCTCAAAGTCGAAGGGCTTGGTGACCACGCCCACGGTGAGGATGCCCATGTCTTTGGCTATGCGCGCGATCACAGGCGCGGCGCCTGTGCCAGTGCCTCCACCCATGCCAGCTGTGATGAACAACATGTGCGCACCTTCGATGGCCGAGCGGATGTCTGCCTCGGCAACTTCAGCGGCCTCACGCCCCTTGTCTGGCTTGCTTCCAGCGCCCAGACCGGTTTGACCCAGTTGCACAAAGCGATGAGCCGCGCTGCGGGCCAAAGCTTGGGCGTCGGTGTTGGCACAGATGAACTCAACGCCTTGCACTTGGCGTTCGATCATGTGCTCTACGGCATTGCCGCCGCCGCCGCCCACCCCGATCACTTTGATCTGGGTACCTTGGTTGAATTCCTCTGTCTGGATCATTTCGATGGTCATGGTACTTCTCCTAAATGGTTTGCAGTTGCCTGAAAGTTTTCTGATTTCGTGGTTTCGTTTGAACGTGTTGTCAACATCGCAGCGGCCTTGACAGGGGTGGGCTGCTTCTGGCTTGAAAAAGGTGGGTCCAGTTCATCAGAAGTTCCCCACAATGAAGTCTTTGAAACGGCCAAATGCGTTATTCACTGAACTCTTTTTTTGGATGACCTTGTAGCCTCGCAGGCGAGCCAAGCGGGCCTCTTCGAGCAAACCCATCACGGTGGCTGCACGGGGTTGGCTGACCATGTCGGCCAAACCTCCCGAATACTTGGGCAGGCCCCGACGAACGGGCTTGAGGAAGATGTCTTCACCCAACTCGACCATGCCTGGCATCACAGCGCTGCCACCGGTGAGCACAATGCCCGAGGACAGCACTTCTTCGTAGCCCGACTCACGGATGACTTGGTGCACCAGCGAGAAGATTTCCTCAATGCGCGGCTCGATCACTCCCGCTAACGCTTGGCGGCTCAACATGCGGGGGCCCCGGTCGCCCAAGCCCGGCACCTCCACTTGTGCATCGGGGTCGGCCAGCAACTGCTTGGCGTATCCGCTCTCGACCTTGATGTCTTCGGCGTCTTTGGTGGGTGTGCGCAAGGCCATGGCTATGTCGCTGGTGATCAGATCGCCGGCAATTGGAATAACGGCCGTGTGCCGGATGGAACCATTGGCAAAGATCGCCACATCGGTCGTGCCCGCGCCAATGTCTACGCAGACCACGCCCAACTCCCGCTCATCGGCAGACAAGACCGCCAAGCTCGACGATTGGGGGTTGAGCAGCAGTTGGTCCACTTCGAGACCGCAACGACGTACGCACTTGATGATGTTTTCAGCGGCGCTTTGGGCACCGGTCACGATATGCACCTTTGCTTCAAGGCGCATGCCGCTCATGCCGATGGGCTCTTTCACTTCCTGGTTGTCGATCACAAACTCCTGAGGGGCCACCAGCAGTAGCCGCTGGTCACTGGAGATGTTGATGGCACGCGCCGTCTCCATCACCCTGGCCAAATCGGCCTGGCTAACCTCTTTGTCTTTGATGGCCACCATGCCACTGGAGTTGATGCCGCGTATATGGCTTCCCGTGATGCCGCAATTGACTCTCGTGATCTTGCAATCGGCCATCAATTCGGCCTCTTTCAAGGCCTGTTGAATGCTTTGCACTGTGGCGTCGATATTGACCACCACACCCCGCTTGAGTCCATTGCCCGGGGCAATACCCAGTCCTGCGATCTTGAGCTCGCCATCCGGCATTACCTCGGCCACCACGGCCATCACTTTGGATGTTCCAATGTCCAAACCAATCACCAGATCTTTGTATTCTCTAGCCATATCAACCACCGTTTCCGTTTGATTTGCGCACCTTGATCACTTCAAGCTTGTTCTTATTCCACCGTCGTCACACCTTGCAAATGCAGGGCATATCCATTTTTGTGCCGCAAATCGGCACTGATCAAAGCGGCGGGTGTCCGCTGGTAACTCGCAGTCACCTGCGACAACGTCGACAAAAACACCGACAGCTTTTGCGTCAACTCTGTGGCTGTGCCTTGGCCCAGTTCGATCCATGCACCATTATTTGTTTCGACACGCCAACTTCCGCGTGACGTCAACTCGATCATCTCTATGGACATGTTCGACTCCTTAAATCTCGGATTCAAGGCCAAGTACATGCGGGCCACTTCCAATGACCCGTGCTCAGGGCCCTTCATGCGTGGCAAGCGCTCGGCATCGCTGTCCTCCAGGCTGGCCTCAAAGACTTGTCCCTGTTCATTGACCATGGTGTTGGACCCCTCATCGCCCCATATTGCAATGGGTTGGTGCTCCAACAACACAGTGCGTATCCGGTTGGGGAAATCTCGGTGCACGATTGCCATGCGGACCCACGGCACGGCCTCGAAAGCTTGACGCGTCTTGTCAAGATCCATACTAAAGAAATTACCTTTCAGTTTGGGCAGCACTTGAGTTCGGAAGATGAAAGCATTATTGCGATCGACCTCGCCTTGCACAGTGATGGCTTGCAATTCAAAGGCAGGGTGCCGCAGCAACCATCCCGCCAAGCCAGCAAAAGCCAACACCACGAACACCACCACCAGCCAAGCTGTGGCCATGCGCATGAGGCGAACATCGGTTGGCAAGGGCACAGGCTTTTTCACGCTGCAGACTCCCTGTAATCCAGTTCGGCGTCGACCAACAAATTGACGCACAACGCCAGGTAGTCCATGCCATCCGCCGCCGCTGACATGGGTACCAATGAATGGCTTGTCATGCCGGGAGATGTGTTGATCTCGAGCAAATACGGTTGGCGTGTGGCTCGGTCGATCATCACATCGATACGACCCCAACCTCTACAGCCGAGTACTTGGTAGGCCTTGACCACCAACGCCTGAATAGCACCTTCTTCGGCAGCAGACAAACCACTGGGGACCAAGTATTGGGTGTCGTCAGTGAAATATTTGTTCTGGTAGTCGTAGTTGCCATCTGGCGCCACGATGCGGATCACTGGCAAGGCGCGAGCCTCCTTCCCCGCCCCCAACACTGGACAAGTAACCTCATCGCCGACAATGCACTGTTCGCACAAAATGTCATGGTCGCAAGCTGCTGCGGCCAACAATGCGGCGCGCAAGTCTTGCGCAGACTTTACCTTGGTCACGCCAATGGACGATCCTTCGCGTGCAGGTTTCACAATGAGCGGCAAACCCAGTGTGGCGACCAAGTCTTGCGCTGACACCGAGTCGATTTGCGAGGGATGCAGCAACACATGGTTCGGCGTGGGCAAACCCTCGGTCCGCCAAACCCGTTTGGTCATCACTTTGTCCATGGCCATGCTCGAAGCCATCACGCCCGAGCCGGTATAGGGCACTCCGAGCAACTCCAGCGCACCTTGCACGGTCCCGTCCTCCCCGTAACGACCATGCAATGCAATGAAGCACCGGTTGAAACCCTCGCGTTTGAGTTCGCTCATATCGCGTTGCGATGGATCAAATGCTTGCGCGTTCACGCCAGCGGTCAACAGGGCCTGGAGCACACCCTGCCCTGACATCAATGACACTTCACGCTCGGCCGAGCGTCCACCCATCAACACCGCTACCTTGCCCAGATCGGTCAAATTATTCTTCTCCGACTTCATGATTTGTTGGTTCATGGACCCACCCCATTGGATTGGTTTTTTGTGGCCCATGCCACCACTTGAGCAGGTGTGGCACCAATTGAGCCCGCACCCATGCAGATGAGCACATCGCCATCGCGCGCGTTGTTCATCACGGCTTTGGGCATATCAGCGATTTGGTCCACAAACACCGGCTCCACCTTGCCCGCCACCCGCAACGCTCGGGCCAGCGATCGACCATCTGCAGCCACGATGGGGGCCTCGCCCGCGGCATAGACTTCGGAAAGCAACACACTGTCACAACCTTGGCCAATAACTTTGACAAAGTCTTCGAAGCAATCACGCGTTCGGCTGTAGCGGTGCGGCTGAAAAGCCAGCACCAATCGCCGATCTGGAAATGCCCCACGGGCTGCAGCCAGCGTGGCGGCCATTTCCACCGGATGGTGCCCGTAATCATCGATGACGGTGAATTGTCCCTGGCCATCGGCGGTGGGCACATCGCCATAGTGCTGAAATCGCCGACCGACACCCTTGAAGCGGGCCAAGGCGCTTTGCACCGCCGCGTCATCCACACCCAACTCCACGGCCACCGCGATCGCAGCCAAGGCATTGAGCACGTTGTGCTCACCAGGCAAGTTCAACACTATGGGCAAATCAGGCAGGGTCACGCCGTTGCGCCGCTGAACCGTAAAGTGCATGCGCTCTTTTTCTGCCCGCACGTCGACCGCACGAACCTGCGCACCTTCGCGCAATCCGTAAGTGGTCACGGGGCGGGCAATGGTGTCCACAATGGACTGAACGCCTGGATCGTCTGAGCAAACGATGGCTGTGCCGTAAAACGGCATGCGGTGCAAAAACTCCACAAATGCCGCCTTGAGTTTGCCCAGGTCGTGGCCATAGGTTTCCATGTGGTCGGCATCGATGTTGGTCACCACCGCCATCACGGGCAGCAGGTTCAAGAAGGATGCATCAGACTCGTCGGCCTCGACCACGATGTAGTCGCCCGTACCCAGCTTGGCGTTGGCACCAGCGCTGTTTAAGCGGCCACCGATCACAAACGTGGGGTCCAGTCCTGCCTCAGCCAAGACGCTGGCCACCAAACTGGTGGTGGTGGTTTTGCCATGTGTTCCAGCAATCGCGATGCCTTGCTTCATGCGCATGAGTTCGGCCAACATGACAGCACGCGGAACGATGGGGATGTGGCGTGCTCGCGCAGCCAGCACCTCAGGGTTATCAGCTTTTACGGCGGTCGACGTCACCACCGCATCAGCGTCTTGAACGTTACCAGGGTTGTGGCCCACATGCGTTTCAATGCCCAAAGCGGCCAAGCGTTGCAGGGTGGCGCTGTCGTTCAAATCTGAACCTGAGATTTGGTAGCCCAGGTTCAACAACACTTCAGCAATGCCGCTCATGCCCGAGCCACCCACGCCAATGAAATGTATTTTTCGGATCGCGTGTTTCATCTCGCCATTTCCTCACAAGCCATCACAACCTCGCGGGTTGCATTTGTTTTTTTCAGCGCATGGGCTTTTTGAGCCACATCCAGCAGGTTTTCACGTCTCAAATCCGACAGCCTTTCGGCCAAGTTTTGTGGTGTCAATTCGCTCTGAGGGGTTAACCACCCGCCTCCCGAAGCCACCAAAAACTGTGCGTTGGTGGTTTGGTGGTCGTCGACCGCAAAAGGAAACGGCACGAACAAGGCCGCCACGCCCACCGCCGACAATTCGGTCACGGTACTTGCACCTGCGCGGCAGATCACCAGATCGGCCTGTGCGAAGGCGCTGGCCGTGTCGTCTATGAAAGGTGTCAATTCGGCTTGCACACCCGCGGCTGCGTAGTTGGCCCGAAGCGCTTCAATTTGCTTGGCCCCACTTTGGTGGGTGACTTGCGGGCGCTTGGTCTCTGGCATCAAGGCCAAGGCCTGCGGCACGATATCGTTCAGGGCTTTAGCTCCCATGCTGCCACCCACCACCAGCACTCGCAAGGGGCCACTGCGTCCAGCAAAGCGTTCAGCGGGCGTAGCTTGCTCAGTGAAAGCGCGGCGCAGAGGGTTACCCACCCACTGCCCGGTCTTGAAGACACCGGGGAATGCGGTAAACACCCGGTCGGCCAATTGCGCCAGCACTTTGTTGGCCAGGCCTGCCACCGAGTTTTGCTCGTGCAGCACCAAAGGCTTGCTCCACAGGCTGGCCATCATGCCGCCCGGAAAAGTGATGTAGCCGCCTAGGCCCAGCACCACATTGGGCTTGACTCGGCGCACCACCTGAAGGCTTTGCCAAAAAGCGCGCAACAAGCGCAGCGGCAACAAGGCCAGAGTTTGAATGCCCTTACCGCGCACGCCACCAAAAGCCACAGGCTCGAAGGCAAAACCACGCAGCGGCACCAACTGGCTTTCCATGCTGTTAGGAGCACCCAACCAATGCACGCGCCAACCGGCTTCGCGCAAGGCTTCGGCCACAGCCAAACCTGGAAAAATGTGTCCGCCTGTACCGCCCGCCATGATCAAGGCTGTTTTGCGTGTGTCCGTCATGGCCGCCCTCCCCGCATCATTTGTTTATTCTCGGCGTCAATGCGCAGCACGATTGCGATCGCGATCAGGTTCATCAAGATGGCCGAACCGCCGTAACTCATCAGTGGCAAGGTTAGGCCCTTGGTGGGCAAGGCCCCCAGGTTAACGCCCATGTTGATGAAGGCCTGAAAACCGATCCAGATGCCCACGCCTTGCGCAACCAGACCGGAAAATACTTTTTCCAGTGCGATGGCTTGCCGCCCAATGACCATGATGCGGCGGCTGAGCCACAGGAACAGGCAGATCACCAGCGTCACGCCCACCAAGCCAAATTCTTCACCGATCACTGCCAGCAAAAAGTCGGTGTGAGCCTCAGGCAACCAGTGCAACTTTTCTACGCTGCCACCCAGCCCGACGCCCCAAATTTCACCTCGACCAATGGCAATCAATGAATGGGTTAGTTGGTACCCTTTGCCCAAGGCGTGCTCCGCACTGAAAGGATCAAGGTACGCAAAGATCCGCTCTCTTCGCCACGGGGATTCGGCAATCATGACCACAAAAGCCAGAATCAGGATCCCCAAAATCAGGAAGAACATCCGGGCATTGACGCCACCCAAAAACAAAATGCCCATGGCTACGGTGGCTATCACGATGAACGCCCCCATGTCCGGTTCTGCCAGCAAGAAGACACCAGCCAAACCCACTGCAGCCCCCATAGGCCAAACAGCCTTGAAGAACTTTTCTTTCACATCCATCTTGCGAACCATGTAATCGGCGGCATAAATGATGGTGGCCATTTTGGCCAACTCAGAGGGCTGAAAATTCATCACCCCAAATGAGATCCAGCGCCGCGCCCCATTCACACTCTTGCCGATGAAAGGCACGAGCACCAGGGCCAGCAACACCAAGGCCAGCATAAACAAGGGTTTTGCCATCTTTTCCCAGGTTTCCATCCGGACCTGAAACGCCAGCAATGCCAAGATGAAACCCACCACCATAGACATCACATGCCGAAATAAAAAGTGGGTATGTGAATAGCGCGAAAATTTGGGATTGTCCGGCATCGCAATCGAGGCCGAGTACACCATGACCATCCCCCACAACAATAATGCTCCTACCACCCAAAGCAAGGCCTGGTCAACACTTTGCATGTGCGCTGTGTTGCCGCGTGAGCGGCTGTTCAGTCCGTAGTCGCCCAAGTTGACGGGCAAGCTCTGCACCCCCGCTGATGCCCCGCCCGGCATACGGCCGGTAACCAGCGCGAGCACGCGTGCAAAACCTAGGTGTAGGCGTTGGATGCTACTCAGGCTGTCCATCACAAGCCACCCTCCATCGACACACCTGCAGCTTGCGCCAACTCAGCCACGGCCTGACAAAAAACCTTTGCCCGGTGACCATAGTTCTCGAACATGTCAAAACTTGCGCAGGCAGGCGACATCAGCACCGCATCGCCACTTTTGGCCTCGGCGGCAGCTTTCACGACGGCATCTTGCATGTCACGCGCATCCAACAGGGTTACACCTGTCATGTTGAGCGCATCGCGTATGCGCTGGGCATCTCGACCGATCAAGACCGCACTGCGCACAAAACGCGACACAGGATCGGCCAAGAGCGAAAAATCCTGGCCCTTGCCTTCGCCGCCCAAAATGACCACCACACGGCGGTCCACACCCAATCCTTGCAAGGCGGCCACGGTGGCGCCCACGTTGGTGCCTTTGCTGTCGTCAAAAAATTCGACTCCATGCACGATGGCAACTGGCTCGACACGGTGCGGCTCGCCGCGGTATTCGCGCAAGCCATAAAGCATGGGCCCCAAGGCACAACCAGCGCTGCTGGCCAGGGCAAGTGCAGCCAGCGCATTGACGGCGTTGTGGCGACCCCGAATACGCAAGGCGTCCGCGGGCATCAAACGCTGGATATGCAATTCCTCCGCCGCGTCTTTGCGGCGACGTCTTGTTTCATCGGCTTCCAAGGCGCGCACCAGCCAGGTCATACCGTGCGTCACTTCGATGCCGAAATCGCCCGGACGTTGGGGCATGTCGCCACCAAAGAGCACGCAAGCGTGCTCCACAGGTTTTTGCAATTTCACACGGACAGGCTCGGGTCGCATGGCCATGACTTGCTGGTCTTCTCGGTTGAGCACCATCAGTGCTTGGGCACCAAAGATACGGGCTTTGGCAGCCGCATAGGCGGCCATGCTGCCGTGCCAGTCCAGGTGGTCTTGCGAGATGTTCAGCACCGTGGCAGCCGTCGGCTCAAAGCCCTCGCTGCTGTCGAGCTGGAAACTGGACAACTCCAAGACCCAGACCTGGGGCAGCGCCTGTGCCATGGGGTCCTGCACAGCGGGGGGAACGGGCGATGGCTGTTGAGCTTCGTTTTCGTCGTCCAAGCTGGCCAGCTTTTCGTCTGTATCGTCTGTATCGTCTTTATTGACCGCCTCGCTTGCGGACTCATCCTGAGTTGACGCTGGGTCGACAGTTTCTTGAGCGCTTGTCAACGATAGCGGCTCGCTGACCTGGTCTGGGTTTTCTAGCTCAGCAGCGGCACGCTCGGCAGCTTGATGCTCGACCTGCACTTGGGCTTGCGCGATCGCTTCGGTCAAAGTGTCCAGCAATGTGGGGCCGATGTTGCCCGCCACTTTCACGGTTTTTCCGGCGCGTGCCACCAACTGCCCGGTGAGCGATGTCACCGTGGTCTTGCCGTTGGTACCCGTGATGGCCAGCACCTGCGGTGTATAGCCAAAACATGCCTTCAAATCTTGCAAACCAGCGGCAAACAGGCTCAGCTCGCCGCCTTGCCACAGGCCCATGCTGCGCGCTGCATCCACCACAGGGGCCACCACTTCAGGCGCCAAGCCAGGGCTGCGGAACACGGCACGCACCGAAGTACCTTCGACCAGACTGGCCACAAAAGTGCCCGGCACAAAGCGCACGGCAGGCCACTCGGCTTGCAAAGCGGCCAACTGCGGTGGTGTGTCACGGGTGTCGGCCACAGTCACGTCGGCTCCGGCCTGCGCGCACCAACGAGCCATCGCCAAGCCCGATGCACCTAAACCGAGAATCAGAACGTGTTGGCCTTGGAGCTGCATGGCTTACCTCAGCTTCAGGGTCGACAAACCGACCAGACACAACAACATGGTGATGATCCAGAAACGCACAACGACTTGTGTTTCCTTCCAGCCGCTCTTTTCAAAATGGTGGTGCAAGGGCGCCATCTTCAAGATTCGGCGGCCCTCGCCATATTTTTTCTTGGTGTATTTGAAGTAGGTCACCTGCGCCATCACCGACAGGGCTTCCACCACAAAGATGCCGCCCATGATGGCCAAAACGATCTCAGCACGCACGATGACCGCGATGGTGCCCAGCGCCGCGCCCAGCGCCAGCGCGCCCACATCACCCATGAACACTTGTGCAGGGTGCGTGTTGAACCACAAGAAGGCCAAACCCGCGCCTGCCATGGCGGCGCAAAAAATCAGCAATTCACCCGAGCCCGGGATGTGCGGGAAGAACAGGTATTTGGAATACACCGAGCTGCCCGTCACGTAGGCAAACACGCCGAGTGCAGAACCTACCATGACCACTGGCATGATGGCCAAACCATCCAAACCGTCCGTGAGGTTGACCGCATTGCTGGAACCCACGATGACCAGATAGGTCAGCAACACAAAGCCCAGCACACCCAGTGGATATGTGATCTCTTTGAAGAAGGGCACCTGCAATCCGGCCTTCAGAGGCAAGCTCACTTCAAAGCCTGACATGACCCACTGAACAAACAAGTCCAACACGCGCGCATTGGAGTTTTCGGAAATACTGAATACCAAACACAATGCGGCCAGCAATCCAATGACCGATTGCCAGAAATACTTTTCGCGTGAGCGCATGCCCTCGGGATCTTTGTTGACCACCTTGCGCCAGTCGTCGACCCAGCCAATAGCCCCAAAACCCAGTGTCACGATCAGCACGATCCAGACAAAGCGGTTGGACAAGTCAAACCACAACAAGGTGGCGATGGCGATCGACAACAAAATGAGCACCCCGCCCATCGTGGGGGTGCCGCTTTTGGACAGGTGCGATTCCATGCCGTAGCCACGGATCGGCTGGCCGATCTTAAGCGAGGTCAAGCGGCGGATGACCCAGGGGCCTGCGGCCAGGCCGATCAAAAGGGCCGTCATCGCGGCCATGACAGCGCGGAACGTGATGTACTGGAAAACACGCAAAAAGCCCCACTCCGGGGACAAACTTTGCAACCATTGGGCCAGGCTAAGTAGCATGCATCTCCCCTTTTTTATCTTTGTTTTGACTGTTCCTGTCTTCGCTGTTCAATAGCAGGGCCTGAACCACGCGCTCCATCTTCATGAAGCGCGATCCTTTGACCACCACACTGCGGAACTCGCCCTGCTGCGCGGTGACCGCTGCCAGCAAACTGTCCATGTCTTCAAAGTGGCGGGCTGAACCAAAGGCCTGAGCGCTGTGCTCGCACAAGTCACCCAAGGTGAAGAGCGCTTCGATGCCACTCTCGGCCGCGTACAACCCCACCTCGCCATGGAACTCGGGTCCTTGGTTACCCACTTCACCCATGTCGCCCAGCACCAACAAACGCGGCGCAGGCAACTCAGCCAGCACGTCGATGGCAGCGCGCACCGAGTCGGGGTTCGCGTTGTAGGTGTCGTCGACCAAGGTGATTTCGTCTGTGCCCGTTTGCAGCACCAGCGCACGCGAGCGGCCCTTGACCGGCTCGAAAGCCACCAAACCCTGCACCACGGCAGCCAAGGGCACGCCGGCGGCCAAGGCGCAGGCCGAAGCAGCCAAGGCATTTTTGACGTTGTGTCGCCCTGCAATGTGCAAACGAACAGGCGCGGTGCCCTCTGGGGTTTTGAGGGTGAACTGCCAAGCGCCTGACTGCCAGACCACCACCGCAGCCCGCACATCGGCATCGGAGGCGGACACCAGGGCAAAACAGCGCTGTGCCCGCTGCCCAGACAAATCCCGCCACACCGAAGTGAATTCTTCATCGGCTGGGAACACCGCCACACCTTCAAGGGGCAAGGCCTGCAGCACAGCCCCGTTTTCATGTGCCACAGCTTCCACGGTGCCCATGAACTCCTGGTGCTCGCGTTGCGCGTTGTTGACCAGGGCCACTGTGGGTCGTGCCATTTGCGCCAAATAGGCGATCTCGCCTGGGTGATTCATGCCCAGCTCAACCACAGCCATGCGGTGGTGAGCACGCAAATTGAACAAGGTCAAGGGCACGCCAATGTCGTTGTTGAAGTTGCCCTGCGTGGACAAGGCGTCTTCCCCCGCATGGGCACGCAAGATGGACGCGATCATCTGCGTCACAGTGGTTTTGCCGTTGCTCCCGGTCACGGCAATCAGGGGCAAACTGAATTGGGCACGCCAACCCGCCGCCAGCTCACCCAAAGCGATACGCGCGTCGGGCACCACCAGTGCTGGCAAACCGTGCGCCGCCGCTTGTGCCTCGCCAGAGGCCTCGCAGACCACCGCCACGGCGCCTTGCGCCTGAGCCTGAGCGATGAACTGGTTGCCGTCGAAGCGCTCGCCACGCAAAGCCACAAACAGATCACCCGTTTGCAGGCTCCGGCTGTCGGTGTGCACCCGGTCGGCCACCACACCTTGCACATTCACGCCGCGTGCTTGACTCAGCCAGCTCAGCGCCAGATTCAAATTCAGTTGCATAGACACTGGGGCATTCATGCAGGCATCCCCTGGCGCTGCATAGCGCGTTGCTGCAAAGCCCTGCGGGCCTGCGCCACATCTGAAAACGGGTGGCGCACACACATGATCTCTTGCTCGGTTTCGTGGCCTTTGCCCGCCACCAGCACCACGTCTTGCGCGGCAGCCTGGGCCACCGCTTCGTCAATGGCCAAGGCGCGATCGAGTTGAATCCGGGCCGTTTGCAGGTCGCTCAGGCCTTGGACCATCGCGGCCACAATCGCCTCGGGCGATTCGTTTCGGGGGTTGTCGCTGGTCAGCACCACTTGGTCTGCGCCAGCTTCGGCGGCTGCAGCCATCAAGGGGCGTTTACCGGCATCGCGGTCACCACCACAGCCGAGCACACACCACAGGCGGCCACCACGCAGCGTCGCCTGCGAACGCAACGCGGCCAGGGCTTGGGTGATGGCGTCGGGTGTGTGGGCATAGTCCACAACCACCAGCGGGCTGGTCAAATCCACCTGAGCATCCGACAGGTCCAAGGGCACGCGCTCCATGCGGCCAGGCACCGCTGTCAGCTGTGCGCAGGCCTGCACCGCATGCGCCAAATCAACACCCAAGGCACGCAAACTACCGATCACCCCCAACAGGTTGTCCATGTTGTAGTCACCGATCAAACCCGTGTGCAGGGTCTGTACGGCCTGGCCTTCGATCACCTCAAATGCCAAACCCTGACCACTGGGCAATGCACGCGCTTGCAGTCGGGCCGAACCTTGGCGCGAGCAGGTCCAGACGTCGATCGTGCCGCCTTGCAACTGCCGGGCCAACAAAGCGCCCTGCGCATCGTCGGTGTTGATAACGGCCGACTGCAAACCGGGCCATGCAAACAAGGCGGCTTTGGCCGACCAATAGCGGGCCATGTCACCGTGGTAGTCCAGGTGGTCTTGGGTGAAATTGGTGAACACGGCCACGCGGATGCGTGTGCCGTCCAGGCGGTGTTCGGCCAAGCCGATGGAAGAGGCTTCGATGGCGCAGTGCGTGACACCACTCCCCACAAACTGCCGGAACTGACTTTGCAGCAACACCGGGTCGGGCGTGGTCATGCCGGTGCTCACCAGATCGGGCAAGCAGCCCACCCCCAAGGTGCCGACCAGGGCGCAGGATTTCTTCAAAACGGAAGAAGACAGCGCCTGCGCCAACCACCAGGCCGTCGATGTTTTGCCATTGGTCCCCGTGACCGCCAAGACCTGCAAAGCCTGGCTGGGTTGTTCGTAGTAGGCATCGGCCACCATGGCGGTTTGGGCTTTGAGGTCGGGCATGCAAGCCAGCGCCTCCTGGTCAGGATCCTGCAGCGCGTCGAGCCATGGGGCGAGCGCAGCCTCTTCCATCAGGCAAGCCCTGGCTCCTTGGGCCAAGGCTTGGGCCAGGTAACGCCGACCATCGGTGGCAGCACCCGGCCACGCTATGAAACCGTCCCCCGCCTGCACCAGACGGCTGTCGGTGCGCAGCTCGCCTGTGACGCGCGAACGCAACCAGCCTGCGGCGTCCTGAGCGCTGTGCCATGTGTGCATCAGAACGACTCCTCGACCGCTTTGGCCACGATCTGGGGCTTGACGGCCATGTCGGGCTGTACCCCCATCAGTCGCAGGGTTTGCTGCACCGTCTGGCTGAACACGGGCGCAGCCACGGCACCGCCGTAATAGACCCCGTTGGATGGCTCATCGATCATCACTGCCACCACGATGCGAGGCTGCTCGACCGGGGCGATGCCCACGAAAAAGCCCCGGTATTTTTTGCTGGCGTAGCCCTTGCCCTCTTGCTTGCGGGCCGTGCCCGACTTGCCCCCAACGGAATAACCGATGGTCTGGGCTTTTTGTCCGGTGCCGCCAGGCCCAGCCGCCATTTGCAGCATCTTGCGCATGGCTTTGGCATTGGCGACACTGATGACGCGCGTGCCTTGGGCCTGTTGATCGGCTTTCATCATGGTGGCGGGCACGATTTCGCCATCACGCGCGAACACGGTGTAAGCACGCGCCATTTGAAACAAGCTGCCCGACACGCCATAGCCATAACTCATGGTGGCTTGCTCGACAGGGCGCCACGACTTGTAGGGCCGCAAACGGCCACTGACCACACCCGGAAATGGCAAAGCGGGTTTTTGACCAAAGCCCAGCTCGGTGAACATCTCCCACATTTCGCGAGGCTCCATCTGCATGGCGATCTTCACGGTGCCCACGTTGCTCGATTTTTGGATCACCTCGTTGACGCTGAGCATGCCGTAGGTGTGCACATCGCTGATGGTCGAGCCGGTGATGTTGATGCGCCCCGGTGAGGTTTGGATCATCGTCTCGGGCTTGACCAAGCCTTGCTCCAAGGCCAGGGCCACCGTGAAGGGCTTCATGGTCGAGCCTGGCTCAAAACTGTCGGTCAAGGCGCGGTTGCGCAATTGCTCGCCGCTGAGGTTGACGCGCCGCGATGGCGAATAGCTGGGGTAATTGGCCAGCGCCAGAATTTCGCCGGTCTGCGCATCCATCACCACCACGCTGCCCGCCTTGGCCTTGTGCTCCTTGACCGCCTCGCGCAAGGTCTGGTAAGCATAGAACTGCACCTTGCTGTCAATGCTCAGCTGCAAATCCTTGCCATCGACGGGGTGCACGGTTTCACCCACGGCCTCGACCACACGGCCCAGACGGTCCTTGATCACGCGGCGCGAACCGGCCTGACCGGCCAACTGCTTTTGAAAAATGAGTTCAACGCCCTCTTGGCCCTTGTCTTCGACATTGGTGAAGCCCACAATGTGTGCGGCCGCTTCGCCCTCGGGATAAAGACGCTTGTACTCCTTGATGTCGTAAACACCCTTGATGCCCAGCGCCCGAATTTCTTTGACAACGGGTTCGTCCATCTGGCGGCGCAGCCAAACAAAAGTTTTTTCTTCGTCCTTGAGCTTGTGCTCCAGCTCAGCGGGCGTCAACTCCAGCAATCGGGCCAATTGGCGTAACTTGGCTGGGTTGCGCTCGACATCTTCAGGGTTGGCCCAGATGCTGGGGGCCGGCACGCTGGAGGCCAGCAACACACCATTGCGGTCGAGCACGCGCCCGCGATTGGCGGGCAATTCCAGCGTGCGGGCAAAACGCACCTCACCTTGGCGGAGGAAAAAATCGTTGTCAATCACCTGCACATGGGCCGCACGGCCCACCAGGCCCAAAAACCCCAAGGCCATTGCAGCCACAATCATTTTGCTGCGCCAGACCGGGGTCTTGCTGGCCAGCAAAGGGCTGGAAGTCAATTGAACGCTACGGCCGCGGTTCACTCAGCGCCCCCCGCTGCTGTGACTGACGCATTACCCGTAGATGCACCCTGGGCATTGACGTACTGCGTGATTGCGGGAGAAGCCGTGCGCATGTTCAGCTGCTGACGGGCAATTTGCTCCACCCGCAAAGGGGTGGCCTGGGCGCGGCGCTCCACCTCCAGGCGGTCGCGGTCCACTTCGATGCGTTTGGCCTCTTTGCGCGCAGACTCCATGTCCATGAACATGCGGCGCGATTCATAGTGGCTGTGCACCAACCACAGGGCGCTGACCACCGTGGCCAGCAGCAAGAGCAGGCTCACGCGGGTCATGCGGGCACCTCGGTGCGTTCAGCCATGCGCATGATGGCGCTGCGCGAACGGGGGTTGGCGCGCACCTCTGCCTCGCTGGGGCGCACTCGGCCATGCGTCTTTAGGCGCATCTTGACCGGCTCGGCAAAGGGCACTCGCCGGTCCACCACCTCTTTGGAGTGCTTGGCCATGAACTGCTTGACGATGCGGTCTTCGAGTGAATGAAAGCTGATGACCACCAAGCGAGCGCCCGGCGCCAATACCCGCAAGCTGCCCTCTAACGCCTGTTCGAGCTCTTCAAGTTCGGCATTGATGAAAATCCGAAAAGCCTGAAATGTCCGCGTTGCTGGGTTCTGGCCCGGCTCGCGGGTTTTGACCGTGTCAGCCACGAGCTGGGCCAAATCGGAGGTGCTTGCAATGGGGCCCCGCTCTTGTCTGCGAGCCACAAGCGCCTTTGCAATCTGAAAAGCAAACCGTTCTTCGCCATAGTCACGTATCACCTCCGTGATTTGATCCACCTCTGCAGTGGCCAGCCAGTCGGCCACACTCTGCCCGCGCGTGGTGTCCATGCGCATGTCGAGAGGGCCCTCGAAACGAAAAGAAAAACCCCTCTCGGGGCTGTCGATCTGGGGTGAGCTGATACCCAGGTCCATCAGAACGCCATCGACACTGCCTGCGGGCAGGTCACCCAGCTGCGAAAAGCCCTCGTGTCGGATTGAAAAGCGGGCATCTTCAATTCGCCCGGCCTCGGCAATCGCCTCGAGGTCCTTGTCAAAAGCCAGCAAGCGCCCTTGTGCTGACAACTGCGACAAGATGAGTCTCGAGTGACCGCCCCTGCCAAATGTGGCATCCACATAAGCGCCATCAGCTCCGGCCGAGGCCTGGAGCAACTCCTGCACAGCTTCGTTTAAGAGCACAGTGGTGTGGGTCAGGACGTTGTCGGTCATGGCGTTCAGAAAGAAAAGTCTTTGAACACGTCAGGCATCTCGCCTTGCATGGCCTGCGCCTCTTGCGCGTCATAAGTGGTTTTGTCCCACAACTCAAAATGGTTACCCATTCCCAACAACATGGTGTCCTTGGAAATGCCGGCGGCTTGGCGCAACTCGGGCGAGATCAGCACGCGGCCAGTGCCGTCCATCTCCACGTCCATGGCATTGCCCAAAAAGATCCGCTTCCACCATTGGGCTGACATGGGCAACTCGGCGATGCGTTCACGGAATTTTTCCCACTCGGGGCGGGGAAACACCATCAGACAACCATGCGGGTGCTTGGTGATGGTTAATTGGCCCTGTGCCGTGGCGCTCAAGACGTCACGGTGCCGGGTCGGCACTGACAGCCGCCCCTTAGCATCCAGACTCAGCGATGAAGCCCCTTGAAACACGACGAAGACCCTTTGGTGTGAAAAAAGCACATCGGTGGCACCAACTCCCACTTAATTGCACTTTTTTGCACTGTATCAGGAATCCGATGCCAACCAAAGGGTCTAGATTGATTTTTTTCAATGAAATCAAGGGCTTAGCACCCTCATTGAACCTTCGTTGGATTTAAATTTCTTTCAAAATTAAACACTTACGCGAGATATTGAAAGTAAGACCTCAAGCAATAAAAAATCAAAAGTATTAAATACACCCAATTCATAATATTCAAATGTTTTTCACCAAGATACAAAAAAACCGCCCTAGTAGGCGGTTTTTTGTGAGGGCCAAGCGCCAACAAACGCTCAATCTCCAAACATTTTTTGCTTGAGCTCCCGGCGCTGCTGGGCTTCCAACGACAAGGTGGCGGTGGGGCGAGCCAACAACCGCCCCAAGCCAATGGCTTCGCCTGTCTCATCACAGAAACCGTAATCACCCGCATCGATGCGCTGGATCGATTGCTCGATTTTCTTGAGCAGCTTGCGCTCACGGTCGCGGGTTCTCAGTTCCAACGCGTGTTCTTCTTCAATGGTGGCCCGATCAGCCGGGTCGGGCACTACCACGGTGTCCTCGCGCAAATGCTCTGTAGTCAGTCCTGCACTGGCCAAAATATCCTGCTTCAAATTCGACAGCTTCAGGCGGAAATAGGCCATTTGCATATCGTTCATGTATTCGTCGTCAGGCATGGCCAGAATCTCGGCATCCAACAACTCGCCGACTTTTTTGCTCTTCCAGTTGTTGGCCAGCTTGGGGTCTTTTTTAATGGGCGCAAAGGGAACGGACACAGCCGATGGTTGTGAGCTGGGCAAAAAGCTCGATTTGGCTGCCGTGGAGGCCACTGCCGGTGGCAAAGATGGCACGGTGATCTGGGCCAGACGGGCGGAAGGTCGCGTTGCACGGACCAACTGATCGGGCGCAGGGGTTGTGCTGACGGAAGTTGGTTCGACAGGAGATTTAACTGATTCCACGGGGGTCACGCTCATAGGTTTCGCTTCGGATGCCTGGGCTGTCTTGGGGACAGGTGCTGCCTTGACAGGCTGAGGGGCAGCAGGACGGAGAGGGACGGCAGCAATTGCTTTTTTGCTTGCCGTGACTTTGGGGGTGGGTACAGTTTTGGGGGCAGATTTAACCTCGGCCTTGACTGCGGGCAACTTCACTGGCGCTGCAGGTTTTGCTGCCGCTTTGGCCACAGTCGACTTTGCTGGTGCGTTTTTGGCTTTGGGCTGGGTGGCGGCTGCGGCCTTGACAGCAGGTGCTTTCTTGGCCACAGGGGCCTGTGTTTTTGGTTTTGTTTTGTTCGCGGTCTTCACGTCTTGTCTCCTAGCCGTGTCAAAGGGCAGACTAAGGACCGTCTGTCCCTGCGCAGCCGACCCGAAACCTGTTCATGTGCTTTTCAAACCCTTGTTATAGACCTTGTGGGGTTCGCCAGCGCCACCAAAAGGTGGTGCCATCGGCGGGCGATTGTAGCGACTAGAACGGTCAAAATTTGCCCTGAGGTGGATTAAAAGCCAGATCAACCCAAAAGCTTTTGCCAACGCCCCCAAGGTGAGGGCCCTTACACCAAGGCCTGCTCCAGACCTTGAAGCAAGATGTCTTTGGGCAAATCGATGCCAATGAAAACCATCTTGCTCATTTTTATCTCACCATCGGCCCACATAGGACCCAAATCGCTGCCCATGAGCTGGTGCACACCCTGAAAAATCACCTTGCGCTCGGTGCCTCGCATGTTCAACACGCCTTTGTAGCGCAGCATGCGCGGGCCGTAGATGTTGACGATGGCGCCCAGAAAATCTTCCAGTTTGGCCGGATCGAAGGCCCTCTCGGACCGGAACACAAAGCTTTTCACATCGTCATCGTGGTGATGGTGGTGGCCTTGCTCGTGGGCATGCGAGGGGTGGTCGCAGTGCTCACCGTGTTCATGGTCATGCGCATGGCCGTGTTCGTGCGAAGGGTGATCACAATGCTCGCCATGCACATGGTCATGGGCATCGTCTTTCAAAAAGTCGGGGTCGATGTCCAGCTTGGCATTCAGGTTGAAGCCCTTGAGGTCGAACACCTCCGACAAAGCCACCTCGCCAAAGTGCACCACCTTTTGCGGCGCACGCGGGTTCATGTGCTTGAGGCGGTGCTGCAAGGCATCGAGTTCTTCGGGCGAGACCAAATCGGCCTTGCTGATGAAAATCTGATCGGCAAAGCCCACCTGACGACGTGCCTCCTGACGGTCGTTCAATTGTTGTGACGCGTGCTTGGCGTCTACCAGCGTCAAGATGGAGTCGAGCAAAAAGGTCTCGGCGATCTCGTCGTCCATGAAAAAAGTCTGCGCCACCGGCCCGGGATCGGCCAAGCCGGTGGTCTCGATCACGATGCGGTCAAAGCTGAGCAGGCCTTTGCGGCGCTTGGCGGCCAGCAGCTGCAGCGTGACGCGCAGGTCTTCGCGGATGGTGCAGCAGATGCAGCCATTGCTCATCTGGATAATTTGCTCGTCGGTGTCAGAGACCAAGATGTCGTTGTCGATGTTCTCTTCGCCGAACTCGTTCTCGATCACGGCGATTTTTTGGCCATGGGCCTCAGTCAGCACGCGCTTGAGCAAGGTGGTTTTTCCCGAGCCTAAAAAGCCGGTCAGGATGGTGGTGGGGATCAGGGACATGGCGCGGTTCCAGTTCAGGACAAGACAACAAGAGTTGGGGGAGTGTAGCGACGAATTCAAGCCCAGCATGAGCCTTGCGCAGATGGCCTCACAGGGCATTTCCAGCGCAGACTCCAAGCTTCATTTGCGTTTGGCGCGGGGGTGGGCTGCGTCGTAAGTTTTAGCCAGGTGCTGAAAATCCAGCCGCGTGTAGACCTGGGTGGTGCTGATGTTGGCGTGGCCCAGCAGCTCTTGCACCGCCCGCAAGTCGCCGCTGGACTGCAACACATGGCTGGCAAACGAGTGGCGCAGCATGTGCGGGTGCACTGGGGTGGCCAAACCCGCCAGCAAGCTGCGGCGCTTGAGGCGCTGCGCCACACCGCGAGGCGTCAGTCGCGTGCCGTGGCGACCGGGAAACAGCGCCAGCGCCAAAGGAGATGCTCCTTTGACGGGCTGCGTCAGCATGCCGGTCAGCTGCGGTCGTACGGCCAGCCAGTGGGTCAGCGCCTCGATGGCAGATCGGCCCAAAGGCACGGTTCGGCGCTTGCTGCCTTTGCCCTGCACCTGCACTTCAGCGTTTTGCAAGTCGATCCAGCCGCGCCCAACACGCGACGCTTCGGTGCTGGCCACCACGTCCAGCCCCGTCAGCTCGGCAATGCGCAACCCACAACCGTAAAGCAGCTCCACCATGGCCGCGTCGCGGGCTTCTAACCAAGGGTCGTCGTTGTCTTCTTCATGCTCGGCCAGTTGCACGGCCTCGTCCACGCCCAGCGCCTTGGGCAGGGGCTTGGACACACGCGGGGCTCGCACATCGGCCACAGGGTTGTGCGGAATCAGGCCCTCGCGCCCCAGCCAAGTGTAAAAACCGCGCCAGCCCGACAAGATCAGGGCAATGCCACGCCCGCTGCGGCCAGCGCTGTGCATCTGCGCCACCCAGCGGCGCACATGGCCATTTTGCACCTGCAGCAAAGGCACACCCGACTTGGCAGCCATGCCTTCCAGACGGGTCAAATCCAGCCGATACAGAGTGCAGGTGCGCTCAGCCAAGCGTTTTTCAAAGCGCACATGGTCCAGATAGCGGGACACCAGCGGCTCGGTGGCCGCTGCGTCAGTCATGACCACCTCCGACACAGATCAAGCCTGCTGCGCTTGCAGCACCGACAAAGCCGCGCCCGCCAGCTCGGCCAGGCGCTCCAGCAGGTCGGTGCCCATCTGGCTGTTGAAACGCTGGGCATCGGGCGAGGCCAGCACCAGCAAGCCAAAAGCTGTATGCCCTGGCGCAGCGCGCAAAGCCAACAGCGCCAAAGAAGCTGCTTTGGTGGGCTCGTCCAGCCACTGCACAGCCTCATAGTTCGCGTTGGGCCCCACATAAGGCCGGTCCAGTGAAGTGGCCAGCGCCTGCACCGCCTCGGTCACGCCCTGGGCATAGGCCGCCTGCGCATGCACGTCTTTCAGCGACCACAGGCGCAACGCCACTTGCGGGACCTGAAAAAGCTCGCGGATGTTGTCCAGCGCCGACTCGGCCAACTGGTCCTGCGGCGTCACCAACAGCTCGCACGACCAGCGGTGCAGCTTGTCGGTCAGGATCATGTTCTCGTTGCCGTGCCGGATCATGTCCATGATGCGGTGCTCCAAGGCCTTGATCTTGTCACGCAGCATTTGGGCTTGGCGCTCTTGCAGGCCCACCGCGCGGTGGCTTTGCGGATGGGTCAGTTGCACCGTGGCCAAGAGCGAGGCATGCCGCTCAAAGAAATCCGGCGTGTTCACCAGATAGTCAGCGATATCGTCTTCGGTGATCGGGCTCATGGGTTCAGGCGAGGTCATGTCGGGGCTCCAAAAATTCAGAAAAGGCTGTCGGGCACGTCGATCTCGCCCTCAAACACCGAGGTGGCAGGACCGGTCATCAGAACCGGGCTGTCGGCTTGTCCAGCCCATTCGATGGTCAACACGCCGCCCAAAGCCTGCACATCCACTCGGCTGTCGAGCCAGCCCTGGCGAATACCCGCCACCGCCGCCGCGCAGGCCCCCGTGCCGCAGGCCAAGGTCTCGCCCGCGCCGCGCTCGAACACCCGCAGCTTGATCAGGCTGCGCGAGACGATCTGCATAAAGCCCGCGTTCACCCTTTTGGGGAAAGCCGGGTGGTTTTCAATCAGCGGACCTTGGGCCAGCACCGGAAAAGTGTCCACATCGTCCACGCGCTGCACCGCGTGCGGGTTGCCCATGGACACCACACCCACCCGTGCAATGCCCAGCTCGCCCAGCGCCAAATCAAACACTGGCCAGCCATTGACCTGGTCGCTGATGAGGCCCATAGGGTTGAAGGGCACACGCTCCCAATCAAACACGGGCGCGCCCATGTCCACCGTCACGCGGCCGTCGGGGTTCATGCGCAGTTCAATCTCGCCTTGCTGCACCTTCACGCGCACCGTGCTTTTGTCGGTCAGGCCCTTGTCGCGCACATAGCGCACAAAGCAGCGGGCGCCGTTGCCGCAGTGCTCCACTTCGCCGCCATCGGCGTTGTGAATCACGTATTCGAAGTCCAGCCCATGTGCTGGCGAAGGCCGCACCGTGAGGATCTGATCGGCCCCCACGCCAAAGTGGCGATCGGCCAAAAAGCGGTATTGGGCCGTACTCAGGCCCAGGCGGCCTTGCGTCTCGTCGAGCACGACAAAATCGTTGCCGACCCCTTGCATCTTGGTAAAGCGGATGTGCATGGCCGCGATTATCGCCCGGGGATGGGGCCTGAGCCCCCTGATAATGGGGCATGGCACGCACATCCCAACTCCTCTACCCCCAACGCGAACCCGCTCCTTTGCGCCCTGCCGCCACCGTGCTGCTCTTGCGCGATGGCCCAAGCGGGCTCGAAGTGTTGATGACCCGCCGCTCGATGACGGCCAGTTTTGCGCCCGGCGCCTATGTGTTCCCGGGCGGCGGCATCGATGCCGCCGACGCCCAAGCGCACAGCCTGGCCACTCGCCGCCCCAAGCAAAGTGACTTGCACCTGACCCAAGCCATTGCCGCCATCCGCGAAAGCTTTGAAGAGCTGGGCATTTTGTTCGCCCGCCACGCCGATGGTCGCTGGGCCGACAACACCGACATCGCACAAATCGACCGCAAAGCCCCTTTTGCAGCGCATTGCCAAAGCCAAGGCCTGACACTGGCTGCGGACCAAGTTTTCGTGCTGGCCCACTGGATCACCGACCGCGACCTGCCGCGCCGCTTTGACGTGCCCTTTTTGGTGGCCCGCATGCCCGAAGGCCAGACGCCTGTGGCCGACGAATCCGAGCAGTTCGAGCCCGTCTGGGTGCGCCCGGCGGATGCGCTGACGCGCCACGAAGCGGGTCAGTTTTTCATCATCTTCCCGACCATCCGCACCTTGGAGCGGCTCAAGGCCTTTGCCCAAGTCGAAGACGTTTTGCAAGCTTGCGCCGTCAACGACGAGCCCCTGTGGACCAGCTGCCCCCGCGCAGGCTGGCTGGCGGGCAAAGAAGCGCGTTACATGGAGCACGAGGCCCCCTTTGGTGAACTGGCTCTGGTCACGCCCGACGGGCAAATCCACCACCACCTGGACTGGCAGACCGACCAGCCGGTGCCACTGCTCCAAAACGTGCAGCGCCTGACGGCCCCCAACCCTGGCGTTATGACGGGCCCCGGCACCAACAGCTATTTGGTGGGCGACCCGAACACCGGCTACATCGCCATCGACCCCGGCCCCGCCGACAACGAGCACCTGCAGCGCCTGTGGCGTGCCGCAGGCGGGCAAATCAAAGCGATTGTGTGCACCCACTCACACCCAGACCATTCACCCGGCGCGGCCCCCTTGCAGGCGCTGTGTACAAACAAACCGCCCATCCTCGGGCTGGCCTCCAAACCCACGGCCCGCGCCAACAGCCGCTTCACGCCCGAGCGCGAACTGGCCGATGGCGAAACACTGGTGCTGCAAGGCATTGGGGTGGGCGGTGAAATCACCCACACCCTGCGCGTTGTACACACCCCCGGCCATGCGGCCAACCACCTGTGTCTGGTGCTGGAAGAAGACGGCCTGCTGTTTTCGGGCGACCATGTGCTCAACGGCAGCACCACCGTGATCGACCCGCCCGACGGCCACATGGGGGACTATTTGGACTCGCTGGACAAACTGGCTGCGGCCTGTGAGGCCGGGGGGATCGAATTCATCTTGCCCGCGCACGGCCATGTGCTGGGCTTTGCGCACCAGGCCATCACGCACCTGAAGGCGCATCGTTTGAAGCGCGAGGCCAAAATTGCTGCCGCCATGCAGGCCCTGCCCCAAGGCAGCTTGCAGGAATGGGTGGAAAAAGCCTACGACGACGTGCCGCCGCGCCTTTGGCCCGTGGCGGCGCGCTCCTTGCAAGCGCATGTCGACCACATCCGCGAACAAGCCCTGTCTTGATTCGCTTTGAGTATTTTTGAAAGCATCGATGATTTCCTCTGAAGAAGGCATCCGCCTGGCCAAACGCGTGGCCGCCGAGCAAAACTGCTCGCGCCGCGAAGCCGAAGCGCTGATCATGGCCGGTGGTGTGCAAGTGGCGGGCAAAGTCGTGACCGACCCGGCCCGGCGTGTGCGTGAAGAGCAAACCGTGTTGGTGAACCGCCTGGTCTCCATGGCCGCCCTGGCCCCCATGACCCTGGTGCTGTTCAAACCTGCGCACCGGGTGGCCAATCTGGCCTGGCTGCAAGACACCGCGGGCCTCAAAGCCCCCCAGCCCGGCCTGTGGGGCCCCGAGCGACTGGCCAAAATGCAAATGCCCCTGCCACTGGCCAAGCCCGCCAGCGGCCTGTGCATCTTCACGGACGACGTGGGCGTGCTGCGCCACCTGGAAGACCGCCGCAGCCCGATGGAGCAAGAATGGATGGCCACCGTGGGCGGCGAAGTGCCCGAAAGCCTGATCAAAGCCCTGAACGGGCCAGGCATCCGCGCCAGCATCAACCGCCAGACCGAGCAACTCACGGTGCTGCGCATCGCGGGCAAAGACATCGACGGCCTGGACCTGGGCCGCTGGCTGGACGAACAATGCCCGTTACAAGACCTGCGCCGCCAGCGCATTGGCCGCATCAGTTTGGCCCCGTTGGTGCCTGGGCAATGGCGTCAAACGGAACCCCACGAACGTTTTTAATCTGTTTTTAATCTGTCAAAAGGCATAAAAAGGCCGGATTTACCCTTGAATAAAACTGGTTTATCACCACTTGACAATACAGTCTGAGAAAATGACTGTTCAGTCACCCCTGCACACAATGCAGTCTTGACCCCACAGGATGACCTGCTTTTGCAGGCCACCAAAACGCAGAAAGGAGCCCAGCATGCGTTTGAGCACCAAAAGCCGATTTGCAGTGACCGCCATGATTGATGTCGCGTTGCGCGAAGACCGTGGACCCGTTTCGCTGGCCGCCATCAGCACACGCCACCAAATTTCCTTGTCCTACTTGGAACAACTGTTCAGCAAACTTCGACAGCATGGCTTGGTCGAGAGCACCCGCGGCCCCGGAGGCGGTTATTCGCTGTCACGCAATGCTGAAAAAATCACCATGGCCGACATCGTGGGCGCTGTCGACGCCCCCACCGAAGAAGAGTCTGCGGCTGAAGGTGGCTGGATGAACAGCGAACTGTGGGCCAGCCTGAACGAAAAAATGCTGACCCACCTGCAGTCCATCACCTTGCGCCAATTGGTGGCAGAGCAACGCACCAAAGGCGTGACTGTCGAGCCTGCACCGCAACCGGCCGTCAAGCGCGGCGTGTTTGCCAAGCCCAAAAGCGCCTTGAAGATCACCGCACCCAACTCGGTCTTTGCCTTGGCGGGGAGCTTGATGCCGTCCCGCGGCTGATCGGCTTGATGCCCCACAAAAAAAACCCGCTTCGGCGGGTTTTTTTTGTGGGCTGCGCCCTGAGGAAAAAGTGTGAAGCCCGCCGATAAGCCGGATTCTGTGCACAACGGTTGCCCGCTGCGTGACCGCCATTACTCTGGGCCGGGGGTCGCCCACCCGGCTCGGTGCTACCTACCCGCCAACTCACCCCGCGGAACCACAGGGAGAAGGCACGCGGCGAACCGCGCCCCTTCAGGAAGGCCTACTTGGTATTGCTGCGCGTAGAGATTGCCCGTTTCACCCGAACTCAATCGGCTCGTCTCTGTTGCTCTGATCCTCACCTCACGGTGGAGAGGTGTTACCTCCTACGCCGTCCTGTGCAGTCCGGACGTTCCTCCAGTGCCTCCTTTCGGAGATTGCACCAGCGACGGTCTGGCGTGCTTCACCGGTTGATTATCGCCTGAGCGCAGGGCACTGGCCACTGACAGGCCTGCGCGATCGTTCTGTGCCAAACAAGACATCCAGGCAACCCGCCCTCGAGCACAATGCATGCCACCTGCCAACTGCCTGGAAACCACATGAGAGCCCACTCCATCCTCGACACCATCGGCCACACGCCCCATGTGCGCATCCAGCGCCTGTTTGGCATGGGCGCAAATGTCTGGATCAAATCAGAACGCAGCAACCCGGGGGGCACCATCAAAGACCGCATCGCACTGGCCATGGTGGAAAACGCTGAAAAATCGGGGGCCTTGAAACCCGGCGGCACCATCGTCGAGCCCACCTCGGGCAACACCGGCATCGGCCTGGCCATGGTGGCGGCCGTCAAAGGCTACAAGTTGGTGCTGGTCATGCCCGACAGCATGAGCATCGAGCGCCGCCGCCTGATGCTGGCCTATGGTGCCAGCTTCGACCTGACGCCCCGCGCCGAAGGCATGAAAGGTGCGATCGCCCGGGCCCAGGCCTTGGTGGCCAGCACGCCTGGCGCATGGATGCCCCAGCAGTTTGAAAACCCGGCCAACATCGAGGTGCATGTGCGCACCACGGCGCAAGAAATCCTGGCCGACTTTCCCGAGGGCCTCGACGCCCTCATCACCGGCGTGGGCACTGGCGGACACCTGACAGGCGTGGCCCGTGTGCTCAAGGCCAAGTTCCCCCATCTCCAAGTGTTTGCGGTCGAGCCTGCCGCTTCGCCTGTGATCTCAGGTGGTGCGCCTGCACCCCACCCCATTCAAGGCATTGGCGCAGGCTTCATTCCCAAAAATTTGGACACCAGCTTGCTCGACGGCGTGATCCAGGTCGAAGCAGAAGCTGCCCGAGAATTCGCCCGCCGCTCGGCCCGCGAAGAAGGCATGTTGGTCGGCATTTCATCGGGCGCCACGCTGGCAGCCATCGCCCAAAAACTGCCCGACTTGCCCGCCGGAGCCAAGGTGTTGGGCTTCAACTACGACACGGGCGAGCGTTATCTGTCGGTCGATGGCTTCTTGCCTGCCTGAGCGTCGGCGACTGGGGTTGGCCACCAAAGGGATACCCCCCTGAAATACGCCCTGCCCTCCACATCGCTTTTCAGTTTTGCAACTCAGGCTCGTGCATCCAGGCCGCGTGTTTGGGCGCGCGTTTGGTTTGCGACCACTCGTTCAGCATGTCCCATTTGCACGCGTCCAGCTTGGCGTACATCTCGGGCGTGCCCACGTCGGCGGCCAGTTCCAAGCGATGGCCGTTGGGGTCAAAAAAGTAGATGCTCTTGAAAATCGTGTGGTTGGTCGGCCCCAATACCTCCACGCCGTTGGCTTGCAGCCGGGCTTTGGCGTCTTCCAGCGCTTGCAGGCTGTCGACCTTGAAGGCGATGTGCTGCACCCAAGCTGGGGTGTTGTTGTCGCGGCCCATTTCGGGTGAGTTGGGCAGTTCAAAGAAGGCCAGCACGTTGCCGCCGCCTGCGTCCAGAAACACATGCATGTAGGGGTCTGGTGCTTTGGTGGAGGGCACCAGGTCTTCGGCAATCGCCAGCACGAAATCCATGTTCAGGTTTTTCACGTACCACTCAACGGTGGCTTTGGCGTCTTTGCAGCGGTAGGCGGCGTGGTGGATGCGGTCGATTTTCATGAGGTTCTCCAGGGGGCTCAGTCGGTTTGGCGGGCGGCCTGCAGCGCCTCGCGCAGCACACGCAAGTCGCCAATGTGGTTGGCCAGCAGCAGGATCAATCGGGCGTTGAGTGCTTCGCTTTGTTCGTCGCTCAGGCCGTTGTGCGCATCGATCAGGTGTTCATAAAACTCGTCACCCGGCGAAAAGTCACGAAAGAAACGGCGACCGGCTTCGTGGAAATTGGGCGCAGTGTTCAGGGCTGTCGGTGTATCGGTGGGCATATCGGATTTCTGTTGGGTTCAGGCCTGTGCGCCCACTTGCCCCAAGGCACGGGCCAGGGCCGCTTGCAGCTGGGCGTTGTCAAGGCTACGCCAGCGCGCCAGCACATGTTGATCAGGGCGCAGCAAATAGGTGGTGCCGGGTTGCGCGTCGTAGCGCTTGGCCATCCAGCCTTGTGCATCCACCAGCACTTGAAAGCCTGGCACCTGCAGAGAATTGCGGGACACAATCAAACTGTCCACCGGCACCACACCCTGCTTCAGGGCTTGCAGCGCGGCCAGCGTCTGGGCATCGGGCGCGGCATCCACAAACAGCATGAGCTGAAAGCCTTTGCCCACTTGGTCGAGCAGCCAAGCGTCTTGGCCATTCACTTGCACGGGCGCATCGTCCATCGGTGCGCCAGGCACCATGTTGCCTTCGAAAGCGTCAGCATCAGGCGTGTTGAGCACCGAGCCGGTCAAGAAAGAGGGCACCGACAAGCGCCCCGAGTTGACCAGCTTGCGGGCAAAGGGGTGGTGTTTGGCCAGCGCCAGCACCTGGTTTCGGAAGGTCTTGCTGGTGCGGCTCTTGGGCGTGATGAAGTCGGTCGAGCGCGTCGAGTTCATGATGTTCTCGTCGGCGGCAAACTGGCGGTCCATCGCGTAGGTGTCGAGCAATTTCTCGCTGGCCTTGCCCATGATCACCAAGCCCAGTTTCCACATCAAATCGTCCGCATCCTGAAAACCTGAGTTGGCCCCGCGTGCGCCAAAGGGCGAGACCTGGTGCGCCGCGTCGCCTGCAAACAGCACGCGGCCATGGCGGAAGTCGGTCATGCGGCGGCACTGGAAGGTGTAGATGCTGACCCACTCCAGCTCAAATGGGCGGTCATCGCCCAGCATGGCTTTCAGGCGCGGGATGACTTTTTCGGGCTTCTTTTCTTCTTCGGGGTCGGCGTCCCAACCGAGCTGAAAGTCAATGCGCCAGACGTTGTTGCTTTGCTTGTGCAGCAGCACGCTTTGGTTGGGATGAAACGGTGGGTCAAACCAGAACCAGCGCTCAGCGGGGTAGTCGGCTTTCATGATCACGTCGGCGATCAAAAAGCGGTCCTGGAACACGCGGCCTTCGATGTCCAGCCCCAGATGGCGGCGGATCGGACTGCGTGCGCCATCGGCCACCACCAACCAGTCGGCCTCGATGTCGAACGTGCCCTCGGGCGTTTCCACCGTCAGCGTGGCGTGCGTGTCATGCGGCGTGACGGCAGTGACTTTGTGCTGCCAACGGATGTCCGCGCCCAGTTCCAGTGCACGGGCAATCAGCATTTCCTCGACGTGGTACTGCTGGAGGTTGATCATGCCGGGGCGTTTGTGCCCCGCGTCGGGCACCAGGTTGAACTGGTACACCTCGTCCTCTTCCAAAAAGGTGCGGCCGATGTTCCAGCTCACGCCCAAGCCGCAGGCCTCGTTGGCAATGCCCAGACGGTCCAGAATTTCGAGCGAACGCTTGGCGTAGCACACCGCCCGCGAGCCGACCGATACGGTCTTGTCGTCGTCCAAGACCAGCACATCCAGGCCCTGCAGGCGGGCATCGATGGCAGCGGCCAGACCCACCGGACCTGCGCCAATGACAATCAGGGATTTGCGCTGCGGCGGTGTGGACATCAAGTCGGCAGGCGACTTGTAGGGATAAATCGGGTTGATGTAAGCACCCATGTGACGAGCTCCAGAATGGTCAAAAAGCACCCTGCGGTGCCCAAACCGTAATTTACCATTGATAAATCAATTTACCTAAACGTAATTAAATGTCATTTACAGATGGGTCAACCTTGACATGCATCGCAAGGCAATGAAGGGTTTTTCCGGAGCCAATATTCTTAGGTAGCGAAGTATATTGAGCATTTGGTCAGTTCCATGGAGGATTCATTCATGATCACGCATGAGGACAATCTGTTGCTACGTCAGGTTGAAGGCCAAGCACCGCCAGTGATTTGGCGATTGTGGAGTTTCGCAAGCTGATGGTTCAGGCCGTAAAAGATTTCCAACAAGGCGCACCACCCATCGGCACAGGCGATCAACACATCCCTGAAAATGCTTGTTCTTTTCAAAACATGATTCCCAAAATGACGGATTGGCATGAAATATGAAGCACATTACATAGGGAATGACAGCCCCGTCAATCCTCAACTCGACATGGCTTATTCTGTGAGCAAATGATGACCACAAACAAACTCCAAATTTCGATCGCCATGGGCGATTACGACCGCAACCGTGCGCTGTACGATGGACGCGTGCAGATCGACGGCTGTGACCCTGTTTACATGCTCTTGAATCCTGAGGAGATGTTTTTTCGGGCCATGCGCAGCCGCGACTTTGACATCACAGAGTTGTCGTTTTCCAGTTATCTGGTCAAACACTCACGCGGTGAATGTCCATACATTGCGGTGCCGGTTTTCCTGTCGCGCGCATTTCGCCACACATCGATCTACGTGCGCAAGGACCGGATTGGGCAGGCCTCAGATCTCAAAGGCAAGCGCATTGGCGTTCCTGAATACCAACTCACCGCCATTGTTTGGGCACGCTCCATTTTGCAAGACGACTATGGCATCAGCCCGGAAGATGTGACATGGGTACGCGGCGGAATTGACACGCCCGGACGGCCTGAGAAAATCAAACTCGACTTGCCACCCGGGGTGAAGATTGAAAGTGCACCCGAAGGCAAAACCATTTCCGATTTGCTCAACGAAGGCGAAATTGACGGCTTCATAGCGCCGCGTCCACCCAGTGGCGCGGCCATGCGCAACCCCAATGTGGGCTGGTTGTTCGATGACCCAACCGCAGTGGCCAAAGATTATTACCGCCGCACGGGTATTTTCCCGATCATGCATGTGGTGGGCATACGCAAGGAGTTGGCACAACAGCACCGCTGGTTGCCAGGTGCGGTGTTCAAGGCCTTCAGCCAATCCAAACAAAAAGCACTGGATTTGCTAGAGGACACCTCTGCCACGAAAGTCACCTTGCCATTTGTTGAAGAGCAACTCAAAGCAGCGCGTGACACACTGGGCCACGATTTCTGGTCCTACGGCGTGGAGGGCAACCGCAAAACATTGGATGCTTTCTTGCATCACCACCACGCCCAAGGCTTGTCAAGCAAGCGAATGGCCATCGAGGAGTTGTTTGACCCCTCGACTTACGAGTCATACAGCATCTGAAGTACCCGTCGCAGCCAGCGACGCTTGGACCTCTGCCTTGACCAGATTTTCAATCATGGTCAGCAGAGTGCTTCGAAATGGCGCAATCGATGCTTCGTTGATGCCCTCGACGCTGATGCGATTGACCTCCTCGGCCAAAGGCACCCCTTCTATCTGAAGGGCTCGGCCTGAATCGGTCAAAAACACATGCATGTTTTTGCGGTGGCCAGACCTCTGTTACCGCTCGATCAGGCCCATGCCCTCCATCGCCTTGACCGCACTGAAGATGGTGGGCTCCATCACCCAGGCCAAATCGCTTAACTCTTTTTGTGTCAACCCATCTTTGATCCAGAGGATGCGCAACAATGTCCAGTGGCCTGATTCGCATGTCGCCAGCAATTGGTAAGATGTTTTGAATTTTTCCCCCGAGCCAAAAGCATGAATGGGAGAAGAAACGTTTATCGAATCACCAAGCTTTGTGCCATCGGCAAGACTCAAAGTTCCACCGCACCCACAGCTTTCAATCCATGCAGGTGAGCACCATTGACAATGCATCAATGATTTAATGAAATCACTTTATCTTTGTCGCCCCTGAGGAGCCCCTGAAACCTCCATGAATGCTTGCTTTAAGGTTCATTCCCATTGTTTAAAACTCCCATATTGATATTTAATGAAGCCTGTTTCTGGGCGTCTTGAGGTCCATATGTCCATCACTGCCGATTTTTTTCGTCACTGCATCGATCAAATGATTGACCTGCGGCATCCATTGCCCGTTTTGGCCAACCGCATGCCTTGGCGAGACATCGTAGCCTCATTGGCCCACCTCTTTTCCCGCCAGGTGTGCGCTGGCAAGAAGACCGAAGACTTGGACTTGTTTGGTGCAACCGAAGTGATTGCCGGTGCTGGCGTTTCCAAAGCCTGTCGCCCCCTCTTGCCCACCCGTTGGAGGGTCTCACTGCCATACCTGTTTGTGTTGCCCATTGTGCTGACCCTGAAATAAAACACCATGAACACCACCAATACAAGCATCCACTGGACGGATGATTTTCTTTTGGGCTTCGGCCCCATGGACGCGACCCATCAAGAGTTTGTCACCTGCATTGCTGCCATTCAAAACGCAGAGCCGAAAGATTGCCTGGTTTTGATGGATCAATTGCTGGAACACGCCACCACCCATTTCAAGCAAGAAGACGATTGGATGATGGCGACCGAATTTCCACCCCGGACTTGTCACATGGACGAGCATGCCGCCGTGCTGGCCTCTATCACGGGCGTGCGCGCGTTGGCCCTCCAAGGCGCAACTGAAAAATGCCTGCACTTGGCCAATGAGTTGGCACGCTGGTTTCCATCGCACGCAGACCACCTGGATTCAGCTTTGTCGCACTGGATGTGCAAAATCAAATACGATGCCAAACCACTGGTTTTCAAACGTTACGTCGCACATATCGCTTCTTGAGAGGAGTTTAAGCCCGCTGAAACCTGCGCTCTCAATACACCCCGGTGTTGACTGCAGTGGCTGCCATCACCGCCGTTGAATCGACTTATCTCACGTACACCTCATTGCAATGGATGCTTGGCTAAATGTTTACCGGGGTTTGATTTTTCTTGGAAGGTTTGTTGTTACCGCAACTCAAATGGGCACTCAGAATCTCACAGGTGTTCATGGGCAGTGCATTGGTCTTGTTGTTCAACCTCTTGATTTTTCAGCTACTTTGGGGGCTTTTGCCGTGAATCAAGATCGGCTTAGCATCGGTCTTCCTGGTGTCTTTGCGGGTCATGCCCTTGATGCAAAAGATTGTTCGACGGCATGAATTGGATCAAAACCTGATTTATCCTGTGCATCTGCCCACCATTTTCTTGGTTTGACTTTGCCCGTGTTTGAGCTCGGCTGAGTCCGTTTGATTTGAACCTCTCAATCCCAAATTTATGTCACAAAATCCCTTGTTTTTACTGGCTGGCGTTATGGGATGGCCCGTGATGCACTCACGCTCACCGCTGATGCACAACCACTGGATGCAGCAACACCAAATGGCCGGGGCGTATGTGCCTTTGGCCATTGCACCAGAAGGCTTGGCGGCTGCATTGCATTCACTCAAACCCTTGGGTTTTGCTGGCTGCAACCTCACCATCCCGCACAAGCAAACCGCGATGCTGATCGTCGATGTTGTGGACGATGCGGCCCAACGCATCGGTGCAATCAGCTGTGTCACCGTTCGTCCAGATGGTTCATTGTCTGGAAGCAACAACGATGCCGCAGGCTTTATTCGCAACCTCAAAGAGGCCCAGCCTGACTGGCGCGCTGACAAAGGCCCGGTGGTCGTGATCGGCGCAGGTGGTGGCTCCAGGGCCGTGTGCTATGGACTCATGCAAGAAGGCGCACGTGTAATCCGTTTGGTCAATCGGCATTTCGATCGTGCGGCGCAATTGGCCGCCGACTTCGACGGATGCATCACCGCCTACCCATGGTCACAGCGGCATGAACTTTTGGCCAATGCTGCGCTGGTTGTGAACACCACCAGTCAAGGCATGGTCGGTCAGACCGAACTGGACATCCAACTCCATGACCTGCCCCAGTCCGCTTTGGTCGCCGACATTGTTTACATCCCGCTGGAGACCCCATTTTTGGCCGAAGCCAGATTGCGGGGCAACACCACTGTCAATGGGCTGGGCATGTTGCTGCACCAAGGTCCTCTGGCCTGGAAAGCTTGGTGTGACTTAGAGCCCGCCGTCACACCCTCTTTGCGCAGCCTACTGGAAAAAAGCATCACTTCAGCTTTGCCTTGAAGTGGTCCCACGCCCGCTTGAACAAGGTTTCATTCCAAAGTTTCTCGCGGCACATGGACAGTTCATGGACATTGAACACGTAAGGCTCACCAATTTGCATGGCCATGTACTGGCGGTACGCGTTCTCTTCCATGTAGTTGGCCAACACAAAAGCCTCCACAATGTTCGGCCCTACCGTCACGGCACCGTGGGCTTTCATCATGGCGGCTGAACGGTCGCCCAAAGTGGCCGCCAGACGGTCGGCCATCACCTTGTTGTTGATCGAGTTAGGCGAGTCCAAAACCGGCATGGGATAGACCAAAGAACCTTGGGCATATACCGGCAAGTAGGGTTTTCCAGCCATGCTCAAGAAGGTGGACCATTTGGGGTGCGCATGCACCACCGCTTTCACATCTGGCCTTGCACGGTAAATGCCGGCATGCAAATGAAATTCGAGTGGCGGCTTGAACTGACCACCATCCACAACTTGACCTTCCATGTCAATCGTGCAAATGTCATCTAATGTCAAACAACTGCGTTGACATGAGCCTGCATTGATGAGCATGTGTCCATTGTCCAACAGGATGCTGGCATGTCCGTTGTAGTCGATGATGTCCGATTGCTCCAGCATGCGGATGCAATCAACGAGTTGTTGCTTGAGTGCCTGATTCATATCACCACCTTTGTCATCATGCTATTGGGGAAAATTTTTCTGGGGTGAATCGCTTGTGTGCAATGCCTTGGTTGAAAGTGTACAGGGCCATCTGCTCACAGGTAGATCGGTTTTCGTCCACGCCAAATTGGAAAGTGTCACCGTCAAATTTGTCAAAGCAACTGGAGTGCCTTGATATGGCACATGGAGCAGCTTGTTGTTCGTCTCATGGCTCATGGATTCCATCGCCACATGTTGTGGGCGAACCATACCCGGGTGGGCGTGCTGCAGCAGCCCGGGGGGTTCTATTGATCAACGCCCACCAAGTTTTTGAAGTGCTTGTTGGCCACATACCAGAAACCACCATGTCCCAAACGCTTGTCCGCAACCACACGACAGGATCTCAAGCAGGCAAAAGCGCATAAGCAAGCTTTTGGTTCAATCCAGACACGGTACTGTGCGAAGTGGTGGTGAACATGACGGTCAACGCTCGACGGTCTTGAGTTTTTGCTTCCACAACTGCCATGGCCGCTCAATTTGCAGATCGTTGATTTCCGATGAATTAAAGGCTTCATCATCGGTCAAGTACGTCACTTCACCCAGCATCATTGCCTGGGCTTGCAAGCGCGCATTGGACTCCGTGTAAATGGCACGGAACACCGCCTGCGGCAATGATTTGCCTACGGTCACGCTGCCGTGCCCTCGCATCAAGGCCACGGCACTTCGACCCAAGGTCGCGGCCAAAGACTCACCCAAAGCTTGGTTGCGAATCAACATGTCACTCGATTCACCTGCCGCATTGCGGATCTCAAAAACGGGAGTGACGCTGCCCAAAAAACCACTCATGTGACAGATTGGACGCAAGCGGGCACCCGTCACACCAAAAGGAATAATTGCGGGCGAATGGCTATGGATCACAGCCATCACATCAGGCCTTGATTTGTAAACCGCACTGTGAATGAAGCGCTCCAAGTAAGATTTGCGGTCTTGCGCATCGTGCACATTGCCGTCCAAATCGCACTCCAAAATGTCTTCTACTTGAACCATGGAAGGGGGCAAGCTGCGCGAAATCAAAAAACGGTCAGGGCGGCTTTCATGACGAACCGAGACGTGGCCGAAACCGTCAAAGACACCTTCGTTTACCAAGATATGGTTGGCACTCACCAGGTCGTCGAGCAATCCCTTCGAGACATTCAACATTGTGTTCACTTTCATTCGAAACTGTCATTTCACCCAGAAGAGTCGCGTCCATGGCTTGTGCCATTTTCCGCTTCACCCACCAAGAGGCTGAGGTCGGTCAACATTCATTTAAATTGACTCAAACTGGATTTGACCTTCCTGTTGGCGGGTAGTCGACCCAAACTGTTGAAAACCGCTTGCGCATTTGGAGAGACCATGCTTTCCGCCACCATGGCCCAACTCCTATCGAAGAGCACGCATTTGGTATCGAAGCTTTGCCAGCGTTGAAGCGGCGCAGTTCCAGCTTCAACGCATTGTGTGAATTGATCCCCTTGGCACTCATGACTGCATTCTTTTGGATTTCAACAACCCGCCGAATCATTTGTTCCTTTATTGAGAACAAAGAACCGCATAAAGGGACAATTTTAACTAGGCTTGAACTTCCCTGTGTAGTCAACACGTTTGGTTTCGGGTTTTCCCTTGTATGAATTTGTATTTTTGAAAGTCACATTGTTTGAGTATCTCAAAAAGTACGGCTCATCATATTCTTTTATAAAGAACGATGTTCTTTAGAATGGAACCTGCGTATGATGTTGTAAAAGCTTTTTTCTTGATTTATGGAACCCAAAACTTCTCAAAGTCCCCGCCTGTCTTCCGTGACGGCGGCTGTGCGTGTTTTGAAGTGCTTTTCAGAGGTGGAGACTGAAATAGGGATCAGCAGCCTCGCCAAGCGGCTTGATTTGGCCAAAAGTACAGTTCACCGCTTGGTCACGACACTGACCAGCGAAGGCTTGCTGGAGCAAAGTCCGGAATCAGGGAAATACCGGCTCGGCATCAACTTGTTCGTGATGGGCGCTTTGGTACGCCGTCGACTGGATGTGTCGAACATGGCGCAGCCATTTCTGACTCTTTTGCGAGAACGAACAGGAGAGACTGTGCTGTTGGCTGTCATGACTGACACCAACATCATTTACCTCTACAACCTTGAAAGCCGTCAAGCGATTCGCATGCGAAGTTACATCGGCACCATCAAGCCTGCCATCTTTACCTGCGAAGGCAGGGCGATCGTGGCGTTTTCGGGTGAGGTCGTGATTGACAAAATTTTGTCTGGACCCTTGGTTGCGCGAACGCCCGCCACAGAAACAGATCCGGTAAAACTTTCAAAAATGCTTGAAGCCGTTCGACAAAACGGTTTTGCCATCGACGATGAAGAATCTGAGCAGGGCATGCGCGGCATCGGTGCACCGATCCGAGACATTTCAGGCAAGGTGGTTGCCTCCATAGGCATAGGAGGCCCCAGTCAGCGCCTGACGCTCAAAAAATTACGCAGCTTGTCAAACGAACTGATCAACACCGCCAACGCTATTTCCACGCAATTGGGTTATCGCCCTTGAGGGCTTTTTGCACCACGGCCAACGCTCAAACTTATGTCCAATTCTTCTCCACGCGTCCATATTTCAGGCAGTGACCGGTCGTTCTCTTGCCAACCCGGGGACACCATTTTGCGAGCCGCTTTGCGTGAAGGCGTGGCCTTTCCCTACGAATGCAATGTGGGCTCATGTGGCAATTGCAAATTTGAATTGCTGGAAGGTGAGGTCAACTCATCTTGGATTGATGCACCGGGTCTGAGCGAAAAGGACAAACTCAAAAACAAATGGTTAGGCTGTCAGACGCATGCCCTTTGCGATTTGCAAATCAAGCTGCGCACTGCAGACCAATACAAACCCGTGCACACACCCTTGAAAACCGAGGCTTGGCTCAGAGGATCACGCACCATCACCCACGACCTGTCTGAGTTCAATTTTGAACTGGCCCACCCCATGAACTTTTCGTCGGGGCAATACGCATTGCTTCAGATGGCAGGCATTCAGGGACCGCGTGCCTACTCCATGAGCACCCAAGGCGGCAACGCCAATTACATCGACTTTCAGGTGCGCCGCACACCCGATGGTGTGGGCTCTTCAGCGCTCTTCAACTTGCCTTTGGGTGAGCGCGTAGAGATCGATGGACCTTATGGAATGGCCTACCTCAGAGAAGATGCACCCCGGGATATTTTGTGCATTGCTGGCGGCTCGGGCTTGGCGCCCATGGTGTCTGTCGCGCGCGGCGCATTGAACAGCCCCAAATTGATTCACCAACGCCTGCATTTTGTCTATGGTGCGCGCACCCCTCGGGACGTCTGTGGGCTTGACATGCTGGAAACACTGGACGCTTGGTCTGCAAGAGGCCAATACCAAGCCGTTATTTCCGGTGCCACAGCGGATGCACCTGTGCAAGCGGGTCAATTGCAAGGGTTTGCGCACGATGCCGTCAATGACATTTGGGGAGAACGATTGGCTGAAATGGAGATTTATTTTGCGGGCCCACCCCTGATGGCGCAATCCTTGATCAAGGTGTTGGTCGACCGCAAGGTGCCCATGGACCAAGTGCATTTTGACCAGTTTTATTGATTTTTGGAATTCACTTTTGTCTGTCAGATACGTTTTCCTATGAATTCACAAGACCTCCATCTGCCCAATATTCAATCTGTGCAGGTCATCCATACGGGTAAGACCACAGCCAAGGGTGATGCCTTCCATACAAAAAATTGCCTTTTTCACAAACACCTGATGTGTCAAACACCTGCGAACTTCAGGATCTGCTTTTTATGAGTGATCTGCAGAATGACCGGAGGATCCCCGTTTATTTGCTCACAGGGTATTTGGGCAGTGGCAAAACCAGCTTGCTGAAGTCCTGGATGCGCTCTCCCCTGTTACAAGATGCTGCGTTGGTGATCAATGAGTTGGGCGAAGTGGGTTTGGACCATCAACTGCTGAGCAGTGCCAGCGAAAGTTCTGCGGCCTTGATCGCCAATGCCTGTGTTTGCTGTACCGGTTTGCCTGGCTTGGAACAGTCGCTTGAAGATTTGTTTTGGGCGCGTCTGGAGCGACGCATTCCTCGCTTTCCAAACTTGATCATCGAGACCACAGGTTTAGCAGAACCCGGGCCTGTCAGTCAGGTTTTGCTGAACAACGATTTACTTCAGGAACGTTATCGGCTGGCAGGCGTGATCACCTGTTTGAGTGCAGCCACAGCTGACCAAGTTCTTGAGCACCATGCAGAAGCACGCGCACAAATCAAAGGTGCGGACTTGCTGGTGATCACGAAAACCGATACGGTCAGTGCTGATGCACTGCGTGCGTTGACCCTGAAAATTGAGCACCAACTCCAGCATTGGGCTGGCCATGAGCCACCTCACACCCAAGTCGCAAAATCTGCCCATGCCAATTTCAGTGCCGATCAGATGCTGGAAGCTTTGGACAAAGCTGCGCCCGAAGCGTTACACCATGAACATGAACATGAACATGAACATGAACATGAACATGTTCATGAGCAGGGTCACGCTCACTCGGCAGAAGCTTATTTTTGGCCCATGCCCGAAGCCTTGACGCCAGACACTTTGCCATCACGCATCGCTGAATTGCAACAGTGTCTTGGTGATCGCTTGTTGCGCTTGAAGGGGAGGATTGAAACCAGCGAAGGTCCGCGCTTGGTACAGCTGGCGCCGTTTGAGCCCTTGCCCAGCATCACCGAAGATCACTTGTCCAGCCAGACACGGGAGCCCAAAGGACTGACATTGATCGTTGCGCTGCCCTTGAGTGCTGAGCAGCAGCACCGACTGCAGCAATTGTTGCAGTCCTGAGATCACCCGAAAAAAAGCCAGGTCAGACAACCTGGCTCACACCCGCTGCGGGCCAACCAGCCCTTATAGCCAAGGGTCAATGGTCATGTGAATCGCATCGGGTGCGCCTTCGCCCACCAAGGTGCGCAAAGCGTATTCGGTCTGGGCCAAGCCAAACGTGTGGGTGCTCATTTCTTTGACGTTATGACGGTTGCCCGCAATCAGTTGCAAAGCCAACTCGACAGACTCGTAGCTGTGACCGCGCATGCCTTTGACCGTCAGGAACTTGGCAATGATCATGTCGCTGTCAAACATGGGCACTTTTTGACGCTTGATCCCACCCAAAATGACAGTCCCTTTTTTGCGTGCCAACTGCAACGCACTGACCACAGAAGCGGTCCCCCCAGAGGCGCAGTCGATGACCAAATCTGCCATTTGTCCACCCGTGATGTCCGCCACGGTTTCCAGCAAATCCTGCTCGCCAATCGCGACGGTATGGTGTGCGCCCAAACGCTTGGCCAAAGCCAATCGTTTGAGGTCGGTGGGGTTGTTCAACCCGGTCACGATGATGTTGGCCACACCCGCTTCACGGGCAGCAACGACACAAGACAGGCCTTGTTGACCAGGGCCTTGGATCAGTACGGTTTGACCGGCTCCTGCACCACCTTGCAGATAGGTCCACTCGATGCCGTTGGACATGGGCAAAGCCAATGCAGCGTATTTTGGTTCGACACCTAGAGGCACCTTGTGAAAGACCGTATTCATGTGCAGCTCTTGGTATTGAGCAAAGCCGCCCCATAAACCAGAGCCCACACTCAAACCCGTTGCACCATAGCGTGGACCTCCCAAACGCCAGTCGGTGGCGTTGCACAAGCGGAAATCGCCACTGCGACAAAACGCACAGTGCCCACAAGGCAGGTACTCCTCCAATGCGACCAAATCACCCTCTTTGACGCCCCACTTAGGACCGGCAATGGCACCCACCTCTTGGACATGCCCCACGGTTTCGTGACCCAAAATGGTGGGGCCTTTCATCTTGGGCAGGTCCTGGAAAAACATCCAGTCACTGCCACACACACCCGTGATCGCTACCTTGAGCAAACCTGCATTGGGCTTGGCTTCGGGGGTCTCTAAATTTCGAATTTCGATGCGGCTATCTTGTAGCGCAACAGCGGCTTTAAAACCAAGACCCATTGAAGTGCTCCCGTTCAAATGCTAGTTCAAACAGTGGCGTGTGGTTTGCCGGGTTCGGCACGGAACGCTTCTTTGGCAGCCTCTTTGAAGACCAAGTCTCGCTTGAGCAAAATGGCCACAGAGCGGATTTTTTGGTGCTCAGGATCGAGTCCAGGGAGTTTGAACTCCGGGTCGGCGGCCAAGGCTTTGGCAGCCTTCATCAGACGTTGACGGGTCATGATGATCCCGTTGTCTGTGGACACCAAATTTTCTTTGGTTCGATCTTGAATGGCACCCATGCTTTCCTGGAGGGAAGCGTCTTGCATACCAATGCCTTCGATACCGCTGTACAAGCTGCCTTCTCGCTGAGCTTGGCGGTCCATGAGGTAGTCGTTGTCTGCGCGCTGCAAGGGCACATAGTTTTTATCCACCAAGACGTGGATGCCTGCGCCACCGATCATGGCTTGACGTTCGGCATCGGTCAAAGGCCGTGTTGGGTGGTAGTCAAAGCTCCATGTCCAGCAGGTGGTGTCGTTGATGGGCACCCAAAAATGACCGTGCACAGGGTGATCACCGCGTGGGGGCACCATGGTAAAGCAAGGCATGATCCATGGCGTCACGCGCCAGTAGTACTGGTCGTCTTCGGCATTGCGGCGCGCGCCCACCAGCAGACCGCCATCGGCTTCCACCACTTCAAACACCGGACTCAAATCATTGAGGTTGTACTGGTTACCCTTCGCACCCTTGAACAAGGGGTCACGGCTGAGTGAGGCACTGTGCAAAAAGGACACATGGCTGGAGTCAATGCCACCTTCAAGAGCCTGTAGCCAATTGCTGGCCTGCAATCGCTTGGACATGTAAGAGTGGGACAAAGGCAAGGTGGCGAATTCCCACTCGGGCAAGGCAGGTTGACGCTCAGGTGGGCCCATGTAGACCCAAATCACGCCACCACGTTCAACCATGGGATAGGACTTGAGCTTGATGCGATCGGCATAGCCACTGTGAGGCTCGGAGGGCACCTCGACACACTGGCCGGTGATGTCGTACTTCCAACCGTGGTAAGGGCAACGGATTCCGCCTTTTTCGTTGCGGCCAAACCAAAGCGATACCCCCCTGTGTGCGCAAAATTCATCCACCAAACCCAGACGACCTTCGGTGTCTCGGAAAGCCAACATTTTTTCGGACAACAACTCCAAACGCACAGGCTCACCATCTGGCGTCGGCAACTGCTCGGACAGCAAAGCGGGCAACCAATAGCGACGAAAAACGTCACCCATTGGCGTGCCAGGGCCAGTTTGCGTGACCAAGTCGTTTTGTTCTTTTTTCAACATGCTGGTATTTCCTGATTCTTATAAAAACGGCACTCTGTCGGGGTTCATCTCCGAGAGATATGTTCATCATGAAGGAACGCGTTTCTTTCATTCGAAACAAGGTTATCATTGCCATCTTGATGTTGTCAACCGGAGATTCACTATGACAGGCCCATGCAAATATCTCTCACTCTGCAAATCATCTGAAGTTGCGCCAGGCAAAGCCATCAAGATTGAGAAGGAAGGACTGACCTTGGCCGTGTTCAACATTGAAGGCGAGTTCTTCGTCACAGATGACGTTTGCACGCACGGGCCTGGATCTTTGTCTGAAGGTGAAATCGACGGCGATGTGGTGGAGTGTGATTTCCACAATGGTTCATTCAACATTCGGACAGGTGAAGTTGTCGCCCCACCCTGCATGATCCCATTGAAGACCTACAAAGCACGCCTGCATGACGGCGCGGTAGAAATCGAAAACTGAAACCGACTTTGCCACCCAAAAAAAACGGCCCATGAGGGCCGTTTTTGTTGAGGCGTCAAAACCCATCAATCGGCTTTGACTTGTTTCACCATGGGTGCCCATTGCTTGATCTCTGAGGCAATGAATTGGTTGAATCGAGGCACATCAAAATCAAATGTTTCCATTGAAGTTTTGATCAGCTGCTCTTGCGCCTGTGGAGAGCTCATGACCTTTCGGACAGCGGCGTTCAGACGAGCCACCAATTCGGGGGACATGCCAGGAGGACCCGACAAAGAGAACCAAGTCACGCCCGTGAGTGTGGGATAGCCCAACTCTGTAAATGTCGGCACATCGGGGAAAGCTGGCAAGCGCTTTGAGGAAGATGCGGCAAGCAAGCGGACCTTGCCAGACTTGACCTGAGTGGCTGCAGTGCTCAAGGTGGTGAAAGAAGCGGGAATGTGTCCTGCCACCAAGTCCGCCACCGCAGGCGCAGCACCTTTGTAGGCAATGTGCTGCATGGGCGTCTTTGTCAACACTTCAAAGGCTTCACCAATCAGATAGCCATGCGTGCCTTGACCGGGTGACCCCCAGCTGATGCCCTTGGGTGTGGCATTGGCCATGCTGATGAAGCTTTTGACGTCGGTCGCACTGACGCTGGAATTGACGGCCAACGCGATCGGCGGGCCACCCAAAATGGCAATGTGTGTGAAGTCTTTGACAGGGTCAAAGACTTTCGGGTTTTCAAGCGGTGCAATGACATGAGAGGCCACGCCAGACACCACCAAGGTGTAACCGTCTGGTGCAGACTTTGAGACTATTTGAGATCCCAGCACACCACCTGCACCACCTTTGTTTTCAATGATGAATGTCTGTTTGAAGATGTCACCCAAGCCGTTGGCCACCAATCGACCCAAGGCATCCGAACTGCCGCCAGCGGCAAACGGAACAATGATTTTGACCGGCTTATTGGGCCATGTTGCGTCTTGGGAAAAAGCTGACATGGGCACACAAGCGATCGGCATCATGACCGCCAGCAAAAGATTCTTGCATCGAAAATTCATTTAAATCTCAGGGGTTGAATGTGGATCTGAAGTGCTGAAATTGCTAAATTTAGCGGAACTTCATTTTCTGTTCAAGCCAGAGCGTGTCAATAGGGACACTACGTAGTCGTGCGCAGGCAAGACAAAGATATTTGCTCAAATGGACTCACATGGTCGCCGGGCTTCTGTGAAAGGTTTCCGCCCCACCGGTCCTGTACCAAGGACGATCAACGCTTTGCACAGCGGCGGTGTTGTCATCAAGTGGATGGCCAACTTGTAGTCATGAATCGTTTTCATGTAGGCCCAAACCACAACGACACCTGCTTGACAGCACCGCGCCGCACAGCCCGTTATGCTCTGGCTTGTTTCTTGTATGACAACCCCATGAGCCAACACTTCACCCCCGTCTCCAGCGGCGCTCGCCTGTCCGACCAGGTGGCGGAGCAACTGAGCGCCGAGATCAAGCAAGGGCGACTGGCACCGGGCGACAAACTGCCCACCGAGGCGCGACTGGTCGAGCAGTTTGCCGTGAGCCGCACGGTGGTGCGCGAGGCGGTCTCGCGCCTCAAATCGCTGGGCTTGGTGGATTCGCGCCAGGGCAGTGGGGTGTTTGTGAGTGCGCAGCAGCCTTTTGCGCCCCTGAACTTCGAAGCGCGGCACGCAGCCTCGCAAGAGGCCGTGGTCCAAATGGTGGAGGTGCGCCGCGCTTTGGAGGCTGAGGTGGCAGCGTTGGCGGCCGAGCGGCGCAGCGCCAGTGACCTCTTGGCCATCGAGCAAGCGGTCCAGGCGCTGGACCACGCGGTGCAATCCGGTGGCGATGGGGTGGTCGAAGACGTGAACTTTCACCGGGCGATTGCCGAGGCCACGCGCAATCCATTTTTGATCCAGACGCTGGGTTACCTGAGCCAGTTTTTGCACGGGGCCACCCAGGTGACGCGGGCCAACGAGGCCCGGCGCGGCGATTTTGCGGCCGCTGTGCGCAGTGAACACCAGGCCATTTTGCAGGCCGTGCAGGCCGGTGATCCTTTGCAGGCCCGGCAAGCCGCCGCCGCCCACATGGGCAACGCCATTGGACGCATCCGCAAGGCCGACCCGGCCTTCTGGGCGCAAGAAGGCGAGCGGCTGGCGCAGCCCCTGGTCAAGGGGCTGCGGGGCTGAATCACTCCGCCTTGATGTTGGCCGCTTTGACCACTGCCGCGTAGCGCGACAGGTCACGCGCCATGTCGCGGCCAAAGCGCTCTGGGCCGCCGGGGCTGGCGGTGATGCCCAAGGTGTTCAGGCGCTCGCGCACTGCGGGGTCGTTCAGCACGGCGTTCAGCTCGGTATTGAGCTTGTCCACAATCGCCCGGGGCGTTTTGGCCGGTGCCAGCAAGCCGACCCAAGAGTTGATGTCGAAATCGGCCACGCCGCTTTCAATGAAAGTCGGCACATCGGGCATGGAAGGCGCACGCTGTGCGCTGGACACCGCCACAGCATGCAACTTGCCCGACTTGACGTGCGAAATCGCGCCCGCCACGGCGGTGTAGACCAGCGGGATGGAGCCGCCCATCACATCGATCATGGCCTGACCGCCGCCTTTGTAGGGGATGTGCGTGAGGTTGGCACCGGTGCGCTGCTTGAGCAATTCACCCGCGATGTGCGGCGTGCCGCCCGTGCCCGAGGTGCCGTAAGACAGGCCACCCGACTGGGTTTTGGACAAGGCGATCACTTGCTGCAGTGTCTTGGCGGGCAAACCAGGATGCGACACCAAAATCAAAATCGCGTCGCCAATCTTGCCGATCGGTGCGAAGTCATTCAGGGTGTCGAAACCCACTTTGGCGAACACATGCGGGTTGATCACCATCGTGCCGTCAAAGCCCAAGAGCAAGGTGTAGCCATCGGGCGCGGCCGTGGCCACCATTTGTGTGCCGATGTTGCCCGAGGCACCGGGCTTGTTGTCCACGATGACCTGCTGGCCCAAGCGCTTGGACAGCTGCTCGGCAATCAGGCGGCCGCTGGTGTCGGTCACGCCGCCGGGGGCAAAAGGCACCACCAGGCGAATGGGTTTGGCGGGATAGGCCGCTTGTGCGGCGGCGGTGCCAGCGCCCAAGGCCAGGCTGGCCGTGATGCTGGTCGCCAAAAGGGTTTTCAGCCAGTGGCGGCGGGGTGATGGTGTTTGAAAGGACATGGGGGTCTCCGTTTGGTTTTGGTTCGTAGAAAGTTAATCGGTTTCAGCGTAGCGCTTTTCAAAAGCCCACACATCCTCAAAACCCATGAGCTTCGTCAGGTCGGCGAAGTCGTACAACGGTGTGCTGCCCTTGGCCGACGAGCCCGTGTCCTTGAACTGTTGGTACACCTGCGTCATGGCCTGCACACCCGCCAGCAAAGCAGTCACCGGGAAGATGGCGATCTTGTAACCCAGCGCTTCCAGCTCAGGACGAGTCAGCACCGGCGTGCGGCCTTTTTCGACCATGTTGGCGACCAGCGGCAGGTCAAAGTTTTGGCCAATGCGGCGCATCTCTTCTTCGGACTCGGGCGACTCGACAAACAAAATGTCGGCCCCGGCTTTGGCATAAGCCTCGGCCCGGCGCAGCGCTTCGTCGAGGCCCAGCGTGGTGCGGGCATCGGTGCGGGCGATGATCAAAAAGTCTTTGGATTCGCGTGAGTCCGCCGCCACCTGGATCTTGCGCACCATGTCGGCCATGGGAATCACGCGGCGGCCTGGCGTGTGACCGCATTTTTTGGGGAACTCCTGGTCTTCGAGCTGGATGGCGCAAGCGCCAGCGGCTTCATAGCCCCGGATGGTGTGGCGCATATTCAGCAAACCGCCGTAGCCGGTGTCGGCATCGGCAATCAAGGGCGTGCGGGCCATGCCCGCCATGGCGGTGACGCGGCCCACCATGTCGCTGTAGGTGGCCAGACCTGCGTCAGGCAGGCCCATGTGCGAGGCCACGGTGCCGTAGCCGGTCATGTACAAGGCATCAAAGCCAAAGCTGTCGGCCAGGCGCAGCGACACCATGTCGAACACCCCGGGAGCGACGACCAAGCCAGGTTGGTTCAAACGCGCACGCAGCGCAGAGGTTTTGGAATTCATGGAGCAGGACTCGTGCAAGAGTGATTAAATTGACAGATTCAGAATTTTCAATTTCATCAGAGAAGCCATCCATGGACCTGCACTTAAGCGACAAGCACATCCTCATCACCGGCGGCAGCAAAGGCATTGGCCTGGCTTGCGCGCAGGGCTTTCTGGCCGAAGGCGCTCGCGTGAGCCTGGTTTCGCGTGACAGCGCCAACCTGGCGCGGGCGCAGGCGCAACTGAAGGCGGCCTGCCCCGGGGCACGCATCCACACCGTGGCTGCTGATTTGCGCAACGCAACGGCGGCGCTGGCGGCTCTGGACTCGGCGGAAGCCGCGTTCGGCCCGGTGGATGTGCTGGTCAATTCAGCGGGCGCGGCCAAGCGCACACCCGCGCCCGAACTCACGCCCGAGGCCTTTGCCGACGCCATGCAGGCCAAGTACTTCACCTATGTCCACATGATCACCCCCACCATCCAACGCATGGCCGCACGCGGCCAGGGCGCAGTGGTGAACGTGGTGGGCAATGGCGGCAAAGTGGCCAGCCCCGTCCACCTGCCCGGTGGCGCAGCCAATGCGGCGCTGATGCTGGTGAGCGCGGGAATGGCCGCGGCCTATGGCGCGCAAGGCATTCGGGTGAATGCGGTGAACCCCGGCCTGACCTTGACCGACCGGCTGAACGAAGGCTTTGCGGTCGATGCCCGCTTGAAGGGCCTGAGCCCCGACGAGGTCATGACGCAGTCGGTCGCCAAAATTCCGCTGGGACGCATGGCCCAGCCCGAGGAAATCGCCAACGCGGTGCTGTTTTTGGCCTCGTCCAAAGCCAGCTACGTCACCGGCATTTGCATGAGCATGGACGGGGCGCTGAACCCGATCGTGGTGTAACGGACAGACCCGCAGCGGACGCTGTGGCAAGCTTGCCGCAGCAACAGCGCCTTCCTGCGACAACCCAGACACCTTAAAAAAGGACAAGCCCATGAACCCCACAAACCACGCAATGAATGCGCCCAGACGAGGGGTTGGCCAACCGGCCATGCGACGGATGGCCGCAGGACTGATGACCTTGGCCTTGACCGTGTTTGTGGCCACAGGTCAGGCGCAGGCCAACGCCACGCCCTTGCAAACCGTGCCCTCGGTCGATGTGCCGCGCTACATGGGCACTTGGTACGAGATCGCCAAATACCCCAACTGGTTTCAGAAGAAATGCGCCAGCAGCACGCAGGCCACCTACACCCTGCAAGCCGATGGCCGGGTGCAGGTGCTCAACCGCTGCAAAACCGACAAGGGCGAGTGGAGTGAAGCGCTGGGTGCGGCGCGCCAAATTGGTGGGCCGAACTCACCCCGACTCAAAGTGCGTTTTGCGCCCGAATGGTTGTCTTTCATACCCCTGGTCTGGGGAGACTACTGGATCATCGATTTGGACCCAAACTACCAATGGGTGGTGGTGAGCGAGCCTGACCGAGAGTATTTGTGGATTTTGTCGCGCACGCCCCAAATGGCTGCGGCCACCTACCAGGACTTGCTGGGCAAACTGCACGACCGTGGTTTTGACCTCAAACGGATCGAGCCCAGCAAACCTTGAGTTTCAGTGCGCCGCTTCGGCCGCGCGCAGTTGGGCAGCTTCATTGGTTTGCAACCAGCCTTGGCCCGCAGCGTCTTGTGCCAATTGGGCGATCAAAGCACGGGCATCGGCGTTGACCAAGGCCACGGGTTGCAAACGCAAGGCAGCGTCCGAGAAATGTTGCACCACCTCGGCCACATCGTCAGCGTCCAGGGCCGTGGGTTTGTGCACCGGGCTGCAACGCACCTTTTGGCTCAGGGCGCGGTAAAACACGGCCGCCAGGTGGCTCGATGCGCCGTACACGCTGCGCTGCTGGCCCGCGGCGGTCACACGCAGGGTGTAGCCGTATTTCCCTTTGACGCACTCGGCTTCGCTGATGTCTTTCAGGGCAAAGTGGTGCACCAGGGTGCCGCTTTCGTTTTCTGAAATCAGCAGGTTTTGGTCGGTCAACAACCACAGGCCTCGGCCCGACAACACCACACGGCCCAGCACATAGCCCAGCACCCGCTCGTCGGGCTGGATGTGGTCACGCATCTGGTCCACATCGGCTTGTTTGAGCAACTGGGCACCGTAGGGGTTGTTGCCCTCGATCAGCAGTTCACTCAGTTCGTTTCCGTTTTTCAAAAAGTCCAGCCAAGCCATAGGGGTCTCCAAAATAGGCCGCCATGTTCCGCCATGGGCAAGGGTGCAGACCCTGTGGCTTGGCAATAGGCCTGTTTTGTGTCGGGTTACTCGACCGACGCGGCGAACGCCCCACAAGGCCATTGTCCTTGGTTGTGCATGGCAGCGGCCACTGAACCACACTGGGGTTTTTCCAAACCTTCAGGCCATGGCCAGACCTTCACAGTTTCCATCACCCTTGCTCGTTCAACTGCAAACACATCTTCAAGCCCTGTACCCCCGGGCTCAAGGCAGCTGAAACGTCTCCAGGTCATTGAGAAAGGACACGACGCGCTGGTGCGCCGCCCACTCGGTGGTGGGGGTGGGTCGCCGGCTCAGGTCATGGCGCGGGTTTTGAACGCTTTGCCTCACACAGGTATTTCGCGCGAGACGTGCGGAGCGCTGTCTTCCGACCAAGAACCGTTGATCACCTCCCACATCGGCTTTTGCGGAAACTTGCTGCCATGGTGCAGGTCCATCCGGGTCAAGTTGGACGATGTCTTGAGCAAAAAAGAATGCTTGAGGCCAACGTCCTTGACCGATGCGCCGTAGCAGCTGGCGCAGTTGTCCTTGAAATGCTTGAGGCCCAAGCCCACTGAATTTTGTGCCCACGAGGCGGCGGTGATGCTGAGCATGCTGACAACGACGCAACGGCAAATGGTTTGTTTGTTCATGTGGGCTCCTGGTGCTCTGTGTGAGCCCCATGATCGTGAAAATGCCCGCTGCCTTGTGTGCGCTGGCATGCCAAAGCGGTGAAATAGAACCGCCGATTGGCCTGTCACGCTGCACCTTGTTGTGGGCGCCCCGCCCTCGGGGCGATGGCTTGTGGTCTGCCCAGGCCCATGGCGGTGGGCCAAGCCCGAGGGGTTCAGTTCAGCGTGCCGCCACTCAAGGCCGCATCGCCCAGCCCTTGCTGCCGATGCGCCACCAGCAAGGCCAATGCCTGCTGCGCTGCCGCGATCTGAAGTCTGGCCGGCCAGCTGGGCAGGCTGGGGCCTTTCCAGTGCGCGGCCTGCTCGGGCAGCAGCGGCAGGTGCACAAAGCCGCTGTGCACCCCCAGCCCCGCCAGCGAGTGCTGCAGGGCATAAAACACCTGGTTGCAGACAAAGGTGCCGGCGGTTTGCGACACCGAAGCGGGAAAGCCCGCGGCCTTCAAGCCCGCCACCAGCGACTTGATGGGCAAAGTGCTGAAATAGGCCGCAGGTCCCCCCGCGATCACCGGCATGTCAATCGGCTGCGCCCCGGCGTTGTCGGCAATGCGCGCATCCATCACGTTGATGGCCACGCGCTCAACCGAGAAATCACAGCGTCCCTCGGCTTGGCCCAGCGCCAACACGATGTCTGGCTTTTGCTGCGCCAAGGCTTGCTGCAAGGCGGGCAGTGCTTGTGCAAACACACAAGGCAGCTGGACTGATGTGACCTGCGCACCCTCCAGCGGCAAGCCGTGCAAGGCACGCGCCACTTGCCACGAGGGGTTGAGGCTTTGCCCGCCAAAGGGCTCAAAGCCCGTGACCAGGATGCGCACCACGGCCATGTCGGTCAGCCGTTGAAGATCGACACCGTTTTGGTGTTGAGGTAAGCCTCCAGCGCCTCGGGGCCGCCTTCGGAACCGTAACCCGAATCCTTGACGCCACCAAAAGGCAACTCGGGCCAGGGCGCTGCAGGCTGGTTGACCCAGAGCATGCCCACTTCCAGGCGCTGGCTCAGCAGGTGCGAGGTTTTGAGCGAGTTGGTGAAGGCGTAAGCCGACAAGCCAAAGGGCAGGCTGTTGGCTTCGGCGATGGCGTCTTCGATCTTCTCAAAGCTGCGGATCGCGGCAATCGGGCCAAAGGGCTCGTTGACCACCACATCGGCGTCCAGCGGCACATGCGACAGCACGGTGGGCGCAAAGAAGTTGCCTTGCGTGCCGATGCGCTCGCCGCCGGTGAGCACCTTGGCGCCTTTGGCGCGTGCGTCCTGCACGATGGACTGCATGGCGGCCAAGCGGCGTTCGTTGGCCAGCGGGCCCATCTGGGTGCCTTCGGCCAGGCCGTCGCCCACCTTGAGCGCTTGGGCTTGCGCCGCAAAACGCTCGGCAAATTCATCGGCAATGGCGTGGTGCACCAAAAAGCGGGTGGGCGAGATGCAGACTTGGCCCGCGTTGCGGAACTTGGCGGCGCCTGCGGTCTTCAGGGCCAGTGCGATGTCCGCGTCTTCGGCCAGGATGACCGGGGCGTGGCCACCCAGCTCCATGGTCGCACGCTTCATGTGCTGGCCCGCCAGCGCGGCCAGTTGCTTGCCCACGGGCGTGGAGCCGGTGAAGGTGATCTTGCGGATCAGCGGGTGCGCGATCAGGTAGTTCGAAATTTCAGCCGGTGTGCCGTACACCAGACCGATCACGCCCGCAGGCACGCCTGCATCGTGGAAAGCACGGATCAGCTCGGCCGGGGCTGCGGGCGTTTCTTCGGGCGCTTTGACGATGATGGAGCAGCCGGTGGCCAAGGCCGCCGACATCTTGCGCACGGCTTGGTTGATGGGGAAGTTCCAGGGCGTGAAGGCCGCGACTGGGCCCACGGGCTGCTTGAGCACTTGTTGCTGAACGTGGATGTTGCGCGGCGGCACGATGCGGCCGTACACGCGGCGGCCTTCTTCGGCAAACCACTCGATGATGTCGGCGGCCGACATGGCCTCGACCTTGGCTTCGGCCAGGGGCTTGCCTTGCTCTTGGGTGAGCAGCTCGGCAATTTGCGGGGCACGTTCACGCATCAGGGCGGCGGCCTTGCGCAGGATGGCGCTGCGCTCGTTGGCCGGCACATCGCGCCACAACTCAAAGCCTTTTTGCGCCGCCTGCGCGGCACGCTCCAGGTCGGGGATGCCCGCGTGCGCCAAGCGGCCGATTTCGGTGCCTGTGGCGGGGTTGAACACGGCCAGGGTGCGGCCGCCTTCGGCATCGCACCATTGGCCGTTGATGAAGAGTTGGGTGTTGGGGTAGGTCATGGTGGGGTCCAGTCGAAAAAACAGGCGTTCAATATGGAGAGAAAAGGAGGCGTAAAAACAATGGTCTGATTGTGGCTTGAAACCCGAGGGCTGCCGTCAACACCGTGACAGCGGGCAGGCCCATCAAGGCCCCGCCAGACAAGCCGAGAGGTGTTCAATCAGCACATTCACCCGGTGCGGGATGTAGCGGTTGCTGGGCAAGACGGCGTAAATGCCCAAGGGCGGCGCCTTGAAGTCTTGCAAGATCTCGACCACTTCGCCGCTTTGCAAGAACGGCTCGGCGATGAAGTCGGGTTGCAAGGTGATGCCCATGCCCTGCGCCGCCGCCTGCACCAAAGCCAGGCCATTGTTGGCCTGGATGCGGCCGTGCACCGCAAACAACTGCGGCTGGCCCTGAACCCGATACGGCCAGCTTGCCCCTTTGGCGGTGATGGAATAGACCAAGCATTCGTGGTGACGCAACTCATCGGGGTGGCGCGGTGTGCCGTGTTCGGACAGGTAAGCGGGTGACACCAAGGTGAGCAATCGGCAATGCCCCAGGCTGCGCACAATGTCGCCGGGCTGCAGGTCGGCGGTGATGCGGATTGACAGGTCAATGCCCTCTTCGATCAGGTTGGCCCTTTGGTCCGAAAAGTCCATCAGCAGCTCGATGTGCGGCTGCGCTTTGGCGAACTCAAGCAAGGCGGGCATGAGCCGCTGCAGGCCAAAGCTCAGCGGCAGGCCCAGGCGGATGCGCCCGCGTGGCACGGCTTTTTCTTCGTCCAGGCTCGACTCGGCGGCGTCCACCATGTTCAGGATCACACGGCATTTTTCGAGGTAGGCCGCCCCTGCGGGGGTGAGGGTCAGGCTGCGGGTGCTGCGGGTGATGAGTTTGACGCGCAGGCGCTTTTCAAGTGCCGCGATTTGGCGCGTGACCACCGAGCGGGCCACCTGCAGTTGGTCGGCCACGGCGGTGAAGCTGCCCGCTTCGGCCACCCGCACAAAGGTTTGCATTGCATCGAGTTTGTCCATTGTTGCCAATTGTGCAACAAAGATTTGAAAATTCGCTACTTTTTCAAATCGACTGAGCCGTCTAAAGTCCAATGCAACACCACACAAGCCACACCACCATGTCTGCCCCACGTCCCGTTCTGTTTGTTCCCCATGGCTCACCCATGTTTGCCTTGCAGCCCGGTGCAGCGGGCGCGGCCATGAGCCATGTCGCGACCCAATTGGGCACACCCCGCGCCATCGTGGTGGTCAGCCCGCACTGGGACACGGCGGTGCCTACCGTGGGCTTTGCCACCCGCCCCGAAACCATTCACGACTTTGGCGGCTTTGACCCTCGGCTGTACGAGATGCAATACCCCGCCACGGGTTGCCCCGAAGTGGCCGCTCAGGTCGTCAAAGCTTTGCAACAGGCCGGTTTGCCCGTGGCACAAGACGCCCAGCGCGGCCTGGACCATGGGGCCTGGATTCCGCTGCGCCAGATGTTCCCCGACGCCGACGTGCCGGTGGTGCCGCTGTCGGTGCAAAGCCATCTGGGTCCTGAACACGCTTACCGCGTGGGTCAGGCCCTGGCCTCGCTGGCTGCGCAAAACATTCTGGTCATGGCCTCGGGCAACATCACCCACAACCTGCGTGACCTGATGGTGTTGCGGTCACAAGGCGGTGCCACTCCCGCTTATGTGCAGGCCTTTGCCGACTGGATTCACACCCACATCACGGCCCGTGATGTGCCCGGTTTGCTGGCGTACCGACAGCAAACCTCGGGCCAACGCGCCCACCCGAGCGACGAGCACCTGTTGCCCCTGTTCACCGCACTGGGTGCTGCGGGTGCCGACGCACAGCCCGAAGCGTTTTTCCGGGGTATCAGTGACCATGTGATCGCCATGGACGGCTACACATTTCACTGAACCCCCTTAAGGAGCACACACCATGCACACGCCGCACTACACGCGCACCGCCAAGAGCCTGCACTGGCTCATGGCCCTGATGATTTTGGGCCTGCTGGCACTGGGCTTTTACATGAGCGACCTGCCGCTCTCACCCCAAAAACTGCAGTACTACTCGTGGCACAAATGGGCGGGTGTGAGCGTGTTTTTGCTGGTTTGGCTGCGCCTGCTGTGGCGCCTCACACACCGTCCACCGGCCCTGCCGGACAGCATGCCGCGTCACATGCAGTGGGCGGCCCATGCGGGCCACTTTGTGCTGTATGTGCTGATGATCGCCATCCCCTTGAGCGGCTGGCTCATGAGTTCGGCCAAAGGCGTGCCCACCGTCTGGTTTGGCGTGCTGCCGATTCCCGACCTGATTGGCAAAGACAAGGCACTGGGCAAAAGCCTGGCCGAGTTGCATGAGGCCTTGAACATCGGCTTGCTGGTGCTGATGGCAGGCCATGCCGCAGCCGCGCTTTTCCACCACTTTTTTCACAAAGACGACACGCTGCGCCGCATGTTGCCTGCCCGTTGGTTCACCCCTTGATTTGAGATCCCCCATGAAAAACGTTTTGAAAAGCATCGTCACCTTGTCGGCGCTGGCACTGGCCATGCAAGCCCAGGCCGCGCCTTACCAATCCATCGTGCCTGCCAAGAGCAGCGTCACCTTCAGCTACAAGCAAATGGGCGTGGCCATGGACGGCCGCTTCAAGAAATTTGCCGCCCAGGTGAACTTTGATCCCGCCAAGTCCGAACAAGCCAAGGTCAGCTTTGAAGTCGATCTGGCCAGCGTGGATGCGGGATCGAGCGAGGCCGATGACGAAGTGGTGACCAAGTCGTGGTTCAACGCGGCCGCCTTTCCCAAGGCCCAGTTTGTGGCCAAACAGTTCAAACAAACTGCACCCCACCAATATGAAGTGCAAGGCACGCTCAGCATCAAGGGCCTGACACGCGAGGTGAAGTTTCCGATGAAGCACACCGCACAAGGCAAGGACGGCCTGCTGACGGGCGGTTTCACCCTCAAACGCGCCGACTACAGCATCGGCGAAGGCATGTGGGCCAAGTTCGATGTGGTGGCCAATGACATTCAGGTCAATTTTTCCATCAGCGCTCAACCGAGCAAATAAACCGGGCCTTGGCCTTTGACTTTTCTTTTTTCACACAGGAGCTTTCCCATGACATCTTTGAAAAAACTCGCAGCCGCTTTGGCTTTCGCATCGCTGGCCGCAGGCTCGGCCTTGGCCGCACCCGTGACCTACAACGTGGACGGCTCGCACACCTTCCCTCGTTTTTCGTATTCGCACTTTGGCCTGTCCACGCAACTGAGCAGCTTCAGCAACACCACCGGCAAAGTGGTGTTTGACGCCGAAGCCAAGACCGGCTCGGTGGACATCGTGATCGACATGAAATCGGTGAACACCGGCTCGGCGCTCTTCAACGGCCACATCCAGGGCGAAGACTTCCTGGATACCGCCAAATTCCCCACCGCCACCTTCAAGTCGACCAAGGTGGTGTTTGAAGGCGACAAGCCCAAAGCCATCGAAGGCGAGCTGACCATCAAAGGCGTGACCAAGCCCGTGACCCTGACCGTCACCAGCTTTCAGGCCATGCCCCATCCCATGATGAAAAAACCCGCTCTGGGCGCCAACGCTTTCACCACCGTCAAGCGCACCGAGTTCAATGCCGGCAAATACGCGCCTTACGTGGGTGACGAGGTGCGCATCGACATCGCCATTGAAGCTGTGGCCCCTTGATCCGTTGAGTGGTGGGCGTTGAGCAGGTGATGCCCTGCGAACGCCCCCCCTGTAGGATCGACGCCCTCGTCGCGATGTCCTCCCCCTGTGGGAGCGACGCCCTCGTCGCGATGGCCTCGCCGACCGGTCATGGCATCGCGGCAGGCAGCACCAAGGTGACTTGCAGACCCGCGCCCGAACTGGGGGTTTGCAGTGAAAGTTCACCGCCATACACATCGACCAAGTCCCTGACGATGGCCAGGCCCAAGCCGCTGCCGGGCACCGACTCGTCCAGGCGCACGCCGCGCTGCAAGACCTGCGGCATTTGCGCCGGTGACATGCCCGGCCCATCGTCTTCGATGTCGATGCGGCAGCGCCTTGAACCCTCATCCCTTGTGCCGGACGGCACGCCATCGGCCCAGGGCATCACCCGAATGCGCACCACGCTGTGCGCCCATTGGCACGCGTTGTCCAGCACATTGCCCAGCATCTCCTGCAGGTCTTGTGCCTCACCGGCAAATTGCACAGGGGCGTCGGCCTCGTCCAAGGTGATGCTCAGGCCACGATCGGCATGCACGCGCTGCATCACTCGGACCAAGCCTTGCAAGGTGGGTACCACGGGCACGCGCTGACCGGGCAAGCCCACTGTGGCGGCCATGCGCGAGCGGGCCAGGTGCCAGTCGATGTGCCGCCGGGCCGCTTGCACCTGCTCCTTGACCAGCAGCGCCAAACCCGAGTCTTCGCTCGCATGCGCAGCCTGCCCCAGCACCGTCAAGGGCGTTTTCAGGGCGTGGGCCAGATTGCCCGCCTGTGTGCGGGCGCGGCTCACCACCTCGTCGTTGCGGTCCAGCACGCTGTTGAAATCGCTCACCAAGGGCTGCACTTCGCTGGGAAAATCGCCTTGCAGACGCGGCGAACGACCGGCCCGAACGCTTTGCAAACTCTGGTGCAGGGCCTGCAATGGCCGCAAGCCCAAAGCCACTTGTGCCCATGCGGCCGCCAGCAAAAGCACCAGCAGCGCCGCGAGCGAGACACCCAGCACCCGCTGAAAACCCGCCACCGCTTCGTGCGTGTCTTTCAAATCGCCCGCCACACTCAAGCGCCAGCGCAGCCGCTCGTCGGGCCGCACCGTGCGCTCGAGCACGCGCAAGCGGGTGTCCCCAGGGCCGGGCAATTCGTGGGCGTGCGTTTCGCCGTCGCGCAACACATCCGGGGGCAAGGCCAATTGCGTGTCCCACAAAGAACGTGAACGCAGCACCCCCGGCTGCACCTGGCCAGGTGTGAGCTCGTCCAACTGCCAATACAGGCCCGACAAGGGCCGCTGCCAGCGCGGATCGGACAGCGCCAGCGCATCGACCACGGGCTGGCCCTGCGCATTGACCGACAGACGGGCGGTGACTTGGGTCAGCTGTTGGGCCAGGCTTTTTTCAAACTGCCGCAGCACATGCTCGTGAAACAAGCCATTGAGCACCAAGCCCGCCAACACCAGGGCCAGCGACAAACCCAGCAGCGTGGCCGCCAGCAAGCGAAAACGCAAGGAGCCCAGCAGGCTGTGGGGCCGCGTGCCCAAGGGGGTCATCGTTCCCCGTCCTTGAGCTGGACCAGCCGGTAGCCCAAACCGCGCACAGTCTCGATGTTCAGTGTGGGCAGCTTCTTGCGCAAACGCCCGACAAACACCTCGATGGTGTTGGAGTCGCGGTCAAAGTCTTGCGCGTAAATGTGCGCGATCAGTTCGCTGCGCGAGACCACCGCCTCGGGGCGGTGCATCAGGTAGTCCAGCACTTTGTATTCGTGGCTGGTCAAGGGCACGGTCTGGCCCATGGCGGTCACGCGGCCGCTGCGGGTGTCCAGCGCCACATCACCTTGGCGCAGCACCGCAGAGGCCACGCCATGGGCGCGCCGGATCAAGGCGCGCACGCGGGCCAACAATTCTTCCATGTGAAAAGGCTTGGTCAGGTAATCGTCGGCCCCGGCATCGATGCCCGAGACCTTGTCGTGCCAGTTGTCACGCGCCGTCAAAATCAGCACCGGCATGCTGTGGCCTTGGTCGCGCCAGCGCTTGAGCACGGTCAAGCCATCCATCAGCGGCAAGCCCAGATCCAGCACCACGGCGTCAAACGCTTCGGTTTCGCCCAAAAAATGGGCATCTCGCCCGTTGTCAGCGGGCACCACCACATAACCGGCCTCGGCCAGACCTGAGCGCAACTGCTCACGCAAGGTGGGTTCGTCTTCTACCAACAAGATGCGCATGGGGGGTCTCAGCGTGTTTTTTGCTCAAGCAAGGCACCCGTGCGGGCATCGATCTTGAGCTTGCTCAAACGGCCATCGGGCTTGAGCAATTTGATTTCGTATTGCCATTGCCGGTCGCGGCTTTCCAGCTCCACCTCAAGCACTTGCCCGGGATGGTCCCGCTCGATGTTGGTCAGCACCTTGGACAGGGGCATGACCTGCCCGGACTGCACGGCTTGCCGGGCGCGTTCGTGGTCGCCCTTGTCGCTGGCCTCTGCGCCGCCATGCCAGCCCAAGGCCGACACGGCCAGCAGGGCGCAGATGGCCTGGGCCCTCAAAGCAAGCGGCAAGCAGGCGGAGTGGGAGGTGTTTTTCACAGCGCCATTGTCCCGCACGAAAGCTGAACAGACCCTGAACAAAGGCTTCAGCTGCCGTTCAAGTGGGGATTCACACAATGCAGCCATTCGCTCATTGAACCCCTGAAAGGAGAACTCCCATGCGCCCATTGACTCATTCGTCCCGTCCGCTCCGGCTCCCCACCCGCCTGTGGGCGATGGCAGCCTTGTGCACCGCACAAACCCTGTTCATGTCGGGAGCCCAAGCCGCCGACACCACCCCTGCCCAGCAACTGAGCCACTGGACAGCGCAAGCGGGTGCCCCGGCCCAGGCCGATCGGGGCGAGGCCTTTTTCAAGCAACGCCACGGCGGCGAATGGTCTTGCGCCTCGTGCCACGGCACACCGCCCACCGCGCAGGGCAAGCACGCCAGCACCGGCAAAAGCATCGAGCCTCTGGCCCCGGCCTTCAATGCCAAAGCTTTCACCGACACCGCCAAAACCGACAAATGGTTCAAACGCAACTGCAAAGACGTGCTCAGCCGCGAATGCAGCGCCCAGGAAAAAGCCGATGTGCTGGCTTACCTGACCCGCATCAAACCTTAAAGCCCCCACGGATCGCATGATGGACACAAAGACCATGAACCCGCACTTGAAAACCACCTCCTCCAGACACTGGGCCCACCCCGTCGCGCCCGCTTGGGTGCTGCACACCCTGGCTGTCGTCATGTTGAGCAGCTTGGGCTTATCCGCCGCACACGCCGACGGCTCGCGCATGCCCGCCAAAATTTTGCCGTCCTACACCGCCGAATGTGCCGCATGCCACACCGCTTACCCGCCCGGCATGCTGCCCGCACGGTCTTGGCAACGCATCATGAAAGGACTGGACCAACACTACGGCAGCGACGCCTCCCTGGACGCCAAAACCGTGACCGAGATCGGGCAATGGCTGCAAACCCATGCCGGCACCTACAAACGCGTGAGCGAAGAGCCGCCACAAGACCGCCTGACCCGCTCGGCCTGGTTCGAGCGCAAGCACCGCCAGATCGACAAGGTCGTCCGGCACCTGCCCAGCGTCAAGTCAGCCGCCAACTGCGCCGCCTGCCACACCGGCACCGAGCAAGGCTTGTTCGACGACCACCACTTGAAACGCCCGGCTGGCCTGAGTGCCTCGCAAAGCCGCGCCTGGAACGACTGAAGAAAGCCCCTCATGACCCACACCACGCCCCTCCTTCCTGCCTCGCCGCCATCGGCTCCGGTGCGCACATCGCCCCCATCCACGGCCTCAGCCCCCCCTCAAACGCCCAGCAACCCGGCACCGAGCCGTTTGGTCATCGATGCGCCCATGCGCATGTTTCACGCGCTGTTTGCCCTGAGCTTTTGTGGGGCCTACATCACCGCCGACAGCGAGCACTGGCGCTTGGTGCATGTGGTGCTGGGTTACACCTTGGCCGGCATGCTGGCCTTTCGGCTGGTGTACGGACTGGTCGGCCCCAGACCGGCGCGGCTGAGCACCTTGTGGCGCAAAAGCAGCGGCACATGGGCCTGGCTCAAAACGGTCAAAGCGGTGTTGTCCGAAGGCGGCAGTTGGCAAACCGTGGCCTGGCGACAAGGCCCCATTTTGCTCATGGCCGCATCGCTGACCAGCTTGTTGCTGGTCGTCTTGCCCTTGACCTTGAGCGGTTACGGCACCTTCCACGAATGGGGTGGGGATGTGGGGGTCGAGGTGTTCGAGGCGCTGCACGAATTTTTTGGCAACACCGCTTTGGCTTTGGTGTTGGCGCACCTGGCTTTGTTGGCCGGACAAAGTTTTTGGCGCAAAAAGAACCTGGCCCTGCCCATGCTGACCGGCCGCATCGAAGGCAAAGGCCCGGACCTGGTGCCCAGCAACCGCGCCTGGCTGGCCGCTGGGCTGTTGCTGAGTGTGGGGGTCTATTGGGCTTGGGAGTTTTTTCTGAGCTTGGCCTGAGGGCGGTGTCCAAGGCCCCCACAAGAGGGACTGAAAACGATGGTTTTCAAGTGAGCGGTTGGCGCTTGTAAATGACGTGGTAAACCCCGGCCACCAGCACCGCGCCACCCAACACATTGCCCAAAATCACGGGCAGCAGATGGCCCAGCATGCCGGCCCAAGTGACGGTGGGATAGCCCGTCAGGCCGTCGTGCTGCAGCAGCATGGCCAGCGGCATCAGGTACATGTTGGCGATGCTGTGCTCAAAGCCAGCCGCCACAAAGGCCATCACCGGCAGCATCACCGCCACGGCCTTGTCGGTCACGCTGCGCCCGGCCATGGCCATCCACACGGCCATGCACACCAGCACATTGCACAGCATGCCGCGCAACAAGGCGGTGACAAACGGCAGCTCCTGCTTGGCCACGGCGATCTGCACCACCTTGTGGCCAATGGCGCCGCCGTTCAAGCTGGCGTGGCCGCTGGCAAACACCAGCAGCGCCAGACCGGCCGCGCCCACAAAATTGGCCAGGCACACAATCCCCCAGTTGCGCAGCACCTGCCCCGTGCTGACCCGGCCGTCGGCCCAGGCCATGACGATCAGGTTGTTGCCGGTGAACAGCTCGGCCCCGGCCACCACGACCATGAGCAAGCCCATGGCAAACACCAGGCCGCCCAGCACCGAGCTGGCCGCAAAGCCCAGGCTCGGGTCGGACTTGACCAGCACAAACAGCATGGCCCCCAAGCCAATGAAGGCCCCGGCCAGTACGCCCAGCAAAGCCAGCGGCAGCGCGGCCATGCGGGCCTTGGTCTCGCCCACGGCCTCGATGCGGCGGGCGATGTCGACGGGACTGTAGGCGTCCGAGCCATAGAGATTTGACATGCGTGCTCCTGAAAAGGGCGGGTGGCGTTCGTCATATACTTGAACCATGCGCCGATTTGAACCCGATTGCGGGCGCCGAAACCGTGATGGTTTCGAAATTCAGCTAAATGGCGTGTGTTTCAACCCACTGAAGCCCGGCCCAGCTGACTGCGAAGCCGGGTTTTGTTTTTTGCACACCTGAACACATTCGATGCTGATCGCCGAATCCCAAAGCATGCTGTTTGAAGCCCCTTTGCCTTTGCAAAGTGGTGCGTCCCTCCGTGGCTATTCGCTGAGCTACGAAACCTACGGCACGCTCAACGCCGACCAATCCAATGCCGTGCTGATCTGCCACGCGCTCAACGCCTCGCACCATGTGGCAGGCGTGTATGCCGACCAACCCAAAAACCTGGGCTGGTGGGACAACATGATCGGCCCGGGCAAGTCGCTCGACACCGACCGCTTTTTTGTGATCGGCGTGAACAACCTGGGCTCGTGCTTTGGCTCGACCGGCCCCATGCACATTAACCCAGACACCGGGCGCGTGTATGGCGCGGACTTTCCGGTGATCACGGTGGAAGACTGGGTCAACGCCCAAGCCCGACTGCTCGACGCCTTGGGCATCGAACAACTGGCCGCTGTGATGGGCGGCAGTTTGGGCGGCATGCAAGCGCTGAGTTGGACGCTGCAATACCCCGAGCGCGTGAAGCACGCGGTAGTGGTGGCCAGCGCACCCAACCTGAACGCTGAAAATATCGCCTTCAACGAAGTGGCACGCCGCGCCATCGTGACCGACCCAGACTTCCATGATGGGCACTTTTACGCCCATGGCGTGGTGCCCAAGCGAGGCCTGCGCATCGCCCGCATGATCGGCCACATCACGTATTTGAGCGACGATGTGATGAACGAAAAGTTCGGACGCGAACTGCGCAGCGCGGTCAACAGCGTGACCGGCTACAAATACTCCACACAAGACGTGGAGTTCCAGATTGAAAGCTACCTGCGCTACCAGGGCGACAAGTTCAGCGAATACTTTGACGCCAACACCTATTTGTTGATCATCCGGGCGCTGGATTACTTCGACCCAGCCCAAGCGTTTGGCGGCGACCTGTCCAAAGCGCTGGAGCGTGCCATCTGCAAATTTTTGCTGATCAGCTTCACCACCGACTGGCGCTTTTCGCCGGCCCGCAGCCGCGAGATCGTCAAGGGCCTGATCGACAACCGGCGCGATGTGAGCTACGCCGAGATTGACGCGCCGCACGGCCACGACGCCTTTTTGCTCGACGACGAACGTTACATGAACGTGGTGCGGGCCTACTTCGGCCAGATCGCCAACAGCCTGGGAGATACCGCATGAGCGACCCCTTGATCATGCAAGCCATTGCCCGCTTGGTGCCGCAAGGTGCCCGTGTGCTCGACCTGGGCTGTGGCGACGGTGACTTGCTGGCTTATTTGCAAAAGCACAAGGGCTGCACCGGCTACGGCGTGGAACTGGACGACAGCAATGTGCTGGCCTGTACCCAGCGCGGCGTGAACGTGCTGCAACTCAACCTGGACCAAGGCCTGACAGTCTTTGCCGACCAATCGTTTGACGTGGTGCTGCAGATCGACACGCTGCAACACCTGCGCAACGCCGAGGTGATGCTGCGCGAGACCGCCCGTGTCGGCCAGATCGGCATCGTGGCCTTTCCCAATTTTGGGCACTGGTTTAACCGCCTGAGTGTGTTGCGCGGGCGCATGCCGGTGACCAAGCGCCTGCCCTACCAGTGGTATGACACACCCAACATCCGCGTGGGCACTTACGCCGACTTTGCTGACCTGGCCCGCAAAAATGATCTGAGCGTTCTCGATGCGTTTGGTTTGCAACACGGCCATGAAGTGCGGTTTTTACCCAACCTCATGGCGGGTACGGCGGTGTTCAAGTTGCAGCGTCTTTGAGCCTTGACCCGGACTGATCCGCTGGGGCATGCGCACCATCCTCTTTGGACTGACATGACCCCCTCTGTTGGTCACACCGACCCCATCGACCAATCCCGAAGCCACTCCCCGTGGCTGATCGCCAATGTGTTGGCCCAAATTGCTTTTGGCTTGCTGGCCATGACCTTGTGCCTGCCCTCCATGCAGGAATGGGGCACCCTTTTTGCCACCGATCAGGCCCATGTGCAGCTGACCTTCAGTGGCTATGTGGTCGCCTATGGTGCTTTGCAACTGGTTTATGGTCCCTTGTCGGACCGACACGGGCGAAAACCCATCTTGATGCTGGGTCTTGTGGTGTCGGGCTTGGCCTCGGTCATGGCCGCGCTGGCCACCGACATCACAACGCTCACTGCCGCACGGGTACTGCAAGGCGCTGGCAGCGCGGCCAGCATGGTGGTGGGCCGCTCCATGGTGCAAGACTTGTTCACGGGGCCACAGCGCACCCGTGTTATGGCCTATATCGGCATGGCGCTGGGCCTGTGTCCGCCGCTGGCCACGCTGATCGGTGGGCAAATTCATGTGCGTTTTGGCTGGCAAACCAACTTCGTGCTGTTGGCTGTGTTGGCGCTGTTGCTGTGGGGGGCGGCTTGCTGGGGTTTGCCGCGCGTGAACCCAGCCACGCCCACTTCGGGCCATTGGCTGCGGGCCATGCTCAGCGCTTATGCCCGCTTGTTGAGCGAGCCGCGTTATGTGTTGTACGTGGCCATCCTTGCCGCCACCACCGCCACGTTTTACGCTTTTTTGGCCGGGGCACCCATCGTGCTCAAGGGTTATGGCATAGGGCCGGAAGGCATTGGCTGGTTCATCATGGCCGTGCCTGTGTCCTATATCCTGGGCAATTTCTTGACCTCCCGGTTGATTGCGCGTGCTGGCGAATCGCGCGTCATGGCCTGGGGTCAGAGCCTGACGGTAGCGGGTTTGCTCATCATGCTGGCGCTGGGCTTGTCGGGCGTGCAAACGCCGTTGGCCGTGGCGTTGCCGCTGCTTTTGCTGGGGCTCGGTCATGGCTTCATCAACCCACCTGCACTGGCGGGCACGGTTGGCGTGCTGCCCGCACTGGCTGGATCAGCCGCAGCGGTGGCCGGCCTGATGCAACAACTGACCGGGGCCACGGGCGGCTATCTGGTTGGACTGGTGCCGCACCAAGGTGCAGTCAATCTGGCTTGGATGATGTTGGCTTTTACATCGATCGCGGTGGTCGCACAGTGGGGTTTGCGCCGTCGTTGAGCGGGTCCATTTGCAGCAGCCCGGTCCCCCGTGGCAATGGGGGTGTGCAGCTGAGCGGGACTTGCTTCAGGCTGTGGTCTTTTTTTGCTGTACCACCATCCACACCAGCGCCGCCCCGGTCAGGGCCACAGGAAAGATCGAACCGATGTTCAGCCACATCCAGCCTTGTGTGGTGACCAGTGCGCCTGAAGCGAACGAGGTCACGGCCATGGTGGCAAACACAAAGAAGTTGATGGCCGCCTGACCCCGGTCTTTCTCGGCGGGGGTCCAGGCCTTCATGGCCAGCGTGGTGCTGCCGGTGAACAGGAAGTTCCAGCCCAGTCCCAGCAAGAACAGCGAGATCAGGAACTGGTGCAGTTCCACACCCGACAAGGCAATCGCGATGCACACAAAGTTGATCACCACCCCCACAGCCATGATCTGCAGGGTGCCGAATTTTTTGATCAGATGCCCCGTGAAAAAGCCCGGCGCGAACATGCCGATCACATGCCACTCCAGCACCAAGGCTGCATCGTCAAAGCTGAAACCGCACACCTGCATGGCCAGCGGGGTGGCGGCCATCAGCAAGTTCATCACGCCGTAACTCAAAGCGGCAGCCGCCGCCGCAACGATGAACACCGGTTGGCGCATGATTTCGCGCAATGGGCGGCCCGCGCTGTCGCCCGGTTTTTTGGCCGGCACTTCCGGGAATCGGATGAAGGCCATGCACACCATGGCCATCATCGCCACGACGCCCAGCGCCAAATAAGCACCCAAAAACGGCACCTCATGCAGCGTGCGGGTGCGCGAAGCCAGGTTGGGGCCGACGATGGCGCCGATCAAGCCACCTGCCAAAACCAAGGAGACCGCTTTTTCCTTGAAACCGTCCGCCGCCAACTCGGCCGCGGCAAAACGGTACAACTGGCCGTTGGCGCTGTAGTAACCGGCTATGACCGTGGCCGCCATCAGCAGCCAGAAGTTGTGGCTCCAGGCGGCGTACGCGGCCAGCAAAGTCGAGAAAAAAGCAACGCCCAGCCCCAGCTGAAACGACACCTTGCGCCCCCAGCGCGACTGGCTTTTGGCCACCAGCCCGGTCGACAGGGCACCGCCCACCACGTAGCCCATCACGGGCAAAGTGGCCATCCACCCCAGCGGCGCCATGGACAAGCCCACCAGCCCGTTGATGGCAATGAAGGTGACGTTGTTGGTGAAGAACAGGCCCTGACAGAGGGTGAGGAGGATCAAATTGGGGTTCATGTTGACCAGTGTATCGCCAGCCACTTATGAAGACGTGTCGCCTCGGTGCGCCTGCCGCCATCCATCTTTGCGCTCAAACACCCATCGCCTCGGGGGCGGGGCTCCTACAAAAGGCAGGCATTTCCCCATGTAGGAGCGGCGCCCTCGCCGCGAAAAGCCTCGCAGACCACCCCCCATCGCCCCGGGGGCGGGGCTCCTACAAAAGGCAGGCATTTCCCCATGTAGGAGCGGCGCCCTCGCCGCGAAAAGCCTCGCAGACCACCCCCCAACGCCCGGGGG
>JAIXOZ010000044.1 GCA_027486495.1 Comamonadaceae bacterium | reverse complement strand
TTGCAAGGCGGTCAAGGGGGCATTCAAATTCACAGCCATGTGCAGGCTCCTTCTTCAGCTTTGAGCGCGTTGCGGCGCATATTGGCAAACAGTTCACGGCCCATGCCCACGCCGTTGGCGGCGCGCAGATCGGTGGGCATTTCGGCCAGCGGACGGTTGGCCCATTCGGCTTCGTTCACCAGCACTTGCAAGGTGCCCGCTATGCCGTCCAGGCGGATCACATCGCCGTCTTGCACCTTGGCCAGTGGACCACCGGCAGCGGCTTCGGGGGACACATGGATGGCAGCAGGCACTTTGCCCGAGGCGCCGCTCATGCGGCCATCGGTGACCAACGCCACCTTGAAGCCCTTGCCTTGCAGCACGGCCAGCGGCGGGGTGAGCTTGTGCAGCTCGGGCATGCCGTTGGCTTGCGGGCCTTGCCAGCGCACCACACAAACGATATCCCGGTCGAGTTCGCCCGCCTTGAACGCGACTTGTAATTCGTCTTGCGAACTGAACACGCGGGCCGGGGCTTCGATGGTGTGCAGCGCTTCGGGTACGGCTGAAATCTTGATCACGCTGCGGCCCAGATTGCCTTGCAAAAGCTTGAGGCCACCCGAGGCACTGAACGGGCTGGAAGCCGGGCGCACCACAGATTCGTCCTTGCTGGCTCCGGCTTCGTGCCAGACCAGTTGACCGTTTTGAGCTGACGGAATGCGGGTGAACTCACGCAGGCCGCCCGCGCGCACCGTCAAAACATCGGTGTGCATTAGCCCAGCGTCCAGCAACTCGCGGATCACATAACCCGGGCCGCCTGCTGCCTGGAACTGGTTCACATCGGCGCTGCCGTTGGGGTACACGCGGGTGAGCAGCGGCACCACATCCGACAGGGCCGAAAAATCGTCCCAGTCGATCACGATGCCCGCCGCTCGCGCCACCGCCACCCAATGGATCAGGTGGTTGGTCGATCCGCCCGTGGCCAAGAGCGCCACCATGGCGTTGACGATGCAGCGCTCGTCCACCAGGCGGCCAATCGGTGTGAAGTTTTGGCCTTTGACCAGCGCCAGCACGGTGCGGGCGGCTTCTCGGGTCAGCTCGGTGCGCAGGCCCTCACCTGGGTTGATGAAGGCCGTGCCCGGCACATGCAAGCCCATGGCTTCGAGCAGCATCTGGTTGCTGTTGGCGGTGCCGTAAAAGGTGCAGGTGCCTTCGCCGTGGTAGGCCTTCGATTCGGCTTCGAGCAGTTCGGCTCGGCCCACCATGCCCAGAGCGGCTTGTTCACGCACCTTGGATTTTTCGTTGTTGGACAGGCCGCTGGTCATGGGGCCAGCAGGGACAAAAACCGTGGGCAAATGGCCAAACTGCAAAGCGCCAATCAGCAAACCCGGCACGATCTTGTCGCACACGCCCAGCATCAGGGCCGCGTCAAACACATCGTGGCTGAGCGAGACGGCCGTGGCCATGGCGATCACATCACGGCTGAACAAACTCAGCTCCATGCCCGGTGTGCCCTGCGTCACACCGTCGCACATGGCGGGCACGCCGCCAGCCACTTGGGCCGTGGCACCCAGTTTGCGGGCTTCGTCCTTGATGAGGTCAGGGTAGTGCTGCAGCGGGGCGTGGGCCGACAGCAGGTCGTTGTAGGCGTTGACGATGCCGATGTTGGGCGCTCGCGGGGCCACCACTTTGATGTTGTCCAGCGCTGTGGCGCGGCCCTTGTCGCCCTCGGGCATGGCGGCAAAGGCGTGGGCCACGTTGGCGCAGCCCAGGCGCAGGGCGCCAGGGTCCTGGCTGGATGCAGCATCAACTTGCTGCAAATAGGCCTGGCGCGTTGGGCGACTGCGCTCGGTGATGCGGGCGGTGACGGATGCCACGATGGGGTGAAGTGTCATGGGGTGACGCCGGGGCGGGCGTGGTAACTAAATTACATAACCGATGGTAACCGCGTTCCCTCGCTTTGGTGCATTCAAACGGTTACAGACTGGGTACAAGCCGCAAACAGCCCACAAGCAGGCGCAAAAAAACCCGCCGAGGCGGGTTTTTTTGCGCGGTATGCAGCGAATCACTTCGGTGCTGAAGCATTTGCAGCAGGAGCCGAAGCGTCAGCGGCAGGGGCAGCGGCAGGGGCTGATGCATCTGCTGCAGGAGCGGTGGCTTCAGTAGCGGGTGCCGTGGCCACTGGGGCCGCTGCCGGTGCGGCTTTTTTGCTCTTGGCTATGCCAAAACCGACAGCCAGGCCAACGGCCAGCACGATCACGGCCACCAAAACGGTCCAGACTACGGGTTGATTGTCATCTTGAGGGGTCGACATGTTGGTTTTTCTCCGAAAATAGTGCGCAGATTGTAATGGGGCCCGACAGCACATGATTGACACAACCGCCGATGCCCCCAGCACCCTTGCCGCCGCTGGCCGTGGCACGGCATTTCAGGGCGCTTTGCTTGACCAATTCCGGGCTCAAACGGCGGGGCGGGATTTGTGGGTGTTTGGTTACGCCTCGCTCTTGTGGCGGCCCGAGTTCGAGGCGCAAGAGCAGCACATCAGCCGCGTTTGGGGCTGGCACCGGGCTTTGAAAATGTGGAGTCGACTCAACCGCGGCAGCCCCGGGTGTCCGGGCCTGGTGTTTGCCTTGTTGCCCGGTGGCAGCTGCCAGGGTGTGGCCTATCGGGTCGCGCGGGATCAGGCCGACGCCGTGCTGGTGCGGCTGTGGGAGCGGGAAATGCCCATGGACGTCTACACCCCCAGCTGGCTGCCTTGCAACACGCCGCAAGGCCCGGTGCAGGCGCTGGCCTTTACCTTGCCGCGCAGCAGCCCCAGCTTCACAGGCCAGTTGCCCCCAGAAACTTACCGGCAGATTTTTCAGCAGTCCAGCGGACGCTTTGGCACCACGTTGGACTATGCCCGCCAAACCTACGACAGCCTGAGGTCCCATGGGATCGAAGACCGGGCGCTGGCCGCATTGCTGCGCCATGCTGACTGAGCATTGGGCGTTGGGCGTGAAGCGCAGACCTTCCCGTGTCGGTCATGGCACATGGCCTCCATTGAGCTCAATGCCCTGCGGGTTGCGCTGACTCAAAGCCTGAAAGGGCCATATCTCTATACTTGCACCATGAACATCGCCGACCTGCGCAAGAGCTACGAAAAAGCCGAGCTCAATGAAAACGCCTCCCACGCCGACCCCTTGCAGCAATTTGCCCAATGGCTGCAAGAAGCCATCGCCGCCGAGGTGCCCGAGCCCAACGCCATGACGCTCGCCACCGTGGCCAGCAACCTGCGCCCCAGCACACGCGTGGTGCTGATCAAGGGCTGTGACGAGCGTGGCATTGTCTGGTACACCAACTACGACAGCCGCAAAGGCCAAGAGCTGGCGGGCAACCCGTTTGCGGCACTGCAGTTTCACTGGGTCGAACTTGAGCGCGTGGTGCGCATCGAAGGCCGGGTGGAGAAGGTCTCGGATGAAGAAAGCGACGCTTATTTCCACAGCCGACCACTTGATTCGCGCATTGGCGCTTGGGCCTCGCCCCAAAGCCAGGTGATCGATGGGCGCACCGTGCTGGTGACCAATGCCGCCAAATACGCGGCGCAGTTCATGCTCAACCCGCCGCGTCCGCCGCACTGGGGCGGCTTTCGCCTGGTGCCCGACAACTGGCAGTTTTGGCAAGGACGCAAGAGCCGCCTGCATGACCGTCTGCGTTACACGCAGGAAGGCAGCGCTTGGTTGCGCGAACGGCTTGCTCCCTGAGGTGTGGTGTCAGTTTTGGCAGGTCGACGCCTTCAGGTCCGACCTTGTGCGCCACCGCCCTTTGAGGGTGTGCAGTTTTTCATCAACAGTTAAATGCCCAAGCCGCCCAGCACCACCAAGGTGATGGCGGTCAGTGTGGCCCCAAAGGCTGGCGTGATGGCGTGTGTTTTGGGGCAGGGCGTTGGGGTTTTTGTGTGGGCACGGTCAAAGCTTCAAATGGCTGTCATGGGGTGCATTGGCCAGTGGGTTTTTTGTCGACCACATGCCGCACGCAAAAGTAACGGATCTCGGGCGACTGGAATTCCTTGATCGAGCGCACGATGGACGGATTGGGCATTTCAGGGGCCATCACCCGCTCTTGCGACAGGGCCCACAAGCCTTTGTCACTGTCCACGCCGCCGTTCCAGTTGCCCAGCTCGCTCAGGTAAATGTATTCGCCTACGGTGGGCAGTCTGGCTTGCATGCATTCGCAGGCGTACTGGGCCTTGCGCGGCGAGTTGGTGCTGCCCAGCACGTGACCGGGCGCGCCCAGCAGCTCCAAGGTTTTGCCCAGGTGCGTGACCTGGCTGGGGAATCGGGTTTTTTGAAACTGGTCGAACACCTGGTAGGCGATTTGGCCCATCACCGACTCGGGCAGGCCCTGTGCCTGGTAGTTGAAGGTTTGTCCAGACTGTGTTTCGATGTGCAGGGTCATCAGCACATCGCCTTTGCAACCTGGGCTGTAGGAGTAGGTGCCCCAGGCTACACCTGTCAGGCCGCTGAGTTGATTGGATTGCAAGCTGCCCTGTCTTTGCTGGGCGCGCAGCACACGCACCAACTCGTTCAAAGTCGTGGGATTGAAAAAACTCACCTGACGCACCCGGGGCTGGTGCTGTTCATAAACCCGGTCCAGCGCGGCCTTGAAGCCGCCTTCCAGCAGCACGTCCATGCCAAAACCGCCCGTGGCCCGCTGTCGTCCTTGGTCGATCAGGCTGTCCAGGGTCTGCAGCAGCTCGGGCGATTGTTTGGGGTCGGCCCCGGCGCGGATCAAATCGGCCAGCAACCGGGCCATGTCGCCCGACTGCTGAACACGCGTGCGGCTATAGGCGTCTTGGTATTGACACAGGTCTTGGCCGCGCACAAAGGGGATGGTGGGCCACAAAGCCACTTGGGCCGCTGGGCTGAGTCCACTCAGCAGCAGTGCGCACAGGCTCACGCACAGCGTGCGCCAAGCATTGAAAGTCATGAGAGATTTTGGGGTGTCCAACGCATTTTTCCGAAATGATCCTGCACCCTGAATGCTGATTGATGAAAGCCCTGCCTGGGGGGCTGAGCTCGTTTTTTGTCATTCATCATAGTCAATGTGCGCCTGACTTCTTCTGACACAGCGCAAGTTGCTGCACTCAAGACCCCATGCCCAAGATGAACTGGCGCACGCCCAGCTCGTCCATCTGCCTTTGCTCGTAGCGCTTGGCCTCTTGCGTCACGGCTTTGGCGTCTTGCTCTGCCAGCGACTGCATCTTGTGCAACTCGATTTCAGTGCGCAGGCGTTTTTGGCGCATTTGGGCCAAGGTGGTTTGGGCTTTGCCCAAGTCCACCACCACACGCTGCTGCAGGTTCAGCAGCTGGGCCATGAACTGGCGGTGGTTCATGCTCGCTTGCATGCCCATCACCGTGGCTTCCCTGGCATGTTCCTGTAGCCGATACTCGTCGTACAGCTTGCACAGGCGCTGGTGGCTCGCTTGGAGTTGCTCCACCCGGGCCAGCGCCTGGATGATGTCGTTTTGCGCTTCGTTGACCGCTTCTTCGGCTTTTTTCACCAGCACGGGCCAACAACTTCTGGCTTCTCGCATCTTGTTCTCCTTGAACGCTCAATGGGTCATCAGCGCTTGCACCTGCAGCCGTGTGGTGGCTGCGTCTTGGCTGGTGTGCATGTCTTGTTGTAAAAAAGTTTCCATCTGGGGGCGCATGCGGATGGCTTGGTCCAGATCGGCATTGCTGCCCGCTTCGTAAGCGCCCACCTGAATCAGGTCTTGGTTTTGCTGGTACAGCGACCACAGCCGCCGAAAGCGGTTGGCCAGTTTTTGGTCTTCGGGCGAGAGCAGGTTTTGCATCACCCGCGAGACCGAGCCGTTCAGATCGATGGCGGGGTAGTGCGCCGCATCGGCCAGCTTGCGCGACAGCATCACCTGGCCATCGAGTGAAGCGCGGGCGATGTCCACAATCGGGTCGTTCGCATCGTCGCCTTCGGCCAGCACGGTGTAGATAGCGGTGATCGAGCCTACGCCGTGGCGGCCCACGCCAGCGCGCTCGATCAAATTGGGCAGCAGCGCAAACACCGATGGTGGGTAACCCTTGGCAGTGGGCGGCTCGCCCACCGCCAAACCGATCTCGCGTTGCGCATGGGCCACGCGCGTCAAGCTGTCCACCAGCATCAACACGTTCTTGCCCTGGTCGCGGAAATACTCGGCAATCACATGCGTCATGTGCGTGGCTTTCAGGCGCAGCACGGGTGATTCGTTGGCCGGGGCGGCGATCAACACCGACTTGGCCAGGCCCACTGGGCCAAGCGATTCTTCAATGAAAGCCTGCACCTCGCGGCCGCGCTCACCGATCAGGCCAATCACCACCACGTCGGCTTCGGTGAAGCGGGTCATCATGCCCAGCAGCACGCTCTTGCCCACGCCAGAGCCGGCCACCAGGCCCAGGCGCTGGCCACGGCCAATGGTCAGCATGCCGTTGATGGCTTTGACACCCACGTCCAGCACTTCCTTGATGGGGCCGCGCTCCATGGGGTTGATGGGGCGGCCCTGCAGGCTCAGCACATCGCGACATTCCGGCGGCGGCTTGCCGTCCAGCGGCTGGCCACGCCCGTCGATGATGCGGCCCAGCAAATCAGGGCCCAAGCACACTTGCGAGGTGTGGCTGAGCACGCGCACCTGTGCGCCCGGGCCAATGCCCTGCGGTTCGGTGAAGGGCAGCAAAAACAGGGTTTCGTCGTTGAAGCCCACCACCTCGGCCTCGACCCGGTGGCCCATCTGGCCCACGATTTCGCAGCACGCGCCCAAGGGGGCCATCAGGCCACGCGTTTCCAGCCGCATGCCCACCAACCGCACCAAGGTGCCGCTGCGTTGGGGCTCGGGCGCGTGCAGCTCGCCAATCAGCTGGTTGACTTCCAGATCAAAGTTCATGCAGGGCTGTCCTCGTCGGGCGCGGTAGCGTCCGTGCCTTTGACGTCGGTGTCCTGCACGTCGATCACTGGGTGGTTCCAGTCGCGTTTGGGGGTGTTCTCGGGCATGGCGTCAACTTTGTCTTGCACCAAGCTGGACGTTTGCATCCAGGCCTCGGGCTGGGGCAGCAGGCGACGCGCCAGCGGCTCCAGCCGATGCTCGATCAGGTCTTGCACCATGCTGTCTTGCACGCGCACGCGCACGCTGCCGGGTCGCAACAAGGGGTCTGCTTCCAGGTCCAGGTGGTCCGTGATGGCCTCGCCCATGGCTTGCAGGCGCTTCATGTCTTGCGGGTTCAGGCTGACTTTGACCGGTTGCGCCGGGTGGTCCAATTGCTGGATGCACGACTGAATCAGGCCCTGAATGGCGTGTCCAGAAATTTGCAGCTCTGCGCGCACCAGTTGTTCTGCCAGGTGCAAAGACAAGCGTTTGAGGGGCTCAAAAAAGCGTTGGGGGTCTTGGCTGATGCTGCGCAGCTCGATGCCCAAGTGGCGAATCAGCTCGCGCTCCTTGGCCCGTTCTGCATCCAGGTCGGCGTGCAATTGCGCCTGGCCTTCTTTGAGGCCGCGCTGGTAGGCTTGGTCTTGCAAGGCCGCCAGGGCCGCCTCCGAGACCCGGGGGTCTTGTGGCTCGGGCGCGCTCGAATCGGCTGTGTGGGTGGTTTCTTGCTGAAGGGCCGGGTCGTCCTTGAAAGCTTCGCTCAGGCTCAAAGGCGCGGGCAAGGTCAGGGCATCGGTGGGTTCGCTGCGCTCGGCCACGCGCCAGGGGCCAAACGAGCGCACCTTGGCCTCGTCCCACTGGGTGCGCAAAAAAACAGGCGCCAGGTTTTTGCCATTGAGCAAAGGGTTGGTGCTCCAACCGCCCGCTGGGCCTTGGGCTTCAGACAAAGTCGTCTCCTCTGCCGGCCAGCACCAGTTCGCCCGCATCCGACAACTTGCGCGCCAGGCGCATGATGGTCTTTTGCGCATCTTCCACATCGGTGATGCGCAGCGGGCCTTTGCCCTCCATTTCGTCGATGAACATGACCCGTGCACGCGCCGACATGTTGCCGAAGAATTTGTCCTTGACGAAATCGGGCGCACCCTTCAAGGCCGTCATCAGCATGTCGGGCTCGACGTTGCGCATCAGCACTTGGATGCCCCGGTTGTCCACACCCACCAGGTTTTCGAAGGTGAACATGTTGTCCTGGATCTTCATCATCAACTCGGGGTCGAGTTCCGAGAGACCACCCATGATGGAGGATTCCAAATCGACCTTGACGAAGTTCATGATCTTGGCCGCAGCCTTGATGCCACCAAAGCTCGAGGACTTGGCAGACGAGTTGCTGGCGAACTGTTTCTTCATGATCGATTCGAGCTCTTCCATGGCCGAAGGCTGCACCGTCTCGAGGCTGGCAATGCGCTGCAAAATTTCGGGGCGCGACTCGGGTGCCAAAAAATTCAGCACGTCGGCCGCCACGTCGTACTCGAGCACCGACAAAATGATGGCCGTGACCTGTGGGTGTTCGCTGCGGATCATGTCGGCAATCGAGCGGGCGTCCATCCATTTCAGGATCTCCAGGCCCTTGCTGCCCTGGCCCGGCATGATGCGGCTGAGCACCGAAGAGGCCTTGTCGTCGCCCAGGGCGCGTTTCATGACTTTTTCGACATAGTCGCCCGTGCCCAAACCCAGGCTGGTTTGCTTTTTGAGCGTGGCCACAAATTCGTCGAGCACGATGTTCACTGCCTCTTGCGACAAGTCGGCCACCGACACCATGGCACCGCCCAGCGACTGCACCTCTTTGGGGTTCAGGAATCGGATGATTTCGGCCGCTTGCTGCTCACCCAGCAAGAGCATCAGCACTGCCGCGCGCTGAGCACCCGTCAGGGCGTCCAGCTCTTCTTGCAGCTCTTCGGTGATCACGATGGGCGCGTCACCCGTGGCCAATGCCAGCGCCTTGGTGTCTTTGCCGTCCTTTCCTTTGTCGTCTTTGCCCGTGCCGTCCTTGCCTTTGGCATCCTTGCCCTTGACTTCTTTGTCGGTGTCTTTTTTGGTGGCCATTTTGAATCCTTGAAATGGTCAGGAGACCTTGATCATGCCTTTGAGCACGTTGGCGACCCGACCTGAATCTTCGGCCACCAGCATCCGAATCAGGGCCACTTTGTCGTCGTAAGTGTTGGCTGTGTCCAGCATGTCGATGCTGATGCTCGACTTCTTGGGCTTGAGCTTGGCCTTGATCTCTTCCAGGCTCTCGCCTTCGCCAAACTGGATCATGCGCATGTCCTCGGCACTGAGTTCGCCATCGCCCATGGCGGCTTGGGCTTTCTCTTCTTCGGCCAGGGCCTTGGACGCGGTGATGCTGCGCATGATGGGACGCACCACAATCATCATGAACACAATGAAACTGATGGCGATGAGGGCGCTGGACAGGGCCGATTGCACGGTGTTTTCCAGATACCACGGGATGGTCTCCAGCGGAGCGGGCGCTTCAAAGCGGGCGGGCACCACGGTCACGTTGTCGCCACGGGCCGTGTCAAAACCCACCACGCCACGCACCACTTGCTGCATTTGTTCCAGCTCTTGCGGCGTGTAGGGCACGCTCTTGGGGGCATTGGGGTCCACGGCCGAGCCGTCTGCAGGGGGCAGCGCAGGGCGTTCGTTGACGATCACAGCCACGCTGACCTTCCTCACGCCGCCACTGGCATTGCGCACATGTCGCACCGTGCGGTCGAGCTCGAAGTTGCGTGTTGAGCGGCTGCTGAGCTTGGTGTTGGCTTCGGCTTGGCCCTTGTCCGATTCCACCTGCGTGCTGTTGCTGGTCGTGGGGGCGGGCGGCGCCATGTTGGACAGTGAGCCTGGGATGCCTTCAGCAGAACGGCTAGCGGCGCGGTCTTCGGCCAACACCTCGGAGCGGGTGCGCGGGCCTTTATCGCGGTTGTCAAAGTCTTCGGTTGTGCTCTCGGACTGGGTGAAGTCCAGCGACAGGTTCACTTGCGATCGCACGTTAGCCTCGCCCACCATGGGCGAGAGGATCTGCATGATGCGCGTGCGGTAGACCTCTTCCATTTGCTGCTTGTGCTGCTCCTGGGCCGAGGTCAGCCCCAACTTTTGTTCGGTGGCCGACTCGGTCATCAGCTTGCCCAGGTTGTCCACCACCGTCACATGGTCAGGCGTGAGGTAAGGAACGCTGGACGACACCAGGTGCACGATGGCCTGCACCTGTGAAGCCGACACAGCGCGGCCAGGGTAGGGGGCCAGCACCACAGAGGCTTTGGGCGGGGTGCGGTCACGCACAAACACGCTTTGCTTGGGTGTGGCCAAGTGCACGCGGGCGCTTTGCACGCTGCCAATTTGCATGATGGAGCGCGCCAGCTCCTGCTCCATGGCGGCGTTCACTTTCACTTGCTCCATGAACTGGCTGGTGGTCATGGACGACTGGTCTTTCAACCCGTCTAGACCTGTGGCACCGGCTTTGGGCAAGCCTTGCGAGGCCAGAAAAATGCGCGCCTCATGGAAGCGGTCACTGGGCACTGTGAGTTGGCCGGTGGCCGGGTCGATTTTGGGTTTGTAGTCAGCCGTTTTGAGCGACTCAAAAGCCGCTTGCTGGTCGGCCTCTTGTAGACCGGGCATCACGGGGCGGTAAGGTGTGACTTGCATCCAGGCATAGGTCAAGGCAAAAATCACCAACACCAACAGCATCACGATCAAAGGCAAAACGCGCCGCACCGACGGTTGTTGCAACACCTGGCGGAAGGTGTCAGACATGCCCAGTGTCTGCCAGGCACTCAGGCCGTTGCCACCGGCCGGGGCACCACCGGCGCCAGCCGCCGTGGTCAGCGCCATGCTGCCAGAACTGTTGGGCGCAGGTGCTGCGACGGCCCCTGCGTTGGAAGGCACGGTCATCAAGCCGTTGTTCATTGTTGCGGTCGCTGTGGCCATGGTGTGTTCTCTTTATGTCTGTCAGACCGGCATGTTCAAAATGTCTTCGTACGCCTTGAGCACTTTGTTGCGCACTTGCAAGGTGGCCTCAAAAGCCAGTGACGATTTCTGCATGCCCAGGACCACATCGGTCAGGGGCAGGTTCTCGCCGCGGTCGTAGGCAGCGCGCATCTCGGACGATTGCACCTGCGTTTGGTTGACTTGGCTCAGGGCGCCAGAGACCAGCTCGCCAAAGCCGGTTTTGCCGACCTCGGGGGTCAGGCCCTTGACTTCTGCGCCCGGCATGCCCGAGGCTTGCGCCTGGTGGCTGCGCAGGGTTTGCAACATCGACTGGATGTTGGCGGGGGAGATGGCTCTTTCAATCATGTCGCTCTCCTTTAGCAGGCCGATGCCATGCTCAGGCCGTGCTCACGCAGTTGCGCCATCTTGTAACGCAGCGTTCGGGGGCTGATGCCCAGGCGTTTGGCAGCTTCGGTTTTGCTGGGGGTGCTGGCCAAGGTGGCCATGATCACTTGCCGCTCGTTCATGCGAACGGCGCTTTGCAGGTCGGCCGGCGGGTCCTTGTCTGTCAGCACCGGGGCCAGGTTGTCGGTTTTCCAAGCGGCAGGCGCATCGTGGTGATCCATGTTCAACGGGGCGCTGACCGGCATGGTCTGGATCAGGGCAGCAGGCGCGGTGCAGGTCAGCCAGTCGTCAAACATCAGGTGATCGGGCGTGACGTGGTGGTCGGTGCACAGCACCATGGCGCGGCGCATCACGTTTTCGAGTTCGCGCACATTGCCGGGCCAGGGGTATTGCAGCAGCATCGCTTGGGCTTGCGGGTGCAGACGCCAGGCTTGGTGGTCTTGTTGGGTCAGGCATTGCACGGCCAGGGGAATGATGTCGCCAGGGCGCTCGCATAAAGGCAGCAAACGCATGCGGAAGGTGGCAATGCGGTAGTACAAGTCTTCGCGGAACTCGCGCTCGGCAATGGCCAGCTTCAAGTCCTTGTTGGTGGCGGCCACGATGCGCACGTTCAAATGGATGGTGCTTTGCCCCCCCAAGCGCGTCAATTGGCGCTCTTGCAGCACGCGCAGCAGCTTGCTTTGCAGGTGCATGGGCATCTCGCCAATTTCGTCCAAAAACAGCGTGCCGCCTTGGGCTTGTTCGAACAGGCCTTTTTGGTCGCGGTGCGCGCCCGTGAAGGCACCTTTGTCGTGACCAAACAGCATGTCTTCGATCAGGTTTTCCGGCATGGCCGCGCAGTTCAGGGCCACAAACGGGCCGCGCGCACGGGGCGATGCCTCATGCAGCACGCGGGCCATCACCTCTTTGCCTGCGCCGGTGGGGCCGACCAGCAATGCGGTCACTTCGGCCTGTGCCACTTTTTTGGCCAGTGCCAGCAGGTGCTGACTGGCGGGGTCCACAAACACCACATTGCGCACCTGCGGTGCACTGCGCTGGGGGACCGGTTTGAGTTTGTCATGCAGACCTTGCCAAGTGCTGCAGCGCACATCGTCAGAGGCCAACACGGTCAGTGCGCCGCACTTCGTGGCATCGACGGCCAGGTCCAGAGCATCACGGTCAACGCGGCACACCACCGGTGTGCTCAGGCCTGCGTCATGCAAAAGTTGTTGAACCGCTTTGAGGAGTGAGACATCGTGCGACAAGTGCAAGACCACCATAGCGGCATCGCCTGCGTGCGCCACCAAATCCTCGAGCGTGTTGACTGGCATGCTGGCCCAGCCACAAATTTGCAACGCTTGGGTTTGCTCTGGACTCGCGGCGGTCTCGGGGTCCAGCCACAAGGCTAAAGGCGCACAAAAGGTTTGGGACTTCACGGTGTTGACCTCAGGATTAGATGAAGTCTGTCAAGCAAACTGTGTGCCAGTAATTTTTTACCTTAAAACATCTTTAAGCAACTTAAAAAGAATATTTAAATATACAAAAAAAGATTCAAATCTTTGACACCTGCTCGACGGAAGATTGACAGCCGCTTTGCAAAACTGTGTGCGGCCGACAGTTCTTGTTGCGTGCGCAGCGGTAGCCGGTGTGATGCAGATCTGGGTGCCTGTGTTGTCATACATGCCCAGCCACAAAAAGCATCTTGATCAGCCCAAGACCCACAGGATGCATGGGCTCATGCTTTGGCGGCAGTTTTAACAGAAGGGGGTGACGTTTTGGGCTGAAAAACGCGGCAAAACTCACCGTCGACCCGCAATACCTCCAGTGAGGGCAGCTGTTTGGATTGAAAGCCCATGGCGCGGCATACATAAGGCGTGGCAGGGATGTGGCTCACGCCAAAAAACCGGCACTGCCAGCAATTGGGTCCGCGCTTGGGGTCTGCGGTTTGTGTAGATGAGGGGTTGAATTCAGGCATCAAAGGTCTTGGTGTTATGCCTAGGTGTTTGTGGCCAAGAGTCAAGGTAAGGGTTTGCGGTTTTGAGATTGCGGATACGAATTGTCGGATTGGAATGGACGTATTCATTGGCGCAGCAAATCTTGCACCGTGTGCAATTCCAATTTGGCTTGCGCCCGCACCGCTGTGTGCGGTGTGACCGCCCAAGCCTTTGCCATTAACTGGCTGTAGGCTTTGACGCACATCGCCGCCAGAAACTGGCGGATGACACAGGGTGTTGGCTGGGCCTTCGGGGCCAAGACGGTTTCAAGGTCAAGGCCTGACGAAGCTCAAGGGCTTAACCTTGCAACAGTTGCATCACCGATTGCGTGCTCTGGTTGGCCTGAGCCAACACAGACGTGGCCGCCTGCGAGATGATTTGGGTGCGGGCCAGTTCGCTCGATGCCTTGGCGAAATCCGTGTCCAGAATGCGGCTACGCGACTCGGTGGAGTTTTGTGCCACGTTGATCAGGTTGTCTGCTGCAAAGGTCAAACGGTTCATGACCGCACCCATATTGGCGCGCGATTCGCTGATGACCGCGATAGCATCATCCAGACTTGCGATGGCCGCCTGGGCATTTGCGCTGGTGGTGAGGCTGCTCTGCGCGATCATGTTCAAACTTCCGGCAGCTTTGACAGAGGGGGCGGTGTCAAAATTGTTGCTGGCGTTTTGAACGCTGACACCCAGATCCAATTCGCCAGCACCAACACTGGTGGCTGTGAAAGTGAGTTTTGCGGGTGAACCAGGTATCAAGGGCGTAGGAGGGGTGGCGGATGGATCTGCCGGTGTATCTGCCGTTGCGGCCGTGGCTGTCGCCGTGGTACCCACAAGATTACCGCTGGCAGCAGCAGCGACGTTGCTTGCCAATGTGTCCAAATTGGCGGTTCCGGCATCGCTGCTCGTGACTGTGTATTTGAACTCGTTGGCACCGTTGGTCAGGGTGATGACGTCACCCGCTTTGTAGTCACCTGTCAGATCAATGCTTCTGGCCTCGCGTGCAGTGGCTGTGCCGGCTGTTTCTGTGCCCAGGGTCGCTTTGCCGCCGCCCGCAATGGTGCTGGTCACCTGCGTGGTGAAGCTGACACCAGCAGGGCCAGTGAATTCAATCTTGCCTGCGGCCCCACTGCTCAGGGTCAGGCCCAAAGTTTCCTCGATAGCCGGGTCGCTGACGATGGCTCTTGCAATTTTTGCCAGGGTAGAGAGATCGCTACCGCCGAGATTTAAATCTTCTGCCTGAACGGTGTAAGTGAACGACTTGGTGCTGTCGGCAAACGCCATGTCCAATTTGATGGTATCGCCTGCGGCATATGCACCTTGCAGTGTCAAAGTGCTGGTTTGGGCGTTCGTTGTTCCGGCTGGCATCTGACTTGACACAGCCCCTTCGGTGCGAAAGTCTTGCAGCTGAATCGAAATCAACTGGTTGGCGTTGGCGCCGACCTGGAATTCAAATTTGCCAGCACCGTTACCGGCCGTGTCTGATTTGTTGAGAACGTCCATGCCGTTCCACTGGGTGTTTTTGGCAACGCGGTTGATTTCCTCTTTCAGTTGTTGAAACTCCATGTCCAAAAACCCACGGTCTTCGACGGTGTTGGTGTCGTTGGCCGATTGGATGGACAACTCACGCATGCGTTGCAGCATGTTGTTGACTTCATTGAGCGAGCCTTCAACGGTTTGGATGAGCGAAATGCCGTCGTTGGCGTTGCGAACCGCTTGGTCCAGACCGCGGATCTGTGAGGTCATGCGGTTGGAGATGGCCATGCCAGTGGCATCGTCCGATGCGCTGTTGATGCGCTTGCCTGTGGACAACTGCTCCATGGCGGTTTCCACGGTGCGGCTGTTTTTGATGAGGGCGTTTTGTGAAATCAAAGATTTCACGTTGGTGTTGATAACGGTCATGGCGAATAGTCCTTAACGTTGTGTGTAATGTTTGGGTGAGTTCGGCTGCATCAATGGATCTGGCGCGAGGCATCCAGCGGCAATTGCTCAGATAAGAGGTCTTGCAACGAAGCGAATTCTTCTTGCAGCGAAGCGTCTTGGGGGTGCAAGGCCAAGGCCTTTTGTGCCACTTGCATGGCTTGCGCGGGCTCGCACTGGCAGCGCAGCACGCGAATCAGGTGTCGCAGGGTGACGGGGGTGGCCGCATCGCCTTGCACTTCGATCAGTTTGAGCAGCAATTCCTGGGCGCTGCTCCAGTCTTGCTGAACCTCGGCCAGCAAGGCGCTGATGGCCAAGATGTCTTCACTTTCGGGGTACAGACTTTGGCCCGCAGCGGCCAAAGCGTTGGCCAGGTCCGTGCGGTCAGCCACCACCAGGTCGGCCATGGTTTGGCGAATCTCTGCCGCAGAAAACTGCGACAAATCACGCACGTTGAGCATCTGTCCAGAAACGGCTTGCGACAGCAGGGATTGATAGAGAGGGTTCATGTCAGGTTTTCCTGTGAAAGGGATTCAATGTTTCGGTGACACATGGCCACAACTGGAAGCGAACTCAATAAAGCAAACGGCGTGCCAACTTTTCTTTCCTTAATGACCGATTTTTGTTGGGGATAATTCGACAAAATAAAACCGTGACGAAGCATGCTGATTTTTTTGGATGCAAAAAGTATTGCTTCTATTCCATCAGCGGCAATCCACTGCCGACATGACGACATGCCGACATGCCTACAAAACGGCAAGCCCTTGCCCGCAAGTCGGTCCTTGGGCAGCATCTGGGGACTTGAAAATCCAAAGCCTGTAAGCCCTCGCCGCGATGGCGTCTTACAGACCGCCACCCATCGCTCTGAGTGCGGTGCGCCCACACGAATCCCATATCCGATGGCTATGGCCATGATGGGCTAAATGGTGGTGCTAAGTGGTAGGGCAGCAGGGGTGAGCAGTTCTGTCCAAGATGCTCATGCCAAAAAAGGGGGGTGTGCCATGCAGCATGGGCGTGGCGGGGCTTTTGGGGGACGTGACGGACTCACAGGCCGAGTTCAGCGCTGCTGCTGTCAGAGCCTTGATGTTGGCGTAGACCATGGCCACTGCATATGTCCTGGCATGGCCATTTGGGATGGGTTTGCTTTGAAACGGTTAAGCGCTGCTTGACCAAAAAAAAGCTTGGCCCACTAGGGGCCAAGCTGGAGTTCAAGAACCGAGCAGAGCAAAAGTCAGAGGGCTGACGGTTGCGCTTGATGGGCCTGGCCTACTCGGGGCCAGGTTTGAGTTCAACTATCGATCAACGCAGGAGAGACAGGACCGATTGTGGCGCTTGGTTGGCCTGGGCCAACATGGCGGTGGCCGCTTGCGAGATGATCTGCGTGCGGGCCAACTCGGTGGTGGCTTGTGCGTAGTCGGTGTCCATGATCCGGCTGCGCGACTCGCTGGTGTTTTGCGAAACATTCATCATGTTGTCAGCAGCAGAGTTCAAGCGATTGATCACTGCACCCATCTTGGCGCGGTCTTCGTTGACAACTTTCAAAGCATCGTCGATGGCCGTGATGGCAGCATTCGAGTCAGCCTGTGAGCTGATGTTCGAGTCGTTGATCATGGCCAGATCGCCACCCGTGCTGTTGTTCACAGTGGCCGTGGCAGCAAAGGTTTGATTGGCTGAACCGACCAATGAAATTTCACCTGCAGCTGACCTGGTGACAGTCAATCCCAGATCCGTGTCCGCAGCAGCAGCCGAGCCGATGGCGGTCGCAACTTGGTCTGCGGTCATGGATGCTGTGACGTCATACTTGAATTTTTTGCCATCGGCCAAGTCGATGTTGATCACATCACCAGCGGCATACGATCCCGTAAGGGTCAACTTGCTTGTTTGGGTTGTGGCTGTGAACGAAGCTGTGCCAACAGTGCCTTTGTTTGCAGTCAAAGTGTAAGCACTTCCATCTGCGCCAGTGAAAGACATGGCACCTGTATCGCCATCACCGTTGTTGCTAAGTGTTGCCGCATTGAGACCCAAAAGATCCTGAATGTTTGTGTCAGCAGCCAACGCTGTGGCAATCTCTCCGCCATCTGCCAAAGCGGCAGATGCCGTAAATGTGTAGGTTTGCGAGGTTCCATCGATGCCCTTGTCACGGGTGATGGTGAGCGTATCGCCGACAGCCATTGTGTCAGTGTCAGCGAACACCAAGGTGTTGACTTGTGCATTACCTGCCGTGGTGGTTGCATTGCTGATGGCATTGGTACTGGCCCCAGTTGTGCGGTAGTCACCCAAAGTGATCTCAATGTTCTGGGCTGCATTGGCGCCAACTTGGAACTTGAACGTGCCGCTCCCGCCATCAAAACTCTTGTCCATGACTTTCATGCTGTTCCATTCTGTGCTGGAACCAATGCGGTTGATTTCTTTTTTCAGCTCTTGAAATTCAAGGTCCATGGCGCTGCGATCGTCGCTGGTGTTGGTGTCGTTGGCAGATTGAACTGCCAATTCACGCATGCGCTGCATCATGTTGCTGACTTCGACCAAAGAGCCTTCCGCGACTTGAATCAAAGAGATGCCGTCGTTGGCGTTGCGCACAGCCTGGTTCAGGCCCTTGATTTGCGAGGTCATTTTGCTGCTGATGGCCAGGCCCGCTGCGTCATCTTTGGCGCCGTTGATGCGCTTGCCGGTCGACAGTTGCTCCATGGTTTTAGACATGGCACGGTTGTTCACCGTCAGGGCGTTTTGAGCCACGATGGATTTCACGTTGGTATTGATCACTGACATGGTCTTACTCCTTGAAGAGGTTTATTTCAAAAGGTTGGCAGGGACCCGAAGGGAGTAGGACCTGCCTGTTGAGCACAGAAAATCGGAAGTGAATTTCTGTTAATGGATGATTCGGAAGTTGCCAAAAAAGCTTGAGGGCTTTTTATTTTTTTTGAAAACTCAAGATTTCTGGTCTTGCATCAGACCCTTCATGTTTTCAATGTTGTGGGCCACGCGCAGAGCTGTTTCGTTCGGAATTTGACGCACCACTTCACCCACGCGGTTTTTCACGGTGAGCACAACCGTGTTGGTCACATCGTCCACACTGAAGCTGAGGTCGCGCTTGTTGCGAGCCATTAGTTGATTCAGGTGTTCGCTGGTTTCTTCCAGGATGCGGCGGGCTTCCTGAGGGTCGGGTTTGTTTTCGACCGCAGGCTTGACCTCTACCGGCGGCTGCGCGCGGGGTTGGACTTCGGCCACGCGTGTGGCTTGAACCGCGGAGGGTGGGGCCGGTGCGCGTGAAGCGCCGGATTGGATGTCGTTGCTCATGGTTTTCTCCAAGATCTGGTCCCCGCCGACTTTGCTGGCCCTGGGGCAAGCGCTGGTCAGGTGACCCATTAAGGGCTTCATGTCTGAGTGATTCGGCCGCTTGGAGAGAAACTTAAGGCTTTTGATCAGCTGAGCGGCAAATTTTTGCCGTTGGGGTGCTTTGGGGGAGTTTTGCAGTTCTTGTGGATCTTGACGGTGGGTAACAAGGGTATTTTCAGACTAGATACTTTTAGATTTCTTAAATGCTAAAAAACTGGCAGATTCAAGTGCGAGGGGACCCATGATGCGGCTCGGTGGGCAGATCAGTCGTAGGCCTTCATCATGCCTTCAAAGGTGCCTTTGAGGCCTTCGCGCATGCTGTTGCTGTTGCCCACGATGCTTTCCATGACGCTGAACTGGTTCATGTAGCGCGTCATTAATTTTTCCATGCGGTCTTCCAGCACGCTCAGGTCTTCTTTGTATTTGGCAATTTGCGTGGTGGCGCTTTTGCTTTGGGTGTCGATGATGCCGGTGGACAGCAGCATTTTTTCAATGCTGTTGATGGCGCTGCCAGCCAGGCCAGCTGGGGCGGGGCTGTAGATGCTTTGGTTGTTGGTGCCTGCACTGAACATGGTGGACACCTCGCCAAAGTTGTTTTGCAGGGCGGTGTCGAGCTTGGTTTCGTCGAGCGTGAGTTTGCCGTAACGGTCGATGCTCAGGCCCACATCGCGCGCGGCCCGGATGGTGGTGCCTGGGGTGGTGGAGTTGTTGGTCACCAGATTGCGCACTTGGCTGCGCACCGTTTGCAGCAGGCTTTCGCCGGCCAGCGCGCCCCCAAATTCTTCGACTTCGCTGGCTCGGTCACCCAAAATTTTCAGAGTCGCTTCAAAGTCGTTGTAGGCCGTGACCAAGCCTTTGATGTTGTCTTTGATGCCCGCAGTGTCTCGGTTCAAGTCCAGGCGTGCAGCGCCTGTGGTGTTGTTATAAAGGTCGAGCGTGACGCCATCGATCACGTCGGTGATGGCGTTGCTGCTGCGGCTGACTTCCAGGCCATTGACCTTGAAGCGGGCGTCGGTGGCCGTTTGCAATGGCGTGGTGAAGCTGATGCCGCTGACGGCGGTGCCGGTGCCGTTGTTGCTGGTCAGGCTGAAATTTTGCGCTGCACCGGTCTCGCCCGATATGACCACGTTGTAGCCGTTGCTGGTGTTGATGAGTTGCGCGGTCACGCCCAGCTTGGCCCCATTGATGGCGCTGACCATGCCGGCGGGGGTGGCGGTGGTGACGTTGATGGCTCCCTTGCTCTGGCCGCCCACACTCAGGTCCAGTGAGAAAGCGGCCCCGCCGTTGAGGGGGGTGCTGCGGTCGCCAAAGCTGTTGCTAGCCGTTCGCTGGGCCAGCGCGGTTTGCAGCACTTCGATGCTGTAGCTGCCTGTATCGGCCGTGCTGCCCGCCGTCACGCCGAAGGCTGAAGGTTGGGTGTTGCTGGTTTTAATCGAGCTGAAATCACTGGCGTCATTGAGTTTGCCAAAGGCGGTCTTGAGCTCGGACAGGGCGTATTTGACGGCGCTGTAGCCGGTGATGCGCGCTTCGGATTTGGTGATATTGGCTTCAATGCGCTCTTTTTTGGGCGTTTTTTCGGCGTCCACCAGGCTTTGGGCCAGGCTTTTGACGTCGATGCCGGAGCCCGCGCCGAGGGTGTTGACAATGCTGCTGGTGGCCATGGCTTGGGGTTTTCAGGGTGGAGAGCGGATGACAAGGAATCGGTGTGCCACTTCAGAACTTGAGCTGCACAGCCCCATCAGCCCCGGATATAGTCGAACAGGGTCAAGCCAGATGTCTTGGCAAAGCTGCCCATGGCCGCTTCAAGGGACATCATTTCCTGGTTCATCCGGGTCACGGCTTTGGCGTAGTCCAGGTCTTCGATGTCGGACAGGGTGGTTTTCAGGCGCAGCGCGGTTTCGTCCAGCACATCGAGCTGGGACTGCAGCACCGCCTGGTCTGAGCCGTTTTGGGCTTGCGACAGCGTCAGGCTGTTGTGCATTTGGGTCAGGTTGGCAATGCCTTGCTGAATCTCCGGGGTCTGGCTGCTGTTGACGCCTTCGATCATTTGGTCCAGCGCATCAAAAAAGCCCAGCGCCTGGCCGTCGTCACCCACCACGCGGTTGAACACATCGGTGCCTGCGCGGGTGAATTGCACGGTGCGCTCCACGCCTGCGGGAATGCGTGTTTGCGTCTGATCGCCCTGGTAGACCACGGCCCCGCTGGCGTCTTCGGCAAAAGCCGGTGTGTTGACCCTTGTACCCGAAAACAAATAGTTGCCGCTGTCGTCGCGCGTGTTGCCCAGACTCAGCAATTGATCGCGCAAGGCCTTCATCTCCACCCCAATGGCTTTGCGGTCGTCCGGTGCCAAGGTGCCGTTGGCGGCCTGAATGCCCAGTTCTTTGAAGCGAATCAAGACATCGTTGGAGGCGGAAAGGGCTGTTTCTTCGGCGGTGTAGCGGCGCATGGCCACATCTAGCGTGCGCATGTGGCTGTCCTGGCGCTGCACTTCACCCTTGAGGCGCTGAATGGCAGCGGCCTGGTCGGGGGCTGCGCTGGGTGAGAGGATTTGCTTGCCCACGGCCATCTGGGCTTGGGTGTTGTTGAGCTTGTTTTGGAGGGTGCTCATGCGCTCGGTGGCGCGTTCAAACATCAAGGAGGTGGAGATTTTCATAAGGCGGCATCCATCAGCGGACTTGCAAAATGGCTTCGAACATCGACATGGCGGTTTGCATGACCTTGGCGTTGGCCTGGTAGGCCTGTTGAAACCGCACAAGCGCTGAGGCTTCTTCGTCCAAGCTCACGCCGGAAATGTTGTCGCGGTCGTCTTGGGCCTGTCGGTACACCACTTCCAGGGCTTGCTGCGAAATGGAGGCCTGGCGGGCCACATTGCCGACTTGGTTGACGCGCTCAATATAGGCTTCTGTGATGGTCAGGCCACCAGGCATGAGGGGTTGGTCTTCCAGCTCCACCAACTGCAGCATGGTTTCGTTGTTGCCAATACCGTCTCGGTTCCCATCAGTGGTGAACTCATCACCTGCTTTGGGCGCTGTCGAAAATTCCAGTTTTAAGCCACGGTAGCTCAGGCTGGGGGCGGGTGAGTTGGGGTCGAGCGTCAATTCACGTTCAGCCAGCACCGTTCGTGTGGCGTTGTCCACAATTTGGTAGCGGGTGTTGGTGAGGAATTTCACGCTCATGGGGCCTTCGCGAAGGGCCTGCTTCATGTCGCCTTCGGTGCCTGCAAACTGAGCGCTCACCAGCGCTGTGCTGGCCGTGCCGCTGCGGTCCGTCACAAACACCAGCAGGTCATCGGCTGCGGCACCGGTGATCGAGATGCGGGTGTCAAAACCGAGTTTTTTCAAATCTTCTGGTGTGCCTGCACTGCCCATGCCCAGGCGGATGTCATCGGTGGTGTTGGTACTCGGACGGCTCAGGACCAATTGGCCAGCCACAGCGCTGGCAGTGACGCCCGTGTCACCACTTTGGGTATTGAGCCAGGTCACGACGTCGCTCAGTCCGATGGGCCCTGAGGTGCTCAGGGCAGGCAGGGTGTGGCCATTGAGCGTGAAGGTGTTGGCTGCAATAGGACCTGCAAAAAACGAAAAATCAGAGCCGATCAGTTCGGCGGAGAACTTTTTAGGAGCCAGCAGGGCGCCTGATTCTGGGTTGAATTGTTGTTCCAGCCGCACCGGCGCTTTGGCCCCCATGAAGATGTCCATGTCAAGGTAGGTGGGGCTATTGGTTGCACTGAATGTGGCGTTGAGACCGCTGTCGCTGTAGGTGGCACCAGCTTCCAGGCCGTTGCTTTCTTTGATCAACAAGGCTTGCTCTTTGCTGGTGAGCGTGGTACCCAGCAAGTGACGACCATCGCGCGTGATGACTTGAAAAGTTTGTCCTTCTCCCGGGTTGTTCAGTGTCAGGGACAAGTCTTGGGTGCCGACCTTGACCACGCCCAGGTTGGCAAAAGCTTGGTTGGCGCTCATGCTCACGCCGAATGTAGCGGTTTGCGGAATTTGGGCCAGGGCCAGATCGCCCAGCAAAGAGGTCGGGCCATCAAAAGAGGGCGGCGAGTAAGAAATACGGGCCTGGGCAGTGCCGCTGTTCAGGGGGGCATCGATGACGCGGAACTGCCCCGCAGCGGCGATCCGGTTGGCATCTTGGATGATCATGTTCATGCCTGCAGCCTGGCCTGTCTGACCAGCGCTAAAACCAAACAAGTCACTCCCCAGTTGCCCTTCGGCATCTACGCCGTTGCGGTGAACTGTGTTGACTTGTTCAGCCATGGCGGCGGCCAGGTCATCCAGCGAGGCGCTTGCCGGTTTGAGCACCTGGTCACGAAAACTCATCACGCCACCGATCTTGCCGCTGCTGATGCCAGGCATCGGCTCAGGGGTGCCGTAAGCATCAATGACAAATTCAAGCTTTCCTGTGTCGATGTTGGATTCTTGGACGCTGATCGTGCGGGCGCTTTGTTGCTTGACCAAAATGCCTTGGTCCAGGGTGTCGCCCACACTCACAACCACAGCGCCGTTGGTTTCAAATTTGGTCTTGATCGCCACAAGACTGGAGAGTTCGCGCAGCAACAAATCGCGTTGGTCCAGCAGTTCAGAAGGTTGACTGGCCACAGTGCTGTGTTTCGTCAATTGCTTGTTCATCGAAGCGAGTTGGCTGGACAAAGCGTTGATTTGGCCGACATCTGTTTCCACCGATTGACGGGTTTCATTTTCAAGCAGTTCAAATTGACCTGCCAGTTGCCGAAACCGTGCCGACAAGCCATCGGCATCGCGCAAAAAGATGCTTCGCGATACCACCGATGCGGGGTCGCTGGACAGGTCGCGGGCCGATTCGAAAAACCGGTTGATGGCTGTGGTCAGGCCAATGCTTTCGTCACCCATGACGTCGATCAAGCGGTTCACATAAGACAGCAAGGGCTTTTGGCTTTGCAGATCGCTGTTGCTGTTGCGCAGGTTCGATTCCACAAAGGCGTCATATTGGCGCTGCACGGCGTCAAAGCGTGTGCCAGTGCCCAGATAGCTGTTGCCGATCTGACGCGGCTGGTTGGCGGTCAGTGACACATCTTGGCGGGTGTAGCCATCGGTGTTGACGTTGGCGATGTTGTTCGACACGGTGGCCAGCGCGCGCTGGTAAGCGGTGACGCCGGAGCTGCCAATGCTGAGCATGTCACTCATGGTTTGTCTCCAAGCTTGAAGCCGGTGTTGCGCTCAAGGCGGTAGGCTTCGATGGCGGTGGGTTTGAGTGACATGGGCTCACGCACCGGGTTCAGGGGCAGTGCGGTGGGCGTCACGCTGGTGTTGGCAGGTTGGCGCAAGCGCAGTGCATCTTGTGTACTTTGGATCTGTGCTTGGTTCATCTGGCGCTCCAGCATGTCGGCCAGGCCCATGCCGCCGCGTTTGGCCATGCCCAGCGAGACTTCTTTGTCCATCAGGTCTTGGTACATCTCGATGTTGCCGCCCTCGACAAGATCGCTTTTTTCGATCGATTCGCGCATGGTTTTCATCATCTGCTGGATGAAATACGCCTCGAATTGTTCTGCGGTTTTGCGCACCGCCCGGCTGGGGTCGCGAGCGGCATCACCCTTCAACTGCGCCAAGGCATTGAAGTCCAGATAAGAGCTGGAGGTGGAGATGTCGCTCATGACCGTTGGCTCTAATCGTTTAGATGACGATCAGCTCGGCACGCAAGCTGCCGGTGCTCTTGAGGGCTTCGAGGATGGCGATCAGGGCCGATGGGGTGGCCCCAACCTGGTTGACGGCATCCACCAGCTGGCGCAACTCTACGCCGGGCTGGAACAGGAACATGGGTTTGTTGGGTTCTGTCACGGCGATCGAGGCGTTTTGTACGGCCGTTGTCTGGCCTTGGCCGAAGGCGTTGGGTTGCGACACTTCGTTGGTGGCGGCGATGGCCACAGAGATGGTGCCGTGTGAAACGGCTGAGGCGCTCACACGCACATTGCGGCTGATGACGACGGTGCCGGTGCGTGAATTGACCACCACCCGGGCTGGCGGCTCGCCGGGCACAACGTCGAGGTTTTCGACCATGCTCATGAAGGCCACGCGTTGCGACATGTCGCTGGGTGCACGCACGGCAAACGACATGCCGTCCAATGCGCGGGCTGTGCCCTCGCCAAAACTTTTGTTCACCGCATTCACAATGGCTGTGGTGGTGGTGAAGTCCGACTCACGCACATTCATCACCACATGGTCTGAGGTCTCGAATGGGGTCTCTACCATGCGTTCGACCGTGGCCCCGTTGGGGATGCGCGCAGAATTTGGCGTACCGACGCTGACTTTGGAGCCTGCGGCACTGCTGTCGATGCCGGTGGCGGTCAATGCGCCTTGGGCCAGGCCATAGACCTCGCCGTCCACGCCCCGCAGGCTGGTCAGGAGCAAGTTGCCGCCGCGCAAGCTGGTGGCTTTGCCGATGGCTGAGACGTTGATGTCAATTTTTTGACCGGGTTTGGCAAAGGCAGGCAGCTCGCCCGTGATCATCACGGCAGCGACGTTCTTGATGTCGATCTTGCCGCTGTTGGCGCTTTGTTCAAAATCCGACAGCGGACCCTCCAGGCTCACGCCCATGCGGCTGAGCATCGACTTCATGCTTTGCGCGGTGAACGACACATCGGACCCATCACCCGTGCCTTGCAGGCCCACCACCAGGCCATAACCAATCAATTGGTTGGAGCGGCCCGCTGCCACAGAGGCCAAGTCCTTGACGCGATCGGCCCAGGCGGTGCCCGTCAAGCTCATCAGCAATACAAGGGTCAGGAGGGTCGATTTCATGGGGTGTTTCTCCAGAGGTGAGCGGCGCTCAGAATGGCCAGAGTTTGAGCAAGGCGCTGGTGCCCCAGCCCGGTTTGACCGCGTTGGCCATATCGCCCGTGCCAAGGTAGGCAATCTGGGCATTGGCCAGGCGGCGCGACTGCACCATGTTGTTGGGCGACACATCGTCGGGGCGGATGATGCCGGTGACCTGAATCACCTCGGTTCCTTCGGTGAGCGCCAGTTGTTTTTCGCCACGCACCATCAAGTTGCCGTTGGACAGCACTTCGACCACGGTGACCGACACTGCGCCTGTCAGGCTGGCGCTTTGGCCCGCAGTGCCTGAGCCAGTGCTTTCGATGGTTGATTCATTCAGATTGATGCCGTTGAGGACACCGTTGAGCTTGGTGCCCAGGATTTTGGTGGGCAAGGCCAAGCCCTGAACTTTGGAAACCAAGCCACTCGGAACGGCACTGTTTTTGGCTTCTCGGGAGACGCTGCCTTGCTGCTCGCGGCCTGCTCGGGTTGATTCGTCGAGCATCACCGTGATCAAATCGCCAACGCGGTAGTGGCGTGACCGGCCAAAAAAATTGTCGCTCATGCGCCCGTTGTAAATGGCCCCAGTGGCCATGCGTGGCTTGTCGATGGCCACGGGCAAGACTGGGGCAAATGCGGGTGAATGCGCCATGGGCGCGGGCGCGGTGGCGCAGCCTGTCAAGCCCAGGACCAACAAAGTGGGGGTCAAAAAGCGTGCGGTGAATGCAATGCTGGGCGTCATGGATGGCTCACATGTTGTTGTTCAAGAAGCGCAACATGCCGTCCACGGCAGAGATGGCTTTGGAGTTGATTTCGTAGGCGCGTTGGGTCTCGATCATGTTGACCATTTCCTCCACCACGTTCACGTTGGACGCCTCGAGCGCACCTTGCATCAATTGGCCTGCGCCGCCTACGCCAGCTTGCCCCACGATGGGGGCACCGCTGGCGCCTGTTTCTTTCATCAAGTTCTGGCCCATGGCCTGCAAACCAGCGGCGTTGGCAAAGCGGGCGATTTGGATTTGGCCCAGAACCTGCGCGCCACCACCGCCTGTGGCTTCTACAGAGACCGTGCCGTCCTGGCCGATCGAGATGCTGGCCACGTTGGGCGGAATGGTGATCGCCGGTTGCAGCGGTGCGCCGTTGGAGGTGACCAGCTGTCCGGTTGCCGACAGTTTGAAACCACCGTCACGCGTGTAAGCAATCGTGCCGTCGGCCTGGGCGATCTGGAAAAAGCCTTCACCTTGCACCGCCAAGTCGAGTGCGTTTTTGGTGGTCACCAAGCTGCCCTGGGTGTGGGTTTTTTCGGTGGCCACGATGCGCACGCCGGTGCCCAGCATCAAGCCCGTGGGGGATTGTGCGTCGGCGCCCACCTGGGCCCCGGGCTGGCGCAGGTTCTGGTAGAGCATGTCTTCGAAGTTGGCGCGGTCGCGCTTGAAGCCCGTCGTGTTGACGTTGGCCAGGTTGTTCGAGATGACCGACATGCGCGTTTGCTGCGCATCGAGGCCGGTCTTGGCAATCCACATTGAGGCATCCATGGGGCTCTCCTGTCAGGTGTTAAGCGGCTTTCATCATGGAAGCGCCGGACTCGTCGAGTCCCTTCATTTCCTTGATGATTCGAATTTGACTTTCAAAACTGCGGGAGTGATCAATCAACCGGGTCATGGCCTCAATGGCACTGACGTTGCTGCCCTCTAAGGCCCCCGGGATCACTTGCGGCAGTTGGTCAGTTGCAGCAATATCTGTGCCATTGGGTTTACCCGACACCTTGAATAAACCATCTTCGCGGCGACTGAGGCTGACCGATGAAGCATCTCGCAATCGCAACTGTCCAATCGGTACATCGGGTGCGGGCCCTGCTTGCGCGGGATCGCGCGCGTAAATGCTGCCGTCGGCGTTGATGCTGACAAGAAGTCCGGGGGGGATGGCAATGGGCCCGCCATCGCCCAGCACCAAATGGCCTGAACCATTTTCGAGCTGCCCTTGGATATTGACTCTGAGGTCGCCTCGGCGCGTGAAGGCTTGGTCGCCGTTCGGGGCCTGAACTGTCAGGACTGCGGCTGCGCCCATGGCGACATCCAATGGGCGGCCCGTGGCCACGATGGGGCCGGGATCTAAGCGTAACGTGTCGCGGGCCATGCTTTGGGCTTGGTATCGCGTGGCAAAACCAGGGCCCTCGACTTTGACCGATGTCAGTGCGACGTCATAGCTGCTTTTGAAACCCACCGTCGACACGTTGGCCAGGTCATTGACCAGCACATGGCGTGCTGTGCCTTGCTCTTTGATGGTGGTGCTAGCTGTAAAGACAAGGCGGTCCATGGGGGCGTTCTCAAGGTTGGGGTCAGGGGGGATTTAAGGCATCAAGAACGGATGTTGATGATGGCGCTGGTCATGGTGGAGCTGGTTTCAATGGCTTTGGCGTTGGCCTGGAAGTTCCGCTGTGCGGTGATCAGGTCCACCAACTCTTGGGTCAAGTCCACGTTGGCACGCTCGGTGGCACCTGCGCGGATGGAGCCAAAACCGGCCGAACCCGCTTCACCGATCTTGGCCACACCAGAGGCGGCCTCTGCCAGGTAACTGGCGTCACCCACTTGGCGCAGACCTGAGGGGCTGGAGAAGTTGGCGAGCACGATCTTGCCCAATGACACTTGCGAGCCGTTGGAATACGTGGCGTTGACCAAGCCGTCAGGGCCAATGTCCAAGCCCATCAGCTCCCCCTCTGGGGCACCGTCCTGGTACTGCGACAGTACGGCAAAAGCGCTGGAATATTGGGTCGATTTGGTGAAGTCGATCGACATCGTCAGGGCACCCTTGCCGCCTTGTAAAAAAGCGGTTTCGAAAGGCATGTTGGTCAATGGCGAGACAGTTTTGCCGGTCAAGTCAAAGCTCAGCTCTCCCCGATCCAAGTACACGGGCCACCATTCGGTTTTGTCGGTCAAGCCCGTGGGGTCCTCGGTTTGTGTGCCGTTCTTGACAAACTGCAAAGCCCCGTTTTCAGTGAACTGGGCCAGTTTTTTCCACTCGGTGGTGGCTCCGAACTGCATTTCCGTGTTGCCTAAACCCCAATCTGCCGAGCCGCTGACCTGGATCGCTGCGTTGTTGCCGGTGGTGCCTGTGCTGAAGGTCAGTTGCTTGGTTTTGGTGTCAAAGCTCACCGTCACGCCTGACACTTTGCGGCCCGTAGCGGGGTCTACGATCCCGTTGATTTTGTCTTGCAAGGCTGTGGCAAACGCGTCAATGTTGGTGTAAATGGTGGGGAATGGCAGTTCGATGTTGGCGGCAATGCCGTCGACAGAGACCAAAAAGTCTTTGTTGGCCGAGGTGACGAGCACACTTTTGGCCGTGTTGATGGTCATGATGTCCCCGCGCAAAACGGCCGGCAAGCTCGTTTTTCCGCGCAAGGCCTCTGAGGTGGACGCGGCCACGCTCAGGTCATCCGAGGGGGCCAATCCCATCAGGGCAATGGCTTTGTCGTTGGCCTGCGAGATGTCAATGCTGGAGGTGTCACCGGTGGTGCCAGAGGAGATGGTGAAGGTGGCTTTGTCCGGGTCAAAGTTGACCGTGACGCCATAGCGTGCATTTTTTTGAAACTCGTTGATGTTGACCGTGTTCGGGTCGTCCAGCGTGTCGGGCAATGAACCGAGGAGGTTGTTGATCTGTATTTCCAGACGGGTTGCCAAGGCCTGAGGGTCCGAGTCGCCCTCTTGTAATGCGTAGTCGATGGTTTGCGCTTGAGCTGCGCCATCGACCAAGATCTGGAAGCTCAAAGTGCCGCTGGTCGCGCCTACCAGGGCCCCGCCCGTGAAATGGGCACTGGTCAAGGGACTGCCCACGGCTGTGGCCGGCGAAGAGGCCCGAATGTCTGTCAATTGGTCCAACGAAAACATCTCGGTGGTGCCTGAACTGGGCACCACACGCGGATCGCCCTTGGGCAAGACATCACCGTATTTGTTGACAAACAATTTGCTGCCCACGGCATCGGTCGCTTGCTGCAGCGCAGGTTCGACTTGGGTGTCACCCACAAAAAAGTAGGTTTGCCATTTGGAGAAAGGGCTGTCGATCGTGGCGTTTTGGGTTTTGGCGTAATACACCGTAGCCAGGTAGCCGTTGCCGCCACTGTCGTACACCGTCAGGGCGGTGCTTTTGTTGTAGGTGTTGGGGTTGGTGCGGTCAAAGTCGGTGGTGATCAAGGCCGAGTCAGCCGGTAAATTCAGGCCCAACTGGATTTTGGTGGTCTCCACTGCATCGCCAATGGTTTTCGGTGGAATGGTCAGTGGGTTCAGGTTGGTCAGGTCGGCCTTGCCGGATGAGTCGACCGATGCGGCCACCAAGCGTTGGCCCGTGGAATTGACCACGTTGTTTTGGTCATTCAGGGTGAAGGTGCCGTTGCGGGTGTAGACGTCTTGCAGGCCATCTGGCGTTTTGAGTGGAAAGAAGCCGTCGCCCGTGATGGCAAGATCCAGCGAATTGCCCGATGTCGAGATATTGCCTTGTGTAAATTCCTGGCTCACTTGCTTGAGCAAGACGCCCTGGCCGATGTTGCTGGACGATTTTTGCAGCGGCGAGGTTGAAAAAATATCGCCAAAGTCGGCCCGCGATCGCTTGAAGCCTGAGGTGCCCACGTTGGCGATGTTGTTGGAGGTGACGGCGAGTTGGGAGGTGGCCGAATTCAGACCGGTGAGCGAGGTGTAGAAGGACATGCTGAAGGGCTCCGGGGTGCTGGGGTAATGGGGTGACTTGTGGACTCAAATGCCTACGCGCTTGACGTCGGTCAACAGCAGGGATTTGCCGCCATCGACTTCCACGCTGACACTGCCGTCTGTGGGGTTTGTGGAAATGGCGCGCACGGTGGACAGGGTGCTGACCGGGACGTTGGTGGTTTTCCCGTTCACGACCGCGGTGGCACTCAATCGGTAGAGGCCAGAAGCCACAGGGTTTTGTGCGGCGTCTTTGCCATCCCAAGTAAAAGGCGTGGTGCCAGGCATTTGCGGTCCGGCCGTCAGCTCTTGCACCAAGCGGCCTTGGCTGTCGTACACGCTGATCTGCACACCACTGGCGCCCATAGGCAAGTCGACGCTGGCGTCCATGCTGCCCCCCTTGGTCAGTTGGGTTGGCGAGTCTGTGATGGCCACTTTTTTGCCAATCAAAGAAGCGCTGTTGAGCATGCGCTCGCCCGACATGGCGGTGACAAACGTGTCCAACGAACCTTGCATGTTGGTCAGCGCCTCCAATTGCGAGAATTGCGCCAACTGGGCCACGAAGGCCTCGTTCTTGACGGGCTCCAGCGGGTTCTGGTTTTGCAGCTGCGCGGTGAACAAAGTCAGGAAATCCTGTTTGCCCATTTCCTCATTGGTTTTTTTGGCTTGGTCTTTGACGTCTTCATAACGCGAAACGTTTTTGAGCAAGCTCGATGAAGTGGCGTTGGTGTTGATGGCCATGGGGTGCTTTCGGGTCAGGCCTTGGAGATGTCCAGCGTGCGCATCATCAGTTGACGCGCTGTGTTGATGACTTCGACGTTGTTTTGGTAAGAGCGAGCCGATGCCATCATCTCGACCATCTCAGTGACTTCACTCACGTTCGATTGGTAGACGTAACCATCCTTGTCGGCCAAGGGGTTGCGTGGATCGGACACCCGGCGAGGCGGGATGGTGTCGTCGGCCATGCGGTCGACCTTGACGCCACCCACATAAGGCGCGCCGCTGTGGGTCATTTGCTCGTCAATCAGCGCCTTGAAGATCGGGCGCTTGGCACGAAAAGCACCGGTCTCGTTGGTCGATACCGTGCCCGCGTTGGCCAAGTTGGAGGCGGTGGCGTTCATGCGGGTCAGTTGCGCGTTCAGCGCTGTGCCCGCAATGCCAAAAATATTGTCCATGCTCATGATCAGTCTCCTCGCAAAGCTTTGCGAATGCCGCTCACGCGGCTTTCCAGAAAATTCAACGTGGCCTGGTAGTCGGCGGCGGCTTTACCGTACTGGGCTTGTTCCACACTCATTTCAACGGTGTTGCCGTCAAACGAGGTGTTAAAGGGGGTGCGAAACCGCATGCCGTCGGCGTCTATGCTTTGGCCCAGACCAAAGTGCCCGCTGTTGGTGGCCGACATGCTGTTTTCTTGTTGCTGTGCTTGGCTCATGACGGCCTTGAAATCGATGTCACGCGCCTTGTAGTGCGGGGTATCAGCGTTCGCAATGTTTTGTGCCAACACCTCAAGGCGGCGGCTTTTGACTTGCAAAGCTTGTTCATGCACGCCGAGTGCCTGGTTTAACAAATTCATTGGGACTCCTTGGCTGGTGATGCGAGTTCGGTGTTCAAGGTCCGTCAAACTTTTGACGAGAAACGCTCAAGTAGAGCGGCTTGGTGTCGATGAATGCAAGACTTGTGCCAGATTCTTTTGTTTTCTTTGGGTTTAGCCCCGTGGTGCCTTGCCGGTGTCAGCGGCAATTTGCCGTCCGTTGCCGCAGGCAGCGGCAAATCTTTGCCGTTGCTCAGCGCCGCGTCGCGGGCGAAGCCTGGGCGACGTCCTCATACAAGCGGGTGATTTGGTTTTTGCTGGCGTTGCCCATGACCGCATTGGCTGGGGCAGGAAGGGCTTGCAGCAGGGTGTCGGTCAAACGGTGAAGTCCAGCCAAAATCGAATTGCGTGTGATGGGGCCTCGTGTGTCTTGGCCTACATGCAGGTAGCGCGCCTGTGGCCCGGCAATGGGCAGCGGTGCGTCGGGGCGCGTTTCTCTTTTGGCGGCAGGGGTCAGCACCGTCAGGTACAAATCGTCCAAGCCCACAGGTGGCCCGTTGAGGCGCAAACCCGCTTGCGAAAAATACCGGTCGACCAAATCCAACTGCTGGAGCAGTCCCATGCCCAAAATGGAGCGGGGGTTGTCCTTCAGGCCCACCGAGGCTGCCCCGCGATTTTCGCCATCGCAAAACTGGATGATGCCGTGGCAACTGCCGTTGGTGGCCTGTGGGTTCATGCCGCCGCTTTCCATCAAAGTGAGTCGGGCAAAGTCATCGGGCCTAAAGTTGTAACGTTCGGCCAGCGCCATCACCTTGTCGCGCACGGCGGACAGTTGGGCGGATGGCACAAAACCTTTGGCCACAGCGCGGGACAATGTGCGCTCAAGCACCGGGTGGCTGCCTTGGGCGGTCGAGTTGGATTGCCACCAGGTGGGCCGGGTGGCCGCAGCGTGGGCGGTCGGCGTGGGCTCGCCTGAAGCATGGAGTTGCCTCACAAACTGGGTGCTTTTCGGATTCAAGTCCAGCGGTCCGGGTGGGGTGGTACGGGCCAGCGCAGGCATCTGCAGCACAGCAAAGTCGATCTTTTGACCCGTCAAGATCAAATCCGGGTTCTTGATCTGGTTGTGTGCAGCGACTTTGTGGGCCAGACGAATGGCTTGGCTCTCGGAGATCGGTTGCTGGTTTTGCCGGTAATGGGCCTTGACCAATCCGATCAGAGTGTCACCTTCTTGCGCCCGCCTCACCGAAATGGGTGAGGCCACATCGGCCAGCACCTGTCCAAAGGCCACCGACCGGCTGGCTGCGGACAAGTCTGCGCCGCCAACCAAAGGGGCAGAACGGGTCAGCGCTGGCAGACTGGACAAAGGGGGCAACAAGTTGCTCATGGTTGGGGTGGTTTCAAAGGGCGATGGTTGGGCCTGGTCTCGTTTTTGCTTGGTAATTGGAAATCATGAACACTGTCAAAACTTCCACACCGATGAAACTCACCATGCAAATGCTGTGCCGACTTGGCGATCGCCTCACGATCCGGGGCCTGTGGATGTGCCTGACTCTCTGGGTGATCAGTCTCAATGCCATGAGCGCGCCGCAGGTTGTTTCCAACTCTGGGGCTCAGGCGCTGCACAAAGCGGTGATCACTTGGGTGGCGCAAACCCAATCGGTTCTGCCCGAAACCGTCGACATCGCCCCGATGGACCCGCGCATGCAAATCAAAGACTGCAGTCAAGCCCTCACCATGGACCTGCCCTTTGCCAGCACCCAAACCGTTCGTGTGCGCTGTCCAAAGCCTGCCTGGCAGCTCTATGTGCGTATCGCCATCTCAGGTCAAACGGCCCCCGCCCTCAAGCCAGCCCCCAGCCCAGCGGCTGCCCCCGCACCCGAGCAGCGTCAAGTGCTGGTGGCTGCGGTGCCCTTGCAGCGCGGCATGCAGCTGAGTGCCTCTCATGTTCGGCTCGCTGAGGTCGATACATTGGGCATGCCCGTGAATGTGCTCGAACATGTCACGCAAGTGTTGTACGCCGAAGTGGTTCGCGATGTGCGCCCCGACACCCCATTGCGCAATCAGGACATTCGGCCCACCGTGCTGGTCAAAAAAGGTCAAATGGTCTTGATATCCGTGGGTCAAGCCAGCGGTTTTAAGATTTCTGCGCGGGTTGAAGCCATGCAAGACGGCCGCTATGGCGAGCAAATTAAGCTTAAAAATCGGGAATCCGGACGCCTGCTCACGGGTTTGGTCAAAGGCCCCAACGAGGTTGACGGTCTTTGAAGCCCCAATCCGTGTAAACCTTGAAAAAAACAGCCCACCCCGCTCAAGTTCTAGAATCTGCTGTCGATCCTGAATACGAGCGAGGTCTCAGCTCATTGAACAGAGGCCAGAAAAGAGAACCATCATGACTGATCCCATCTCTAATTTCCGTCGGGTCGCCCAAATGGACTCGTCCAATCGCCAAGCGGCCGCGAAGGCTCCTGGGCGTTCGTCTGAGGCTGCTTCCGAGAGTCTCTCGAAGTCAACGCCAGCCGAATCTGACCAAGTCAAACTGAGTGAAGTTGCGCAAAAAGCCATGCAAGAACCCGAATTCGACCGAGTCAAAGTCGATGCCATCAAACTGGCCCTTCAGCAAGGTCAGTACCCGATTGACTCGCGTCGCATTGCCGAAAACTTCATGGCCATTGAGAAAATGATCCAAGACTGACATTTGTATGAGCCATCAGCCTTCTCACTCTGACCTGCAGTCACACGATGGCGCCTTGGCCGCAGGGGTGGCCACAGCCCCTCAAGACGCGGCTCGGTTGGCCGAACTGCTGGCGCTCGAGTTCGAAGTTTTGAAGTCTCGTGACATGAACGGATTTGAGGCTTTGCAGGCCGAACGCATCCAAATTCTCGAAAGACTGGCCTGGTTTGCCCAGTGGGCCAGCGCGCAAAACCCCGCCCCGGCCGTCTGGCAAGACCTTCAGCCCGGCCTGCAGCAATCCAAACAAGACCATCTTCGCAACATCCAACTGCTGCAACGCCAGCTCCAAGCCGTCCAAGGCGCACTTCAGGCCCTGCAAGGCGAATCGAATGTCTCTGTCGATCTCTACGACCGCCTAGGCCAAGTTTCTCGCCGCCAAAGCATCAGCCCGTTTCTTGACGCTTGACCCCCTCCGGCTGGCTTTCAGCAAAGCCGCTAGGGCAGGGATGCACAAAACTTCCTGAAAAAGGCCTGCCTTCGCATGAAGTCTTCGCATATGGGGCATGCCCTGTGCAAAGCGCGACAAGGCCCGGGCAGGGTCAACGTTAGGATGGACCCATGAACACACCGACACCCTCTTTTATGCGCCAGGCCGTCATGGACCTGGAAGAGTCTCGCATCCGCGAAGTGGCCAACGCAGGCATGGGGCGCCCCGATGTGCTGGCCTTCTGGTTCGGCGAATCCGATGAAGTGACGCCCGACATCGTGCGCCTGGCCGCCATCGATTCGATGCAGCGCGGCGAAACTTTTTATTCGCACAACCTGGGTCTGCCTGAGCTGCGTCAGGCGGTGTCCGACTACATGTCAGCCCTGCACGGCCCCGTTGGCGTGGACCGGCTGGCGATCACATCTGGCGGCGTGAATGCGCTCATGCTGGCCGCGCAAGCCCTGATCGACTCGGGCGATGAGGTGGTTGCCGTCACGCCTGTGTGGCCCAACCTCACCGCGCAGGCTTTGGTGATGGGCGCAAATTTGAAGTGCGTGTCCCTGCGCCCGGTGAATGGCCAGTGGCAGCTCGACATGGCCGCGCTCAAAGCCGCGATCACGCCCACCACACGCATGCTGATCGTCAACTCGCCCAACAACCCCACGGGCTGGACACTCAGCCGCGCGGAACAAGCCGAGATCCTGGCGCATTGCCGCAGCACCGGCACCTGGGTGCTGGCCGACGAGGTGTATGAGCGCCTGTATTACGAAACAGACACGGCCAACGGCTGCGCCCCGTCTTTTTTGGATGTGGCCGAGCCCGACGATCGCTTGGTCGTGGTGCACAGTTTTTCCAAGAGCTTTTTGATGACCGGCTGGCGTCTGGGCTGGTTGGTCATGCCTGCGGCCATGACGCCGCACATGGGCAAATTGATCGAGTTCAACACCTCGTGCGCCTCGGTGTTCACCCAAAAGGCGGGGGTGGTGGCCTTGCAAAACACCGCCGACATCACGCCCCGCGTGGTGGCCCACCTGAAGACTTGCCGCGACACCCTGGTGCCCCTGCTGCAAGCCGTGCCGGGCGTGCAACTGGCCCCGGCCAAGGGCGGCATGTACGCATTCTTCAAGATCGACGGACACCCCGATGCGGTCGCCACGGCCAAGCGGTTGGTGGCCGAAGCCGGTCTGGGCTTGGCCCCTGGCGAGGCTTTTGCACCGGAAGCGGCCGGTTGGCTGCGCTGGTGCTTTGCGTCCAAAGACGTGGCGCGGCTGGCGCAAGGTGTGGATCGACTTGAGAATTGGCTGCGTCTTAACCCATCGGCTGTCGTCTGAGTCGGCTAACTTTGAGAACGCCGCAGGCAACGGCGACTTCATCTGCCGAAGGTTTGCGGGGCTTGGGCGGGGGGCCATTTTTGGCTGACAGGCTGCACGGCCTCCGGCGGTTTCATGGCGAGAGGACATGGTGATTTGCTCAGGCCAGGTGTTTGTATTACGATGTCATACAAATCCGATGGGTGGGTTGAAAGGACTGGAATGAGTACATTGACGGTGCGTTTGACCGAACGCGAAGAACAGGATTTGCAATGGGCTTGCGAGCAAAGTGGCAAGACGAAAAGCGAGGTGGTGCGAGAGTTGCTGGCCGAGTCCTTGCGAGGTTACCGCTTGCGCCAGGCTTTACAAGCGTCTCATGCCGAACTGGGTGCTGCTGCGCGGCAGTCGGGCTGGCTGACAGAGGATGACATCTTGCAGAATGTGTCATGAAGGTGTTTCTGGACACCAATGTGTGGTTGTCGGCCACCGTGTTTGCGGGCTTGTGTGCCGAAATTTTGACCGAGTCGGCCCAGCGAAACTGGTTGGTGACCACGCTCTTGGTGCAGGCTGAGGCGCATGAGGTGCTCAGTCGCAAGTTTCCCCATTTACCGCAATCGATGGCCTTGTTTGATTCGATTTGGTCTGAGGCAGCTTGTGTGCCCGATGTGGAGGAACCGGCCGACGACAACGATGTGCGTTTGGTGCGGGCCGCTCAAGAGGCGGGTGCTTTGGTTTTTGTGACGGGGGACCGCTGGGTCTTGGGTTGGGGTCCCCAAGGCGATATGCAGATCTTGAGCCCCCGCGATGCCTGGATGCGCTTGTTTGTCAAAAGCGGCATCAATTGAACAAACCAGTGTAGGCGCAGTGTGCTGACTGCATCTGTTGTTATGGCAGTGCCTCGGTCAAGTGCACCGGCAAGGTGCCGATGACGGTTTGATCGGTTTGCCCTTGCGCAGGGGCCGTTTGCTGGACATGGCGCTCTAAGCTCAGGCCTTGCTGAGCGGCCCAAGCGATGACATAGGGGTTTTGACAAGCTTGCCGAACCGATTAAGTCAGAGACCGATTTCGAAGTATTGGGTCACTTTAAGCGGCTTGCACTTGCGCCCAGCTTGGTGGCTGGCAGCCCGACCGGGTGCAGTTGATGGCGGCGGCCCGCATGGCCAGGGTCAAGGTGCTGGCCACGCGTGAGGCTGCGCCTTCGGGCTGCAAGGCCCAGTCGGCCAAGGTGTTGCCCCAAAACGTGTCGCCTGCGCCTACGGTGTCCACCACTTGGACCGGCGGCACGCTCTGGCTGTGGTGTTGGCCTTCGATGTCCAGGTGCGCCCCATCGCCGCCAAAGGTCAGGGCCACGCGGCTCAACGCGCCCGCTGGCACGCTGGCCCGCAACTGGCGCACCAGGCGTGGCGATTCACCCATGCCGACCTGCGCAAAACCCATGGTTTCCAGATCCTCGTCGCTGGCCTTGAGCCAGTCGGTCAGGGCGATCACTTCTTTGAGTGCGCTCACGTAAGGGCCCAACGCACCCGCCACCTGGGGCCGCAAGTTGATGTCCACGCTGATGGTCCAGCCCAGTGCTCGGGCGGCGCGCAAGATGGCCACAATTTTGTGGTGCTCGGGCGGGATCAGCAGCAAGGAGCCGGTGTGCAAAATGCCCGGTGTTTTTTGCGCACTCAACAAGGCCAGGATGCCGTCTACCGTGTAGTCGCGGTCGGCAATGCCTTCGCGGTAAAAGCCGTAGCTCGGTTGCCCCTGGGCAATGTGCACCACCGCCAAAGAAGTCGGTTGGGCACTGGTGCCACCGGGCATGGCCACGCCATCGCGCTGCAGCTGCTGCGCCATGCCCCGACCAAACAAGTCGTTCGACAAGGGGTTGAGGTAAGCCACTGAAGCACCACGCAGGGCGGCGGCACGGGCCAGGTTGAAGGGGCTGCCGCCCATGAGGGGCAAGAGCCGACCATCTGGCTGTGCAATGCAGTCCATCAGGGCTTCACCCAAAACAAAAATCGAAGTCGTCATGTTCAAAAGCAGGGGAGGGGGTTCACTTTTTGAGCAGGTGCTTGCGCCGAACCACGTCGATCCACACTGCGATGATGACCACCGCACCGATGGCCATCATTTGTTTGAATTGAGAGACTTCCATCAGGTTCATGCCGTTGCGGATCATGGTGATCAGCACCGCGCCCAGCAAGCTGCCCCAGATGCTGCCGCGCCCGCCAAAGAGCGAGGTGCCGCCCAAAATGACCGCGGCGATGGCGTCGAGCTCAAACATTTGTGCCATCTTGCCGCTCGACGAATCCATGCGCGCCATCAGCACAATGGCCGCCATGGCGCAAGCCAGGCCCGAGATGACGTACACGCCCAGCTTGTACCAGCGGATGTTGATGCCCACTTGGCGCGCGCCCATTTCGTTGGAGCCCATGGCATACACATAGCGGCCGATCTTGGTGCTTGACAGCACGAAGGCCATGATCACAAAAAAGATGCCCGTGATCAACGTTGGCATGGGGATGCCTAACACATGGCCATAGCCGATGAAAGGGAAGGGCGCAGGCAAGCCGGCGTTGTCAAAGCCGCCGGTCAAATCAAAGGCCAGGCCACGCCACAGCGTCAGGCCGCCCAGGGTGACGATGAAGGCCGGGATGCCGACGAAGGCCACCAAGTAGCCGTTGAACAGGCCCACCGCCGCGCCAATGGCCAGCGCCACGAGCATGGCCAAGTAAGGGTCGACGCCGAGTTTGACCATCATGTAACCGGCCACTGCGCCCGCCAGGGCTGTGAGCGCACCGACCGCCAAGTCAACGCCGCCAGTCAAGATCACAAAGGTTTGACCACCCGCAAGCAAGGCAATGACCGAGGCCTGCACCAAAATGTTGGACAGGTTGCCCGTGGTCAGAAAGTAAGGCGAGGCCAGGCTGAGCAAGACGCCCAGCACCAGGACCGCTACAAAAGCACCGAACCACTCTTGGCGGGTGATGGATTTCATAAATATCTCGATCAATCTGCAGACCATTTGTGGTGGTCTATCGCCTGTTCAAGCAGGCAGGGGAAGGGCGATGGGGTTCATCGCGAAAGCGCGGCACCCGGATGGACTGCCGCGCTGAAAACTCAAGCAGCAGGGTTTGACCGGCAAACCCTGCGCGTCATCACTTGGCCTTGACCTTCATGAACTGGCCAACACCAGAATCTGCAGCGAACTGGTCCACATTGGCCGGCAGCACCAGGAAGGAGCCGGTGTCGATGCGGGCTTCGACTTTTTCGCCTTTGGCTGCGGCAATGGCGGTTTGCACGCCCACTTCGCCGATCTTGGCGAGCATCTGGGCAGCGTTGGCTTGTTGCCAGCCGTCTTTCATCATGTCCAGGCCGCCGGGTGAGCCGTCAAAACCCGCGATCATGACAGCGCCGGGCTTCTTGCCCGCAGCCATCAAAGCAGCCTTGGCACCCAAGGCACCACCGTCCCAAGCGCAGGCAATCACCTTGGCTTTGGGGTTGGCGCGCAGGGCCGACTCCACGCCGTTTTGGGCCATGGTTTGGTCCCAAGTGGTGGCCACTTCCACAATTTTCACGTTCTTGCGCACTTCGTTGAGCGCGTCCACAAAGCCTTTCTTGCGCTCTTGTCCGGTGGATTGGCTCAGGTCGCCGGTGACATAAATCACGGTGTCGCCGTCCTGGATTTGCTCTGCCGCCCACTTGCCCTGCACGTTGGCCGCTTTGATGTTGTCTGTGGCCACATACGAGGTGATGTTCGCGCCGGTGATGCCTGTGTCCACCGCAATAACCGGGATGCCGGCGGCCATGGCTTTGGTCACGGCAGGGGCGATGCCCGCGGAGTCCACCGGGGCGATGGCAATGGCGCTGACCTTGCGGGTGATCATGTCTTCCACGATGGCCAGCTGCTTGGACAGCTCGCCTTTTTCTGCGGCCAGCTCAATGAACTTGACGCCGGGCACTGAGCCTGCTTTCTTGGCCCCGCCGTTGATCAGGGTCCAGCCCTCGTTGGTGTTGCCGTTGGTGATGTAGGCGATGGTCAGCTCGCTCGCGGCGGGCGCTGCAGCTGCGGGTTTGGCTTCTTCTTTTTTGCCACAGGCCATCAGGGTTGCGGCGACGGTGGCGGCCAGGGCCATGCGGCCGAGTGTGCGTTTGCTGATCATGGGATTTATCTCCGTTGTTGAGGGTGTATTCGGTCCTGAAAGCGCGTTTTCTGACCGCCAACGGATTGGAAGCGAAAAAGCCGACTAAGTAAACCTAGTAGTTTTACTAATGCGTGCCAGCCTGTGTTCCGGCATGCTTGCGCCCATTCACCGTGAAAGTAGCCGCCATGTCGACAACCCCACCTGTTCTTGAAATCCAGAAATTGACCAAGCATTACGGCGGCGTCAAAGCCCTGACCGATGCGCAATTTCGCCTCCTGCCGGGTGAACACGCCGCCATCGTGGGCGACAACGGCGCGGGTAAAAGCACCTTTGTTCGCCTGATCACCGGAGCCGAGCAGCCCAATTCGGGCGACATCTTGTTGGACGGTGGCAAGGTCAACTTTGAGTCCCCCCTGTACGCTCGAGAGCAGGGCATCGAGACCGTTTACCAAACGCTGGCGCTGGCCGAAGACCTGGATGTGCCGGCCAACATCTTTCTGGGCCGGGAGATCACACGCCTGAATTTGGGCCCGCTGTCGATCCTGAACCACAAGGCCATGCGCGAAAAATCAGCGGCCATGCTGGCCACCACGGGTGTGAAGATTCAGGACATGAGCGAGACCTTGCGCGGCATGTCGGGCGGTCAGCGCCAGTGCGTGGCGATTGCACGCGCCGCCGGTTTTGCCAAAAAACTCATCATCCTGGACGAGCCCACGGCCGCTTTGGGTGTGCAAGAGACGGCCCGCGTGGAAGAAATCATCAAAGGTTTGAAGAAGCAAGGCATCCCGCTGGTCATCATCAGCCACAACTTGCGCCAGGTGTTTGACCTGGTGGACCGCATCTGGGTGTTCCGCCAAGGCCGCATCATCTGCAGCCGTCTGACCCATGAAACCAGCCCCGAAGAAATCGTGGGTCTGATCACCGGGGCCATCGACCCGGCCAGCTTGCGCTCTTCAACGGTGAATGAGGCGGTCACATGCTGAAAGGGATTGACCCGCTGCTCACGCCCGAGCTGCTGATGCACCTGAGCGCCATGGGCCACGCCGAATGGGTGGCGGTGGTGGATGCGAATTTCACGGCCGACTTTTTGAGTCAGGGCAAGCCGGTGGTGCGCATCCCCGGCCACAGTCTGGAGCGCGTGAGCCGTGCCGTGTTGTCGGTGTTGCCGCTGGCCCTCGATGTGGCGCAACCGGCCGCCTTCATGCGGGTGTGCGGCAGCGCAGAGGGGCACCGCACGGCAGCCCAACAAGCCGTGGTCGATTTGGTGGTGGCCGAAGGTTTCCAAACGGATCAAGTGGAGGCGGTCGAGCGCTACGCCTTTTACGAGAAAATCAAAGGGGCCAGTCTGATCGTGCAAAGCGGCGAGGGCACGGCCTTCGGCAACGCCTTGTTCTGCAAGGGCGTGATCCTGCTTTAACTCTTTGTCACCCACGCCATTTTGGGATTCAATGAACAGCGCCACCTCCAGCTCAGCCATGCGCGGCTCTAACCACGTCGGCATGCGCCAGTTCAACGAGCGCATCGTGCTGCAGGCCATCCGCCACCACGGGGCCATCCCCAAGGCTGACTTGGCCCGCCTGACGCAGCTGTCCACGCAGACGGTGGCCATCATCGTGGGGCGTTTGCTCGACGATGGCTTGCTGCTCAAACAAGACCGGGTGCGCGGCAAGATCGGCCAGCCTTCGGTGCCGCTGTCGCTCAACCCGCAAGGCGCGTTCAGCGTGGGCATCCAGGTGGGTCGGCGCAACCTGGAGTTGCTGGTGGCCGACTTTTGCGGTCAACCGGTCAAGCGTCTAGAAGTGCATTACGACTACCCCGATCCAGACAAATTGTTCGCCTCAATGGTCGAGGGCCTGCAAACGCTCAAAGAGCGCATGGGCGAGATGTGGCAGCGCACCGTGGGCGTGGGTTTGACGGCCCCCTTGTCGCTGCACAAGTGGGCCGACATCATGGGGGGCCAAGCCGCGCAAGCCCTGGCCCGTTGGGAGCACATTGAGCTGACGGCCGAGGTGCAGCGCTTGACCGATTTGCCGGTGGTCTTTGCCAAAGACACCACCGCCGCCTGCGTGGCCGAGTTGCTCCAGGGTCATGGCCGCAGTGTGCGCAGTTTTCTTTACGTTTTTGTGGGCACCTTCATTGGCGGTGGTCTGGTGCTGTCGGGCCACATCATGAACGGCGAGCGTGGCAACGCCGGGGCGATTGGTTCCTTACCCGTCGGTCTGGCCTCCGCTGGCTCGGGCATGCCGCCGCAACTGCTGCAAAAAGCCTCAGGTTGGCAGTTGGAGCAAGCCTTGCTGAAGGCAGGGCACAGCCCCTTGCTCAAGCACGAAGCGGCCATCATGAACGATGACTATGCCGAGTTGACCTCGCCGTGGATCGCGCAGGCCAGCCAGGCACTGGCCATGACGGTGGCCAGTTCTGCCGCATTTCTCGACTTGGACGCGGTGGTCATGGATGGCTCACTTGGTGCACCGCTCATGAACGCCCTGATGGTCGCGACACAAGACGCGCTGGCGGGTTACCGTTTTGATGGCATGCACCAGCCGCAATTGTTGGCGGGGCAGGTGGGGGCGCATGCCCGCGCTTTGGGCGGGGCCTTGCTGCCGCTGCACAGCCAGTTTTTTCCGGACAAAGACATCTTTTTGAAGCAGGACGCTGCATGAAGTTCTACCTCGATTCGGCCGACGCCCGCCAATGGGCCTTGCCTGCGGGTTGCCCGCCGGTGCAGGGCGTGACCACCAACCCCACGTTGGTCATGCAAGCCGGTTTACCGGTCAATTTGGCCGCTTATCTGAAGCTGGTGTCTCAAGCCGGGGCGGCGCGTTTGCCCGAGCTGATGCTGCAATTGCCCCGTGCCGATGTGGGCGAAGCCGCGCAATGGCTTGAAGTGCTGCTGCCTGAGGCCGAGCACGCCGGTGTGCGCTTGACCATCAAACTGCCTTGCCACCCCGATTGGCAGCCGGTTTTGCGCGAGGTGCAGGCCCGGGGCGTGCCCACGCTGCTCACGGGCCTTTCCAATGCGGTGCAACTGCTGTGGGCCAGAGCGCAAGGAGCCAACTATGTGGCGCCCTATGTGGGCCGCTTGCAAGCGGATGGCCGCGATGTCTGGTCACTGATCGAGGCCTGTGTGGCCGTGCAAACCGATGGCCTGCAACTGCTAGCGGCCAGCATCAAGTCGGCCGATGTGCTCTCACGTCTGATCGCTTGTGGGGCGCACGCTGTGACTGTGCGGCCGGAGTTCGCGGCAGGGCTGGCCACAGATCCAATCACCTTGGCGGCCATGGACCAGTTTGACCTGGACGTGCAGACAAGCCAGAAAGCCGTTTTGTAGGTCGCCCACTCAGGTGTGACAGGGTGCGCCAGCGCCTTTTGAAAAGCCCGCTTCGCGACCTTTTGGAATGTCTGACCGTGAAGGCATCGGTCTGCTGAGCGTTGGCAACTTGCGACTCGACCTGCCAGATTGGCTGCCTTGTGTGCCGTGGGAGATCACAGGCCCCGGTTGCGCGCCAGTGGCGGGTTGCGTGAGAAGTATTGCAAGATGCCCCGCAGCAAGGCTTCGGTCAATTGCTTTTGGTAGGCCTCGCTGCGCAATTTTTCTTCCTCTTCCGGGTTGCTGATGAAGGCGGTCTCGACCAGCACGCTGGGGATGTCGGGGGCTTTGAGCACAGCGAAACCGGCTTGCTCGACACGGGGTTTGTGCAACTTGCCCACGCTGCCGATCTCGCGCAGCAAGCTGTTGCCGAGTGTCAGGCTGTCCTTGATTTGCGCGGCGGTGCTCATGTCGAGCAAGGCACGTTGCACCTGGCTGTCTTGCCCACCCAGGTTCACGCCGCCGATCACGTCGGCCTTGTTTTCTTTTTGCGCCATCCATCGGGCAGCGGCGCTGGAGGCCCCGCCTTGGCTGAGCGCGAAAACGCTGGCGCCTTGAGGGCGCGGGGTGTAGAAGGCATCGGCGTGGATGCTGACAAACAGGTCGGCTTGGACGCGCTGGGCTTTTTGCACGCGCACATGCAAGGGCACAAAGAAATCGGCGTCGCGTGTCAAAAAAGCCCGCATGGGGCTGCCGTCCACGCTGCTGGCGTTGATGCGCTGGCGCAGCATTTTTGCGATCTTGAGCACCACGTCTTTTTCGCGTGTGCCGCCCGGGCCAATGGCACCGGGGTCCTCGCCGCCATGACCCGGGTCCAGCGCGACCACGATCAAGCGGTCGGTTCGTTGCAGGTTGGGTGTCCTGCTCGGGCGACTGGGGTTGTCCATGAAGGGGCCGTCGCTTGCGCTCATGTCGGGGCGGCGGGTGGTTGGGGCGGGCAGTGTCAAGACCGCAACGCCGGACTGGGTTTGCCGGGCGATCAGGTCGCCCAAGGGGTCGTTCACCGTGGCCGAGGCCCCGGGAAGGTTAGCAGCGGCAGACTGGGTTTGGGCCGCCATGCGTTCCTGGATCAGTTGCTCCAGTGGGTCAATGGCTTGGCTGGGGTAGAGGTCGAGCACCAGGCGGTGCGCATAAGGGGCCACGGGTTGCAGGCTGAAGACCTGTGGTGCGATGGGGTGTTTGAGGTCGATGACCAGACGCACCACATTCGCGCTGTATTGGCCCACGCGGATGCCGGCGATGTTGGGGTCCGAGGCCTGCACTTTGCCCACCAGCTCTCGCAAAGCGGCGTTCAGTTGCATGCCTTGGATGTCCACCGCCAGTCGCGGTGGCGAGGCGATGAATGTCTGAGTGCTTTGGATGGGGGCGTCCGATTCGAGGGTGACGCGGCTGTAATCGGGGGCGGGCCAGACACGCACGGCCAGCATGTTAGCCCCGCGTGCCAGTTGCGCAGTACCCAGACTCAACACCAGAAAACCAGCCTTGATCAGGCGGCGGCGGTCACGGCGCATGTTCTGCACCTTCGTTCCAGGCTGACCGCCACGATGCCAGCCAGGTGTGCCCGCGCTCCGTGCCCGCGCTGATGCGCACCTGGCGTTGGTCTTCGTCAATGGCCTCCAGCGCAATCACCCAGTCCGGCGGGGGCAGTTGCCCAGCCACCTTGTCGGGCCACTCCATGAGTTTGAGGCCTGGCCCGGCAAAGATATCCCGAAAGCCCGCGTCTTCCCATTCCTGCGGGTCGTTGAATCGGTAAAAGTCAAAGTGCCAGATGGGCCAGGCCATGTCTCCCGTTCCACCCGTGCCCGCTTGGTGGGGTTCCACCACGGCGTAGGTCGGGCTTTTGATGCGGCCTGTCACACCGACAGCACGCAGCAGGTGACGCACCAAGGTGGTCTTGCCCGCCCCGAGGTTGCCGCGCAACTCAATGCGTGCATCGCGCCCCCCGAGCCATTGGCCTAGGCCCTGCGCCAGTTGCGTGGCAAAGGCCTGCGTGGCGGCCTCGTTCGGCCACATGCCCTCCCAATGGGCTGGGATGGTGCGGCTTTCTACAATCGGTGGGTGACTGCTCAACGTACTCAAATCGACCTTCTTGAACTGTGGCCCCAGATCCTGATCTGGGCGCGTGAATTGGGATTGTCCCAAATTGGCGTGACGGGCATCGATTTGTCCTCGGCAGAGCCCGGATTACAGGCTTGGTTGGCCGCAGGATTTCACGGCAGCATGGGCTATATGCAAAGCCACGGCATGAAGCGCGCCCGCCCGGCCGAGCTGGTGCCGGGCACGGTGAGCGTGATCACCGCCCGCATGGACTACCTGCCTGCGAACACTCCCCCCGACTGGCTGGTGCGCGAAACCACCCGCAGCCTGCAGCCGGGGGAGGCGGTGGTGTCGCTTTATGCCCGGGGGCGCGATTACCACAAGGTTTTGCGCAGTCGCTTGCAAAAACTGCAGGACCGCATTGCCCAAGCGATTGGGCCCTTTGGTCACCGCGTGTTCACCGACTCGGCCCCGGTCTTGGAGGCCGAGCTCGCCACCCGCAGCGGCCTGGGCTGGCGCGGCAAGCACACCTTGGTGCTGAGCCGCGAGGCGGGGTCGATGTTTTTTTTGGGCGAGTTGTTTGTGGACTTCGCCCTGCCCGAGACGACCGCCACATCGGCGCATTGCGGCCAGTGCACCGCCTGCATCGATTTGTGCCCCACCCAGGCCATCGTCGGGCCCTACAAGCTGGACGCGCGGCGCTGCATTTCTTATTTGACGATCGAGCATGCCGGGCCGATTGATGAAGCCTTGCGCCCGCTGATCGGCAACCGGATTTATGGCTGCGACGACTGTCAGCTGGCCTGCCCCTGGAACAAGTTCGCACAAGTCAGCCCTTTGCCCGATTGGCAGTCCCGCGACGGTTTGGACGCGGGCAGCATCGCTGGGCTCATGGCCTGGAACGAAGCCGAGTTTTTGCGCCGCACAGAGGGCAGCGCCATCCGCCGCATCGGACACGCCCGCTGGTTGCGCAATCTGGCCCTGGCGGCGGGCAATGCGCTGGCCTCTGATGCGCTGGCGACTTCAGAGCGTGAAAAACTTGTGCAGTCTTTGCAGACCCTCAAGTCTCACGCGGATCCCGTGGTGCAAGAGCAGGCAGCTTGGTCACTGGTGCAGGGGTGACAGATGGCTCTTTGGACTGGGACGCCTTGAGTACCACTGTGCCAAAGTGTTGCGATTGAGAGCTTCCGGACTGCGCATTTGAGGGTTCGAATAAAGAGAAATTTTTTGGGCTTTCTCTTGAAGTTCAACACCATCACGGGTCGCGACAAACACTTGTGACCATGTGTTTTCAGGCTTGAAATGAGGTCCTAAAAGTTGTGCAATGAACCAGGTGTTTTTATCTTGGTAAGCGCAGCCGAAAGATTTTCGGTCTGCAGCAGCAGCCGTTAAGACAATCCTGTTCTCGCCGATCAAGGTGTCTGCAAAGGATCCCGAATGGCAAGCCGACAATATGATTGTCATTTGGGTTCGGGGATGCAATTTGTTGAGCCAAGATTTCAGCTGCTCGGAACGCACGGGTTGGAAGTAGCTGTTGCCGATATTTACCGACAAAATGTCTGGGGCGCCATGCGTTGTGATGAGTAAAGTCAGCGACAGGGTGTGTTGCTTGGACCATGTAGCCAACTTGTCAAACACCAATTGAAGGTTTGGGATGGTCGCAAAGGGGTATTTCAGCTGTTGAGTTTCCATTTGATTGCTCATCAAAATGGAAACCATCTCTGTGTTCAAGGTTTGAAGTTTTTGTTGTACTGAAAGTACATCCTGCTGAAATGCCAATGACTGCGAGTGCTGGGCCGACCCCACGTAGATGTGCTGGGTGCTATCGGCCGGCGAATTCTTCAGTTGGGTTTCAGCTGCAGCCAGTTGCGCGCTCAACAATGCTGCGGATTGCTCCCTCGCCTGCGGCTTATGGGGTGTCAATGCACAGCCGCTGATGGTCGCTGCAGCCAGGGTGAAGAGAAACCACCTGCCAAGGTTCAAGCAATGAAGGCTTTTCGATTGGGGGATCGACATCGGAATGTCCTTGATGAAATTTACTGATTGAGTATGCTCAACGCGAAAGGCAAGCTCAGCATGCCGCCCAGGGTAGAGAGTGTGACCAAGCCCGCGACATAGGGCCCGTTGTAGCCCATGCGCGCAGCCAACACATAACAGGTGGACGCCGTGGGCAGCGCCGAAAACGCCAACAAGATTGTGGACTGCACGGTGTCAAGCCGGAACAACAGACACATGCCCAATGCGATCAAAGGCATGAGCAGGTGTTTGATCGTCAGCACACAAGCGCCCAACAACTTGCCTTGCCGCAAAGAGTCTAGCTGCATGCCTGCACCCGCAGCCATCAAGCCCAACGCCAAAGATGCCGAGCCAATGCGGCTGAAGCTGGGCTCGATCCAAGCAGGCATCCGAAAGCCCAGCAAATTGGCCACCAAGCCAGACGCTGTGGCGATGATCAGCGGGTTGCGCACCAGCTCGCGCACAAAGCCAGTGTTGGCCTGGCGCGCCATGGGCCAGACTGCCCCGATGTTGAACAGGGGCACGCAAAAACCAATCAGCACGGCAATGAGCAACAAGCCCTGGGGTCCTGCTAAGCGCTCGGCCAGCGCCAAACCAATGAAGGAGTTGAATCGGAAGGCCACTTGGGCGCTGGCGGCGTGGTCGCGCCGGTCCAAACGGGGGCCAATGAGGGGCCAGTAGGGCAAGCTGTAAGACAGCAAAATGGCGCAAGCCGCCAGGCTCAAACCAGCGCCAATCAGGCTGGATGTGGCCACCACATCGAGTGGGCTTTTCACTATCGAGTGAAACAGCAGGACTGGAAACAAGAAAAAATAAACGAGGCTTTCTACGTGTTGCCACACCGGACGGCTCAGGGCCGTGAAGCGGCAAATCAAATAGCCGCACAAGATCAAGGAAAAATCAGGAAAGAGAAGTTCTGCAAAGTTCACTCGGCTAGGATAACAAATCCGGCACCGGGCCAGCCCAAGGCCCTGTCACGCCGCTTAAGGGGTTGTTTTTTTGTGGGTTTTGGGGGTCTTCCCCTGTTTGGCCTTCTCTATTTGTCCCTATGATGGACCCCTTTTTCAGGAGTTTTTGTATGAAGCGTCGTTCTTTTGTTTATGCGGCTGGCATGGCCGCGGCCGTCTTGGCCAGCGGCAGTGTTTGGGCCCAGGCCTATCCCAACAAAACCGTCCGCTTGCAAGTGCCTTTTGCACCCGGCGGCACGACCGACATCGTGGCCCGCGTGATTGCTGAGCCGCTGGGCAAAGCCCTGGGTCAAAGCGTGATCGTCGAGAACAAGGCCGGTGGCGGCGGTGTGGTGGGCGCGACCGAAACCGCCCGCGCTGCACCCGATGGCTACAACCTCGGCATGGCCACCGTGTCGACCACGGCCGCCAACCCGGCCATCAACCCCAAGATTCCGTACAACGTCCTGACCGACTTCACCCCCATCATCAACATCGCGGCCACGCCCAATGTGATCGCGGTGCACCCCAGTTTTCCGGCCAAGGATTACGCGGGCTTTTTGGCCGAAGTCCGTAAAAATCCCGGCAAGTACTCTTATGCCTCGTCGGGCACCGGTGGCATTGGTCACCTGCAAACCGAGTTGTGGAAGAGCCTGACCGGCACCTTCATCACCCACATCCCCTACCGCGGAGCGGGGCCAGCCCTGAACGACACCGTGGCAGGCCAAGTGCCCATCATTTTTGACAACCTGCCCTCGGCGTTGCCTTTCATCCAGTCGGGCCGTTTGGTGCCCATCGTGGTGGCCGCGCCTCAGCGCCTGGCGCAATTGCCCAATGTGCCCACCTTCAAAGAAGTGGGTTTGGAGCCCGTCAACCGCATGGCTTACTACGGCATCTTGGGGCCCAAGAATTTGCCCAAAGAGGTGGTCGACAAGATCAGCGCGGGTGTGAAAAAAGCCCTGCAAGAGCCGGGCGTGACCAAGCGCATCAACGACACTGGCTCGTTGGTGGTGGCCAACACGCCTGAAGAGTTCACAGCCCAGATCAAGGCCGAGTTCGAGGTCTACAAGAAAGTCGTGGACCAGCAAAAACTCAAGCTGGACTGATTTTTAGTCCATGCACGAGGCCAGTCAGAGCGCCATCGACCGATTTGCCGAGGCCCTCTGGCTGGAAGACGGACTGTCCGCCAACACCTTGGCGGCGTACCGCCTGGATTTGTCCCTGTACGCCACCTGGTTGTTTTTGACGCACAGGCTGGCGCTGGAGGCGACCGAAGAACACCAACTGCAGGCTTACTTTGCCGAACGCCATGGCCAAACCAAGGCGACATCGGCCAACCGCAGGTTGACGGTGTTCAAGCGGTTTTTTCGTTGGGCGCTGCGCGAACGCCTTGTTCAATCCGATCCCACCTTGCGCATGCTCGCTGCCAAACAGGCCTTGCGCGTGCCCAAAACCTTGGGCGAGTCGCAAGTGGATGCCTTGTTGCGCGCGCCGGATGCGGCCACCGACCTGGGTCTGCGCGACCGTGCCATGCTGGAGTTGATGTACGCCAGTGGCCTGCGCGTGAGCGAGTTGGTCAGCCTCAAAACTTTGCACGTCTCGCTCAACGAAGGTGTTTTGCGCATCATGGGCAAGGGCAGCAAGGAGCGTCTTGTGCCCTTTGGCGAAGAGGCGCGTGACTGGCTGCAACGCTACATGTCGCGGGCGCGGCCTGCCATGCTGGGGCAGCGCCAGACCGAGGACCTGTTTGTCACCACCAGCGGCCCCAAACCGGGCACGGGCATGACGCGCATCATGTTTTGGAGCCTGGTCAAGCGCTACGCCATCCAGGCGGGCATCACCGCACCTTTGTCGCCCCACACCTTGCGCCACGCCTTTGCCACGCATTTGCTCAACCATGGGGCCGACTTGCGCGCCGTACAAATGCTGCTGGGCCATGCCGACATCTCCACCACCACCATCTACACCCATGTGGCACGTGAGCGGCTGAAAACGCTGCATGCACAGCACCACCCTCGGGGCTAAGGCCTTCAAGTCATCGGGGCTTCACATGATGGCCACAGTGGTGACACATGAGGCCTTGATGCTTGATCATTCAGTTTATTCACCAAGATTGAACTGGCACCAAAGCACTGTCCACAGCATCAAAGGCCAATATGCCCGCTCACAAAAACGTATTGCTCATCGTCGTCGACCAGTGGCGTGGCGACACCTTGCCCATGTTGGGCCACCCTCTGATCAAAACACCCCACATTGCGTCACTGGCCAGCGAGGGCGTGACCTTTGCGCGCCACTACACGCAAGCCGTGCCTTGCGGGCCAGGCCGCGCCAGTTTGCTCACAGGTTTGTACATGATGAACCACCG